>JAQYPI010000138.1 GCA_028726925.1 Caryophanales bacterium | reverse complement strand
CCCTCAAATACGCATCGATGCTTCGCGAGGGGGACACCGCCTATTCGGTCTTCGATGCCGGCTGGCCATCCGGGACCTTGTACCTCGGAATCGGGGAGAAAGGGTATTACCCCGACCCGAATAGCGTCTATGCCTCTTACGATTCCAGCACGCAAAGCCTCTCGATCACGCTATACGGGAAAGCCGTCGTCGGGGACGTTCGCCTCACGATCACCCCGGAAACGGGCGATCCCTTCGAGGTCATCGTCCCGAACGCGAGCTTCGCAAGCGAATACGGGACTCCCTCCGCGGAAGTCGACCTCTCCTCCTATGGCCTCGGGACATTCAACCTGGCCATCGACGGGGAAGGGATCTTCCAATACGGGCTAGGGGACACCGTCAAGGCAGCAACTGCCGTCAAAGGGAAGGAAAGTTGCCCCTTCCATTACGAAATGAACATCCAAGAAGCATCCGCTTGATTGATTTGCGAAAGGAGAAAGAAACATGAGCAAAATCAACAAAAAGAATCTCTGGCACTGGATCTGGCTCGGCCTCGCCGTCACCTTCGTCCTCGCCTACCTCGCCCTCGTGATCGTGAAACTCGCGGCACCGGAATCCCACTTCGCGACCCTCCTCTTCGACAAGGTCATCTGGATCGTGAAAGAGACCAAGGTCGAAGGAGAGGAGATCGTGGAAGTCGCCCCCGAGCTTTGGCAAGTCGCGGTTAATAGCGCCATCAACGTGTGCTTGATCCTCTCCATCGCGAAGATCCTCCGTTCCCTCTTCCGCCTCCGGGCGAAGAAAGGCGACCGCGCGAAGACCGTCGTGAGCCTGCTCGACGGGTTCGTCAAATACGGCGCGGCCATCGCGGTCATCATCTACGTCCTCAAGGCGTGCGGGGTCAACACGGAAGCTCTTATCGCCTCCGTCGGCATCCTGACCCTTATCGTTGGTCTTGGCGCCCAATCCCTCATCGCCGACATCATCGCCGGCATGTTCATCATCTTCGAGAACGAATTCAACACGGGCGAGATCATCTCGATCGACGGCTTCCGTGGCGAAGTCATCGAAATCGGCATCCGCACGACCAAATTGCTCGATGCCGCGGGCAACATCAAGATCATGAATCACAGCGACATCAAGAACATCGTGAACCTCTCCCGCGAGCCGTCTCTCGCATCCGTCGACTGCGATTTCCCCTATGACGTCCCCATCGAATACATCGAGAAACTCTTCAACGAGAAATTCGAGAGCCTCAAGGACCAGATTCCCGGCATCATCTCGGGCCCCTTCTACAAAGGCGTCTCCGAGTACAAGGATTCCAACGTCACCGTCAAGATCGTCGCGACCTGCAACGAGGCTGACCGCTTCCAGGTTCAGAGGGACCTTCTCCGCGCTTACCGTTCCATCTTGACCGAGAAGGGCATCGACATCGCCTACCCGCACGTCGTGATCGGCAAGGACGAGAAGACCGATATCAAAGTCACGAAGAAAGACGTGAAAGCCGCCAACGAATTCGTCGAGGAGCAAAAAGAGCTCTCCAAGGAATTCGAAGACGAGCACAACTGATTTCTCTTTCCCTTCGTTTGCACCCCTACCCCAAATCCTGGAAACAGGAGGAGGGGTATTTTCATGTTGGAATCCAATCTCTTCGGGTTCGCACCGCTTTTTCCATGTTGCGGTAAAAACAACAATGCTATGTACTTTTTACCGCAACTAATCCACCAACCCCACGGGAATGGCGTAAACGTTCTCGTTGATCGGGCGAATGCGATCCGTCGCGTCGATTACAAATCCGGTTCGAATCGGCATCCCGTATTTCGAAAGAACGGAGAAATTCTTGCTCGGTTTTGACGGACGAACGCCTTTCTTGATCTCGATCGGGGTGATCGTTTGCTCTTTCACGTAGAGCAGATCGATCTCTTTTTGGTCGATGTCGCGATAGGTAAAGAGGGCGTTTCTGTAATCGAGGTTTGCAGCTTGGAAGTTCTTGACGATCTCGCTCACGACGAAGGTCTCGAAGAACGCCCCGGCCATCGAGGAGTTCTCGAGCATCTCGGCATTCGGCCACCCGCATAGATAAGCGCAAAGGCCGGTATCCATGAAATAGAGCTTGGGGGCTTTGATGATGCGACGGTTCGCGTTCGCGAGATATGGTTGCAAAAGCAGAATGAGCCCCGAGGTGGAGAGGATTGAAATCCATTGCTTGATTGTGCGAGCATCAACGCCGCAACCGTTCGCGAGGTCGTCGTAATGGAGTTCCTGCCCCGTCCGAAGGGCCACAAGAGTCAAGAAGGTCCGGAAGGCGTTCAGGCTGCTTGCCTGGATGAGTTTTCGCACGTCCTTTTCCATGTAGGTCGTGACGTAGGATTTATAAAAATCCTCGCGCGTCGAAATACCTTGAACCCTCTCTGGCATCCCGCCTTCGAAGATCTGAACGAAAATCTCTTTTCTGGTATATGTCTTCCCCAATTGACCCTCTTTCTTCTGCAGAAGCGCCAAATCCGGGATGAACGGCTCCCCTTGTCGGAGTTCTTTCTCCGCCATGGAAAACGAATTCATGTCCAAGATTCCCGCTCTGCCCGCTAAGGACTCGGAGATTCCCTGTTGCAATTCGAACTGATTCGAACCTGTCAAAACGTACATCAGGCGATACGGTTCGCCTTGAAAAAGCCATTCCTTCTTTTGGGCATCAATCCGCCTTTTGATCTCATCCAAAAGCTTGGGAGCCTTTTGGATTTCATCGATGACGAGAGGCCAAGAATAGTTGTCGAGAAAGAGTTTTGGATTGTCCAAGGCAAGGGCCAGATCATCGATATCATCGAGAGTGACTTGGGAAAAAGAGGAAAAGAGGTGCGAAACCACCGTTGATTTGCCAACTTGCCTTGGCCCATAAATCACCAAGCAAGCGAATTCTTTCGACATCCTGAGCAGCGTGTTTTCAATCGTTCGCGGATAGTACATGGGGATTCCTCCGGTTATTATTATAGAGAAAACAGCGGTAAAAACAACAATGCTATGTACTTTTTACCGCACTTTTTTAGGGACGAAGGGAGCGAATCGGGGAGTTTTCACTCGCTCGACGTTGCACGTTGCTCAGACATAAAAAGAAGGCACGCATGCCTTCTTTTCATTCCGCGGCTTCTTCTTTTCCGGGTTCTTGAAGCGACCGGACGAATGAGCGGCGGCGCTTATGCTGGATGCTGTCGAAGTTCTTCCAGAGGTTCTGGACGGATTGGTTCGTCTCGAGGTTCAGGTTCGTTTCCGCGTATTCGATGCCTGCCATCGCGAGGTATTCCTGCGTCTTGCCAAGAAGCACCGCGGGGACGCCCCGGTTCGCGTAAGCGGGGTCGACCCCGATGAGGGCGAAATCGAGAACCCGGGGTTTCTTGATCGCGCGCAGCAAGCGAATCAAGGTGGCGGGGGTCATGCGGCCGCCCGACTTCTGGATGGCTTTCCCGATCGAGGGGAAGACGAGGCCGAAGCAAATGGGATTTTCGTTCTCATCGAGGATCATCGCGACGAAGCGAAGGTCGATGATGAGCTCGAAGCTCTTCACGAGGCTCTTCTTGATGTTTTCGGAGAAGGGAACCGTCATGTAGAGGGGATCGTAAGTCTTCTCGCAGAGCTCGAAGAATTTCTCGCCATATTTCTTCAGGAAGTCCTTCGTGTTCTTCGCCGCGGCGAAATGGAGGTGGTTGCGTTCCATGATGAGATTCGAGAAGCGGGTGAGGCGGTCGCTAGGCTTCCCCTTGAGGAACAGGCGGCGTTCGAGCCAATCGACTTCCTTGGCGTAACCATGGTTCTCGATGAGGCGTTGATAATAGGAATAGTTGTATTGCTCCTCGAACGTCGAGAGGTAATCGAAGCCCTCGATGAGGAGGCCTTCGCGTTCCATGTCGCTGAAACCGAGGGGGCCGACGACCTCGTCCATCCCGAGGCTTCTCGCCCAATCCTCGACGGCGCCAAGAAGCATATCCGCGACCTCTTGGTCATCGATGCAGTCGAAGCGGTTGAAACGGACGCGCTTCTGCTTCCATTTCTCGTTGGAAACCTTCTGGAGGATGCCGACGATGCGCCCGACGATCTTCTTGCCGTCGTAGACGCTGTAGCACACGTAATCCGCCTGGTCGCGGTAAAGGTAATCATCCTTGAAAAGGGCAAGCTCGTCCGCGTAGAAACACGGGACGAAATAGGGGTTTCCCTTATAGAGGCGAAGCGGGAAATTGGCGAAATCCCGAATCTCTTTTCTCGTTTTGACTTCTCTTAGTTCCATGGGGGCTACCTTTATGTCGCGGGCGGATCAAAGGTCCGTCTCGTTGGTTGCAAGTAATTTACCACAAAACGGCAACGTTATGTTCAAAGTTTTTTGTTTCCTGCGACCGAAATAATGAAGGGATTTCTCCAATAGTCAACAAACGGTCAACAAACGGTCAACAAAAAAGTTCCGATGAAACCTAACTTTTCGCAAAACCACCTCGTTCCGCGCAACAAAACAAGGGGCTCCATCGCGGAAAGACCCTCTTGCGTTTCACCGGGAAAAATCCAACAGTGTGTTGAAAGAAATCGCCCCGAAAGTACCTTTTCGAAAGAAAGGACGAAAAACATTGATAAATCTCTTGTTTTCGCGCGCACGTAAAATAAAATGTCGATATGAGCGAACTTTCCGTCCAACATCTATCCAAGATTTACGCGCCCGGAAAAACCAATGAGGTCCGGGCACTCGACGACGTATCCTTCACCCTCGAGGAAGGGACATTTGCCGTCATCCTGGGGCCTAGCGGCGCCGGAAAGAGCACGCTGCTCAACATCTTGGGCGGCATGGATAATCCAAGCAGCGGCAGTTATTTCCTAAACGGTCGTGAAGTCGCCCACCTAAAACCCGGGGAACTCGGGGAATTCCGCCGCACGGAAATCGGGTTCATCTTCCAGTTCTACAACCTCATGCCGAACCTTACCGCCCTAGAGAACGTCGAGCTCGCGGAAGCAGTCGCGAAGAACCCGCTCGATAGTAAAGAAGTCCTCACTAGCGTCGGCCTCGGGGACCGCAAACGCAATTTCCCCTCCCAGCTTAGCGGGGGCGAGCAGCAACGCGTCGCCATAGCCCGCGCCCTCGTGAAAAACCCAAGTCTCCTCCTATGCGATGAGCCGACGGGCGCCCTCGATTCCAAGACCGGGGCAGACGTCCTACGCCTTCTTTTCGACGTGAGCAAATCGCGCCGCAAGACCGTTCTCATCGTCACCCACAACTCGAAAATCGCCGATTGCGCGGAAGTCGTCCTCCATATCAAGGACGGCAAACTCGACTCCATCGTGCGCAACGAACGGCCCATCCCGCCCGAGGAGATTGACTGGTAATGAGAAAAAACGCACGCGGAATCCTTTTTAAGATGGGACTCCGCTCCGTGAAACAGAACTTTCTGCAATTCCTCTCGATCATCGCGATCGGCGGGATCGCCATCACCCTTTTCGTCGGTCTTCTCGCGAACGTCGAATCCTTCGAGAACCGGGTTTCCACCACGTACGAGAAAGGCAATCTCCCTTCCCTTTGGGTCACGACGAATGATCACGACCCCGAAGATGCCGAGATCCTGCAGGAATTCCTCGAGGAAGGGGACGAGATGGAAGGGCGCTTCTATTGCTCCGTCGAGCTCGAGAAGGACGACATGTACGCCTGCGTCACCCCGGAAATCCCAACGCTTTCCTGCCCTTTCGGCACGAAATACGACCCGAATGCCACCGATTTTTTGATCCTCGACGACGATCTTGAGCAACACCCCGGGGACAACTACCCCCATCGATACAACGTCGGCAGCAAGGTATCGTTCACGATCCAGCTCGCTTCCCTCGACACGAGTTCCTCAAGCGCCCTAGAACCTTACGTTCTCGCCGGGGGCAAGAATGTCCTCGCGGAGGGATCGATTACCCTCACTTCCCGCGTCACCGGGTTCATGAACCATCCCGAGAACATCACGAAAAGCGCCTATAATCCAAGCGTCTTCCTTTGGTCAGAATCCTCGTTCCGAAGGGCTTTCGACGAAATGCTCGCGCAAAACTACGCGCCTGTGGCCCGTAACCTCGTTTACGGCTTCATGCGCTCCACCCTTGGTTTCAACCCCCCATCTTACGATCCTTGGGTCACCCCGAACCAATATCTCATCTCGTTGAAGGATCCTTCGAGGGCCAACGCCCTTTCCGTGCAAATCCGGAACCGATTCGAGGAAAAGGCGTACAACAACCTCTACGCGGTCGCCGAACGGGGCGACATGCCTTTCTACGTCACGCTGGACGCGGACCTCACGCAGGCGAGGCAATTCACCTACGTCTTCCCCCTCGTTTTCTTCATCGTCGCGGTCCTCGTCATCCTGACGACGATTTCTCAACTCATCGTGAAAGAACGAACCCAGATCGGCACCTTGAAAGCCATGGGATTCCGGAAAAACGAGATCTATGGGCATTATCTAGGGATCACGTGGTTCCTGACAGGGCTTGGAACCTTATTTGGCGAGATCCTAGGCCCCATCATCCTCCCAAACATCATGGCCCATAAATACATCCTCCTATACACGCTTCCTCCCCGAACTTACGTCTTCCCCTTGCTGCCTGGCATCCTAAGCGCCGTCGGGTTCCTCGCGATCGCAAGCATCGTCACCATCGCGGTTTGTTATCACGAGATGCGCCTCAACCCCGCGGAATCGATGCGTCCGGTGGCCCCGACCACAAAACTTAAGACCATCGAATCGAAACATAAAGGGGGCGTGTATTCGCTTTCCATCAAAATGGCATTGCGCAACATCCGCGTAAGTCCCAAGAAAACGGCGATGGTCATCGCTGGGGTCATGGGGTGCACCGCCCTTCTGGTCGCCGGATTCGGGATCGAGGACACCCTTTATTACGACATCGACTACGATTTGAGCCGTTACCACAAGGAAGAGATATCCCTGAGTTTCGAGAGCCCCCAGACAGAAGATGAGATCCTTTCTTCTCTCGAGGGAATCGAAGGCATCGCGGAGATGGAACCGATCCAAAAGGGCGCGGCCACCTTCTTCGTGGAGGATGGTCCCCAAATCCAGAAACCGCTTTACGTCTTCTCCCGGCTCGATCCGATGTGGGATCTCGATTTCGGGAAAGACGAGATCGCCATCTCCACGAAATGCGCCAAAACAATCGGGGCAACCGTTGGGGACACGTTGCAATTCCGCATGAACGGGGTCCGTTATTCCGCCCCGATCGGCCTTATTTTCGACGCGTTCTTCTATAACGGCATCGCCGCTCACGCGGCCGCCGACTTCTTCTCCGACATCCAGGCTTTCCGTTATAACGGGGCCCTTGTGAACGTCGCGGAGGGTTACGATCCCGCGGAGGTTGACGCGAGCCTCGAGCGCCTTTCTTTCGTGAGCGCTTCCCAAAGAGACGTGGAAATGGAAGCCAAGCTCAACGAGATCCTCGGCAGCATCATGACCATGACCGACGCGATGAAGGCGTTCGCGATCCTGCTCGCCATCGTGGTCCTCTACAACCTCGCCCTGCTCAATTTCTCGGAAAGGATTCGCGACATCGCGACCCTCAAGGTCCTCGGGTTCCGGCAACGAGAAATTACCCTCTCCTTGCTCACGGAGACCTTGCTTCTCACCCTTGGGGGCGTCTTGGTCGGGCTCGCCCTTGGATTCCCCTTCCTTTTGGGGGTTCTTGGCACGAACCAAGTGGAACTCATCTACTACATCTACCACATGAACGCCTCATCATTTGGCCTCGCCTTCGTCCTCACGTTCGTGGTCGCGGTCGTCGTGAACCTCTTCCTTTCTCTCAAGATTCGGAGGGTCAAGATGGTCGAATCCCTCAAAAGCGTCGAGTGACCCTCGGATTCCTTTTTCCCAAATCCTTTGGATTTCATGCTAAACTCTTGCCGTTATCCAACATGAATTTCCGGGCAGTTTTCGCGAAATACGGTTACCTTCTCGCCCTTCTTCCCCTAGGCGTCGGTTTTGCGGTGCTCGCGGGGAACGCGAAAAACATCCCGGATTACATCCCCATCACGAACGAAGACGAGCTACAAGCCATCGCCCTCGACCCCGGGAAAAGCTACCGCCTCGAAAAAGAGATTTACATCACGAAGCCCTTTACCCCCATCGGGACGGAAGAGAATCCTTTCACCGGCGTTTTGGAAGGGAACGGCAAGGCGATTTATGGCATGACCATCGACCCCTCGTCCCCTTGGCAATGCGTTTTCGGGGTGAATCAAGGCACGATTATCCGCGTCCGGGTCGCCTATGGGAACGATTACGGCGCGTTGCCCGAGGCGACGACCCATTTTGGGGGGATGGCCGCGATCAACGAGGGCTATATCACTTCCTGCACCACCTATTGTCCGAATCGTCTTGTCATCGGGGGGTCGTCCATCGTGGCAGGCGGCATCGCGGCGATCAACCGGGGCCAGATCAAGAACTCCGAGAGCAACAACATCTTCCAAGTGAGCGCGGCGACCGACGCGGTCGTCGGCGGGCTCGCGGGCATTGCCGAGGACGGGGCCATTTTCGATATGGCGAGGTCTCTAGGCAATTTCCTTTGCGATTCCGGGCTAGGGGAAAGCCGTTTGACGTTTGGCTGCCTCGCCGGGGAAGCTAGGGGCAAGGTCAAGGTCGAGAATTGCTATCTGCACGAAAAATACCTGCGCATCGGAGACGCGGCTAGCGACCTGACGGAATGGGCCATCGCCGGGGGTTTTGGCAAAGCCATCGACGCGGAGATTTCCATCCGTTCCACCTGCGTTTACACCTCTTGGACTTCCCTTCCCGAAAAGGTCCTTCCTTGCGGCCTCATTGCCCAGGAAAAGGGGACGTCCATCGTTTTGGACACGGTTCACGTGAACGCGAGGAACGAACGATTCGAGAAAGGGTACGGATTCCTCGAAAACGGGGAAGCCGTCCTCGAATCTAGGAATGCCTATTTCACGGGTCTTGAGGAAGCCTCGAGAACGGGGCAAGACAAATTCCAGCCCATCGAGGAAAAGGACGTGAATCCGAAATCCATGGGTTTCGACATTGATTATTGGGGCAATAGCGGGATACCCGGTTATCTCGCGCCGAGGTTCTGAAGATGGAAGCGAAAGCAAGGAAAATCGATATCCGTTCCATCTGGCGTTTCCTTTCCGTTTGGACGATGCCGGCGGTCGTTTTCCTCGTTGCCCTTTCCCTTTGCTTCACCGCGTTGAGGCTCGACCCCCTCGTCTCCGCGATGCTATGGGTCGCCCTTTTGATCGGGCCCGGAACCCTGCTTCTTCGCTGGATCCACGATTTCCGGAGAGGATTCGACGGACAAGACATGGCCGATATCGTGATCCTTCTATTTTCCGCGGGTTTCGCTTTCGTATCCGCGTATCTTGGCAACGAGGGATTGACCTTGACGTACCTCAGGAAAGTCGTCTTCTTCATCGGGGGCATCTGTTTCCTCCTTTCCGCGCGGACGCTTCGCTTCTCGAAACGGGAAGCCCTTGCTTACGGGTTTGGCTCCCTCGGGGCGATGGCGGTCTTCCTCGTCGTTTTCGTCTTCCGTTTCGGCACAACCTTCGTCGGTAACGGGGCCACGAAATCGCTGGTGCTCAACTTTCCCAACGCGAACGGCCTTGGCCTCGCCCTTTTCTACACCATCATCGGGCTGCTCTTCTTGTTCACGGAAACGAAATGGAAACTCCTGAAGATCGTCTCGGGGCTTGCCCTCGTGGCCGCATACCTCTTCCTTTACCTGACCCGTTCGCGTAACTTCCTATTCGCCGGGGTCCTGGTGCTCGCGGGGGCTGTCGTCCTTTTCCTCCTGCGTAAAACGGTCAAAGGCAGACTCGGGACGAAGCTCCTCTTCCTCGCTTTCGTCGCCTCCCCCCTTCTCATCGTCGTCGTCTATTTCCTTTACATCTCGGTTCGCTACCCGAATTTCTTTTCTGACGGCATCGCCCTTTCCTATTCCGGGGATGGGAAATCCGCCCTCAACCGCGTCGACATTTGGGTGCGCGCGATGAAACTCTTTGATGCCAATCCGCTTTTCGGCTCCTATTTCGCGGCCACGGAAGGGCTTGGGATGTCTCAACTCCATAACGTCCACATCGACGTTTTGAGCGCCTTCGGACTATGCGGCTATCTCTGCTTTTTCGTCGCTTCGTTCCGCGCCTATCGTTCCGCGAAAGAGACGGGACGGAAACTATCGCTCGTCCAGCTCCTTTGCCTTGGGGCCTTGATCGGCATCGAATTCTCTATGTTCTTCGAAGGCGGGCATTTGAATTCCACGATCTCGGAATTCTTGATCATCATCCCGCTTGCCATCCTGAAAGGCGACCAAAACGCGAAGGTCGTGGAATTCCAAAATTCCGAGATCTTGGCCAGGGAACTCCCTTGGACTCGAATCAAGGTTTAGCGCTTGGTTTCTTTGGAAAGAGGGCCGTTCTCAAAACGCGGGAACGGCTTTTTTTCGACCGCGCATCGGGCGACTTCGAAGAATCGTTTGGCGGCGACTTCGGCATTCCAAAGGCGTTCGATGGTCCGATAGGCATTTTCGGCGACCACGCCTTGGCCATCCGTTTCGTACGCCCGGGAAAACGCCTCGAGGAAGGATTCGACGGAATCTTGGTAAACGAAGCCGTTTTCCCCGTCTTTCAGAAGATAGGGGACGGACCCGATGCTTTGATTCGCGATAACGAGGCAAGCGGAATTCATCGCCTCGTTGCAGACGGCGCCCCAGCCTTCGTTGCTATCGCTCGTGAAGCAGAAATACTTCGCGGATTTCATCTTCTCGCGAACTTCTTTCGCGGGAAGGGAACCCGTCAAGGAGATATATTCTGAAAGGTTCTCCTTCGCGACCATCGCCTCGATTCTTTCTTTTTCCGGGCCTTCGCCCACCATCTCGATATGAAAGGAGGCGTTCTTTTCCTTGAGGGCCTGAGCTAAACGCACCATGAATTCGGGGTGTTTCAAGGAAAGGAGACGACCAACCCAAAGGATGGAATTTGGTGCTTTCGCGTTCAAAAGCGATGGGATGTCCTCAATCGTTTCCATGGGTGGGAAATAGCCGAAACGGAATGCTCGACCCCGGAACGCGCCGAAGGAAAGCATGTCCGGATACGTATAGGCGCTCATGCAAAGAAGATAATTTTTCTTATAAAGGGAATAACGGGAGAAATAACGGATCTTCTTCAAGAAACGGATGAGCCATGGGATGTCCCCCTTGAAGAACCGTTCCGTCTCCATGAAATAGGTCTTTTTTGCTTTCCGAAGCCATTTATGGTGTTCAAAAGAGCAGCTGCCCACTAGGCAGATGTCTGCATCGAGCATCGCTTGCTTGGCCTTTTGCCTGCCTCCCTCTTCGTATTCGCGAAGGACGAAGGGATAAGATTCGTTCATGTCGGAATAGCCAAGGCGCTTCCGCTCGTCCGGAATCCTTTCGGTAGCCACGAAGGTGAATCGTCCTTCGCAAAGACGAACCATGGCTTCGCAAAAAGGGAGTTGGTGGTGGTTCAGGAAATTCGATACAAAAGTAATTTTCACAAAGTAATCATAGCATGTCCGCTTGAAGAAAGGCGATTCGGGGAGCATCATTCCTTTGATAGGTCAAATTTCCCTGTTTATGCCCACCTCCATTGCATTCTGCCGTCGCGCCCTTCTCCATTTCGAAAGGAAACGCAAGCTTTCGAACACCATCAGACACGAGGTTGGCGAAGTGACGAAAATCGTTGGCCCGGTTTTCCTGACGGCAACTCTCAACACAGGGAAAGACTGTTGGATCGGAACGGATTTCAAAGCCACGGCAAACGGCGTCATTGGCCACAAAGACTTTGAACCCGAAACTCCCATCGGCGGAGTCCCCGCGAAGACCATCAAACATTACGAGGACGGCGAGCGTGGAGAATAAAACGGAAACCCAGGCTTTGGAAGAAAACATCGAGAGAAAAAGCCGGAAGAACATCAAGGTCGGGGCGATTCTCGGCTATGTCGGCTTCGCGATCAATATCCTTTACGGCCTTTTCTTCACCCCCTGGATCCTTGAAGTCGTCGGGGATTCTTCTTATGGTGTCTACACGGTCGCGATGTCCGTCATCAATCTGTTTTTGCTCGATTTCGGGCTCAGCACCACGACGAACGCATATCTCGCGAAATACCGCGCCACGCACGATGAAGCTTCCGCGAACCGCTACTGCGGGGTCGTTCTCAAGACGTATTTGATCCTCGATGCCATCCTCGCTGCGGTTTTCCTGACGCTTTTCTTCACGCTGGAATTCATCTACCAAGGGCTTACCCCCGAAGAGGTCACGAGTTTGAAGGGCGTTTTCTTGATCGTCGCCCTCTTCAGCCTCGTTTCTTTCCCGTCGGCCATCTTCAAAGGCGTTCTCGAATCCCACGAGGAATTCGCTTTTCTCAAAGCGGTGACCATCGGGGAGAAGCTTTTGACGACCGCTCTTTCCGCGGGGGCTTTGCTGCTTGGATTTGGCATATACGGGGTCGTCGGATCGCATGCGATCTGCGGCACGGTCAGCGTGATTCTTTACATCATTTTCGTGAGAAAGAAGACCCCCATCCGCTTGAATTTCAAAGAAAAAATGGACTGGACATTCCTAAAGCCCATCTTCTCCTTT
>JAQYPI010000137.1 GCA_028726925.1 Caryophanales bacterium | reverse complement strand
TTTCCTCTTCGGGATCGTCACTTAGCGAAACGCGGATCGTGTCCCCGATGCCATCGAGCAATAGCGGGGCGATTCCCGCGGAACTGCGAATGAGGCCGATGTCTTTCGGCCCGGCTTCCGTAATGCCAAGATGCAAGGGATATGGGAAGGTTTGAGCGGCAAGCCGATATGCCGCGACGGTTTCCCGAACATCGGACCCTTTCAGCGATAAGACGATGTCGCGGAATCCTAAAGATTCCAAGATGGCAGCGTGCTTTTTTGCGCTTTCGACGAGATGGCTCCCAGAAACCGTTGATGATCCGGCATAAATCGATGGATCGATGGATCCCGAATTCACTCCGATGCGGATGGGTACGCGCTTTTCCTTTGCTTTTTCAACTATGGCGGAAATGCGATCGAGTCCGCCGACGTTGCCGGGATTGATGCGGATGGCGTCGACGCCGGAATCCATCGCAAGAAGGGCTAGACGATAATCAAAGTGGATGTCGGCGATGAGCGGGATTGCCGTCTTTTCCTTGATTGCGCGGAAAGAGGCCGCATCCTCGGCGTCGAGACAAGATAGGCGCATCAAATCCGCGCCGAGGGCGGCGCAGCGATTGATTTGCGCGGAGACCTCCTCGACCCGGCTCGTTTTGATGGAGCACATGCTTTGGATGAGGACGCGATTTTGCCCTCCGAGCTGAAGGTTACCAATTTGAACGGGGCGTGTTTTTTCTCGGGAATTCATGGCAAATTCATTTTACCCGATAGGTGCAAATTTGCTTATAGTTTTTTGTTTTCCTCTATGGTATTATTTGCACCGCTACGAAAGGGAGTTTGAAAAATGGCCAGCAAACGCGATGAAGTCATCCTGAAGTGCTCCGAATGCCGTGAAGAAAATTACATCACGACCCGCAATAAGCGCTCACACCCTGCGAAGATGGAAATCAACAAGTATTGCCCGAAATGCAGGAAGATGACCCTTCACAAAGAAAAGAAATAAGGCCGAACGCCTTATTTTTTTTCGCTGATTTCCATAAAATATAGGCATGGTAGTGTTCATTCTGGTTCTCCTCTTGACCATCGGGGGAATCGCTGGTCTCGCCATCCTTATGAAACGGAAAGAATCTCGCATCCCGCTTGGGGGTTTTGGAATTGCCGTGCTCACGATCGCCTTTTCCGTCAATCTCGTTTCCGCCTTGTACCATCAATTAGGAAACGAGGTCGAATACGAGAAAATTCTTTCCGAAAGGGAAGAAATCACCCGGGCTATGGAAGAAGCTATCTCTGCCTCCGATGCCGAGGCTTATGCCATTTCAGCTCAAGACGCAAGGATTTTCAACGCGAATCTGGAGAGTGAGGCTCGGGCATCCGAATCCATTTGGATCGGAGTCTATTCTTTTGATTACGCGACGGCCCATTTCGAAGAACTTTATATCTCCATACCGGATATCCCTTCCTTTTGACGGAGTGGAAGGACCATTTATCGCACGCCTATGCGCGAAAATTGTTCCAAGAAACCGCAAATCAACATATAATGACCATTGTGCCAATGAAAAGCACGTTACAGCAATAAGGAGCATTTTATGATTAACGTTACCGAATTGCGGCCCGGGAATTACTTCATCGACGAAGGAAACCTCTACCGCGTCATCGACATCCTTCTCAACAAAACCGCGATGAGAAAGATGGTCGCCAAGGTCAAAGTCAAGAACCTTCGCACTGGTGCCATCACCGAACTCGCCCGCAACTCCGGCTATGGGGTCGAGGATATTCACATCGACAAGAAGGTCATGCAATATCTCTACGATTCCGGCGAAACCTTGGTGTTCATGGATGGCAAGACCTATGAGCAAATCGAACTTGCGAAAGACACCTATAGCGACATCATCCCGCTTCTTGCCCCGAATAGCGAAGTTACCATCGTCTCTTACGAAGACGAAGTCCTCGATGTCCAGCTTCCGTCTAAAGTCGTGCTCGAAGTCGTCGAATGCGAACCGGGCGTTCGCGGGGACACCGTTTCCAATGGCGGCTCCAAGGATGCCAAGCTCGAGACGGGCATGAACATCCGTGTTCCCCTCTTCATCAACCAAGGCGATAAGATTTCCGTCGATACGGCCACCGGCAAGTACGACGGGAGGGCCAATTAATGGAGTGGAACGTCGGCTGGTTCTGTTTAGTATTGGCAGGTTTGGTTCTCGGAGCGATCGCGGGCTTCTTCCTCGCGAGATGGCTCTTCAAGAGGGAACTTCAGAAGAACCCGCCGGTGAATGAGCAAATGATTCGTGCGATGTTCATGGAAATGGGTCGCAAGCCTTCCGAGGCCCAGATTCGCAAAGTCATGAACTCCATGAAGAAGAACAGCTCCCTATAAGGCATCAGCGATCAACGAGCGGCGCAGGCGATTCGCTTGCGCCGTTTTTCTTTCGAACGTTTCTCGGTCAATGCTTGCTTTGTTTGCTGTGCCAAAGGGATTCGAATCCTCGAAATGGCCAGAAGGATTGAGTTCGGGATCTCGCCGAGTGCCCCCCTGAATGTCCCTCGGATGAGAATAGCGTATTCCATGTAATGAAGGTTCGCCGTCTTTTTCCCCGCCGTTTTGGGAAGCCTATCTTTGCATCGTTTGGGAAATGAAAGCCCAAAGGGAAACCAATCGAAATGAAACCAAAAACCAAAAGGCCGTAAGGCGAAATGGATTCTAAACAAAAAGGAAACTAATTCGAGAAATGCGAAATGGAAGATTTCGGCTAATGATCGAGAAGCTACGTTTCGCCCCCCGCGTCCTTCGATGAAGAGAACAGAAAAGAAGACGCACCTGGATTCCTTTGGGAGGGGTTCTGATACGAAATTGTCAAGAAGGCAACCAAGAAGAAAAAGAAATAAGAAGAAGTAGGGGAAGAGATCACTTTGTTTGACGTTTAATTTAGCGTAATGAATCTTGGAATGAACAAATTTGGTTTAATTGCTGATAAAACTAACAATTTGTCAATCAAAAACAAAGGTAGAATGGAGATTATTTCTCCTCTAATAAGAAAAATCAAAAAGAGAAAACATTATAAAGAAAAATACTAAAAAACTACTTTTCCATGGCGAATGGGTTCTTGCTTTCCGTCCCTTCTTTCAACCGTTTGATATTCGAGGAATGCCGGATGATCAGGATGACAGAAATCACCGTGTCCATCAAAGCAAACTCAAACCCGTATTCGGGGAATGGGAAAGCGCCGAAACTCCAGGTGAACAGCTGAAAATCAAAATTCGTCACAGCCATGAGGAGAAACAAAACCCAAGAAATCAACGTGGCAGATAAGGAAACTATGATTGACGTAAGCGAGATAAATTTGGTCTTCTTGGCAAGGAAGATATAGGCGAATCCAGAGAGGATGAATTGTAACCAGGAGGTAAGGCAGTTGATGCCCATGAAAACGGCGACCGCCTTTCCGCCGCGGAAACCAGTGAAGACGGGCCAACAATGGCCAACCGCCGCCGCCAGACCGGCTGCCCAATAAAAGACTTTCGCTCCGCCGATCGTGGTATGACCGACTTGAACTCCCCAACTCATAAAGGATTGGAGAGGCGTAAACAAGCAAAGCGCCCAGACCAGGAAGACCGGGGCCAAAATCTTGAGCATGTCGAGCGCAATCACGAGGAACCCGAATTTCCTCCCGAAGGATCTCGCGATGTTGGTTCCTCCGGAATTCTTGCTACCGATTTCCCGGGGATCCTGGTGAAAGAAGATCTTGCCGATTAGGACCCCAGTCGGTATCGAACCGAAGAGGTAGCCGACGAGAACAGCCACCAAGCCAACGAGCAGATTTATGAGTGGTTCGTTCATAAGTTCTCCAAAAATAACGTAATTATGAACATTTCGGGGTGCCGTGACAATTGTTCGTGCGTTATAATGGTTGCAGTCTTAAGACTGTAATTTTTGTTTATGACCGATTTCGATACCTTAGAGAGAAACTATAGTGCCAAGGACATCGAGGTTCTTTCCGAGCTCGAAGGGGTTCGCAAGCGCCCTGGCATGTACATTGGCTCGACGAACTCCACCGGCCTCCATCACCTCGTTTGGGAAATCGTCGACAATGGCGTCGACGAGGCCGTCAACGGTTACGGCGACCGGATTTTCGTCACCATCCATAAGGATGGGTCCATCACGGTCGAGGACGAAGGCCGCGGCATTCCTGTGGACGTTCATCCCCAGACCGGCATTCCCGCGATCGAGCTCATTTACACGACTTTGCATGCTGGCGGCAAGTTCTCAAGCAAGAATTACGCCACTTCCGCGGGTCTCCACGGCGTCGGCGCCACGGTCACGAACGCGCTTTCAGAATACGTGGACATCCAGGTATTCCGCCTTGGGAAGATCTATCACATCCGTTTCGAAGACGGCGGGAAGCTCGCCGTGCCCCTCGAACAAATCGGCGAGACGAAAAAGCACGGAACCCTCGTGACGTTCAAGCCGGACCGCCGCATTTTCACCACCGTGGATTTCAAATGGGAGACCATTTTCAACCATCTTCAAGAAGAAGCCTTCCTCCTCAAAAAGGTCCATTTCTTCCTGAAAGATGAGAGAACGGGCCAAAAACACGAGTTTTTCTATCCCAACGGGCTCATCGAATACATCAATGTCCTAAATCAGAACAAGAAACCCATCTGCGACGTCTTCGGCTTTGACGACGACGAATCAGTCATCAAGTTGGAAATCGCCTTCCAGTGGTGCCGCGAGGATTACAACGAGAACATATATAGTTACGCGAACTCCGTGCGCACCCACGATGGCGGAACCCACGAAACCGGCTTGCGCCTCGGCATCACCCGCGCCGTAAACGATTGGGCCGTCCAAAACGGCGTCATCAAAGAAACCCAGAAAATCGATGGACAGGATATCCGCGAGGGCCTGACCGCCGTCATCGCTGTGAAGATTCCCGAGGACAAACTTCAATACGAAGGTCAAACCAAAGGAAAACTCGGGACCCCGGAAGCCACCTCCGCGGTGAACGATTTCGTCTACACCAACCTGACCCATTATCTTGCCGAGCACAAAGATTTCGCGGTCGATTTGATCAAGAAATGCCAAGCTTCGAAAGCCGCCCGCGACGCTGCGAGAAAGGCGAAGGAAGCCGCGCGTGCCGGGAAGCAGAAGAAGACGGACCTGATCATTTCCGACAAACTGGCCGCCGCGCAAAGCAAAGACTACAAGAACAACGAGCTTTTCATCGTCGAGGGCGATTCCGCCGGTGGTTCGGCCAAAACCGGACGCGACCGGCTCCACCAAGCGATTCTGCCCTTGCGCGGCAAACCGCTCAACACCGATTCCGTCACGATGGAACGCATGCTCCAAAACACCGAATTCTCCACGATTATCCAAACGATCGGCGCTGGCGTCGGCAGCGATTTCGACGTCGAGGATTCCCATTACGGCAAGATCATCATCATGACCGACGCCGATACCGACGGGGCGCACATCCAAATTCTCCTTTTGACCTTTTTCTACAATTACATGAAGCCGCTCATCCAGCACGGCATGGTCTACCTTGCCTGCCCGCCGCTTTACCGCGTTTACAAAAAGAGCGATCCGACCCATAAATTCGTTTACGCTTGGGATGACGAGAGTCTCGAGGAAGCGAAAGCCAAAATCGGGCCGGGATATGGCATCAACCGCTACAAAGGTCTCGGCGAGATGAACTATGACCAGCTTTACGCGACGACCATGAACAAGGCGACGCGCAAACTCTACCAAGTCAAGATCGACGATCCGATCGTCGTCGAGAAACGGATTTCCGTCCTCATGGGTAATGACGCTTCCAAGCGGCGCGCCTGGATCGAGGAAAACGTCGTATTCAACGAGGAAGATCGTTTCATCAAGGAGGTTAAGGAGTAATGGCGAAGAAAAAAACCGAAGCCCCGATCATCCCCGAAATGATCGTTCCGAGCACCCTCGACGACTTGATGGGGGAACGTTTTGACATCTACGCGAAGGATGTCATCCAAGACCGCGCGATCCCCGATGCCCGAGACGGGATGAAACCCGTTCAGCGCCGCATCATCTACGCGATGTGGAAAACGGGCAACACCTTCGAGAAACCGACCAAGAAATGCGCGCACATCGTGGGCGAGGTCATGGGCAAATACCATCC
>JAQYPI010000136.1 GCA_028726925.1 Caryophanales bacterium | reverse complement strand
CGTAAGAAGGGAGGCGCGCGAAGACGTCAAGCAGGAAGAACGCGGCGAAGACAAGAGCCGGGACGAGGAAGGAGAGGGCGGCGTTAAGGGCCCCGTGAGGGAATTTCTTGAGGCGGGGGGAGGCTTTCTTCATGTCCGCGTAGAGGCCATAAAGAAGAGTGAAGACGAATAGGAGCGAGCCGAGGAACAAGGCGCTAAAGAACACGGGGGCGGCGATGGCCTTGGCAAAAAGGAGGGAAAGGCAAGTGGCAAGCAAGGAAGCCTCGGAGCACACGAAGGGGACAAGGGCCTTGGAAAGGAAGATGTCCTTGAAGGGGAGGGGGGCAGTCTTGAGGAGGACGAGATTGCGTTTCTCGCGGGAGAGGGCCCCGGAAGCGGTCACGTTGATGGCCCCGCCGAAGAGGAGGACCATGAGGAGGGCGATCCCGGGGAAGAGGTTCGGAAAATAGGCGGCGTAGAAGGTGAGGTTCTCGGCGAACACGTTTTGAAGGGTAGAAACGACGGAAAGGCAAAGGAAGGGGTAGGCGATGAGGAGGGCGGTGTAGGAAAAGAGGTTCGATTCGTCGACGAAGAGCAAGAGGGCCTCTTTCTTGAGAAGAGCCTTCCGCGTCGGGAGGACTTTGCCCTCACTTTTTCCGGTCGCGGGCTTCTTGGCGTTTAGTTTCCCGATCTGGGCTTTCCCTAATAGCAACGAGGCGACGATGATCCCGGCGGTGAGCAAGGTGAAGGAGACCCCGAGGAACAGGAAGATGTCGCTTAGGAGGTTGCTCTTCTCAAGCACGGCGTCAAGGAGGCTATAGACGGGTAGGAAGGCGATTCGCGCTTGGTGGAGCCCTTCGAGGAAGGAGGCGGGGAACATGCCCCCGACGGAAGCGTCCCCGAGGGAATTCCAGAACATCTGGAGGACGAAGCTATAGAGGTAGCAAAGGCCGATGACAAGGAGGCTCGAGAGAACGATCTCGGCGATGAGGGATTTGCGGATCAAGCGAAGCAGGTACTCGAGAGCGACCGAGAGCAAGGTGCCTAGGCCGACCGAGGCGAGGGACATTAGGACGGGGTAAAAAAGCGAGAACACGTAATATTGGGGCACGGACCCGCGGGTCGCACCATAGCAAATGAGGACAGGGGTCGCGGTGAGGAGGCCGAAGAGGACACTCGAGAAAGCGAGATAGACGAGTTTCGCGGCGACGAGGGTCGAAGACGGGATCGGCAAGGGCAAGACGATCGATTCGTCCCCCGCGTCGAAGAGGGTCTTCCGCGCGCCGAGGGCGAGGTAGACCGTCCCGACGAGGAAGAGGATGAATAGCAAAAGGACGAGGAAATCAAACGACCCGTAAGGCGAATAGGCCTGGATCTTGGTATCGAGACCAAGGACGATGAGGACGAGGACGGCGAGGAAGAGGGCCATAAACGCGACGCGCGCGAGGAAAAAGCCGACCTTCGCGGCCTTCGATCCCTCACTAGAACGGCGGAGGAGCATTTCCTTGCGCAGCACCTCGAGGAACATAGCCCTATTCCTCCCCCTCCTTCTTGCCATAGGTCGAGAAGAAAATCTTGCCGAGGTTGCGGCGTTTGAGCGGTTCTTTCTTGAAATCGATGAGCTCGGCAACGACGCCGTTATTGATGATGGCGACGCGGTGGCAGACCCTGCTTACGAGGTCGATGTTGTGCGAGGTGACGAAAACGGTCTTGCCGTGAAGAGCGAAGTCGCGGAGCATCCCCATGAGGGTCTCGTAGACCATGATGTCGAGGCCGACGGTCGGCTCGTCGAGGATCCAGACCTTGGGGTTATGGATGAGGGAGGCCATGAGGCATACCTTCTGCTTCATACCGTGGCTATATTCCCCGATGCGGCGGTTTAGGTCATCATCCCCGATCATGAATTTCTTCTTGAGGAATTCCATGTTGGCGTCGAAGGCTTCTTGGTACATAAGGTAGCTCGAGGCGACGAACTGCAGGTATTCGTTCCCCGTCATGACATCGTAAGCGACCGGCTCGCTTGGGACGTAGCCGATCTCCATCTTCGCGTCGAGGGGGTCTTTGCGCGCGTCGATGCCATCGATCAGGATATCCCCCGAGTCGACGTTCTTGAGGCCGACAAGGCAATCGATCGTCGTGGATTTGCCCGCGCCGTTTTTGCCGATGAAGCCGAAGACCTCGCCTGGGTAGACCGAAAAGGACACGCCCTTGAGGACTTCGTGCTTGCCATAGCTCTTGTGGAGGTCCCTCGCCTCGAGGATCGGGGAGAGGGTCTCAAGTTCCTTTTCTTCCATCGATTATCTCCCGTGATTCTTGATCCAGACGAGATCCTTGCCCTCTAAGCGCAGGATCGCGTAGGCGCCCCCGCAGTGGGGGCAATGGTAGTCTCCGCCGTCATAGCGCGTCCCTTCCTTGCCGCAGATGGGGCAGCGGGACGAGAAGGTGTCATAAGAAACCTCGCAGGCGGTGGACATGGCGCTCAATAGTTCTTGGATCATGGCGTCCTTGTCGCTTCGGTAGGGGGAGAAGGGCAAGAGGCGCGAGATCGTATCCGCGTCGGGGCGCTCCGAGACGATGCAGTATTCTCCGGCGTCCTCGGGATCGCCAAGATTCGCTTGGGACTCGCTTAGGGTCCGGCGGACGAGAAGAGCGAAGGTCGTGGAGGAGAGAATCTTCCTCCCCGTCTTGTAGGAAACGAGGGCCTCGATGCGGGAGGCTTCCTCGTGAAACGAGAATTCGTAGGTGAAGGGCGGGATGCGGAAGGCGACGTCCATGGGGTGGAAACGGTCCTTGTCGTTGCCGATCACGAACTGGTCATCGGGCTTCCAAAGCTTCTTCTCCTCGAAAAAGCGGAGCAAGGAGAGGGCGACGTAATGGAAATAGTGGCGGTCGAGCTCTTCTTTGGACGCCATAGAAGCCGAGGCGGTCGCATAGTAGCGGTAGCAGGCCCGGTAGCTCGTCTCGTGGAGGAGGACGTTGTTCGGGATTACCGGGGGCCTCAGGGGACGAAGGGAAACGAGACGGTAGAATTCGGTCTCCTTGACGCGGCGGATACGGCGCAGGATCTTGCTGGCCGATTCATAGACCTCGTCGCGGGAGACGTCTTTCTTGAGTGGATAGAGGAAGCGGCGGTCCGGGTGAAGGGCGATGTCATGGGACGGGCTAAAGGGGCCAAGGGGCATCCCTTTTTGGGAATAGAAGGAATGGAACGACTCGATGAGGGGGGATACGCCAGAGAGAATCGCGTCGACCTTGTCCTCGAGGAAATCTAGAAGCAGGCAGATGAAGCGGTTCTCGTAGGTCAGGAACGTGTCGATCGTGGTCTCGCTATGAACGTATTCGGGGGCCATGGACCCGTCTTTCTCCTTCCAGAGCTTCGGGTCGCGCATCGTCTCCGCGAAGGATTCGTGGGAGAGCTTGCCGGAAAGTTCGGAGCGCAAAATGACTTCTTCCCTGGTCGCGACGATGCGGGGGCGGCGGACGATGGTTAGGATCCTTGATAAGACGCCCGCGATCTCGGAGAGCTCGGCTTTTGCTTCCTCGAAGGGGAAATCCTCTTCGAAAGGGAGGGTGCAAAGAGCGACGGAAAAATCCCGCGGGTCCTTCGCGAGGAGCGAACGGGCCGCTTCGTCGAAACGAGTCAGGAAATCGGCGCGGGTCCCCATCGGTCAAACCCTGCCTTTAGAGCTTGCGGGCCAGGCGGTCGATGACGTGGCCGGTCTCGGCGAAAGCGCCTTCCCCATACGTCTTGCGGATGAGGGAACGGAGGTCGGAAAGGCCTTGCTTGACGCCTTCTTCGAACCGGCCCTCGAGCTTGGCGACGACCTTGCGGGCGAAGAGGAAGTCTAGCGCCTCTTCCTTGGTTCCACCGCAGGCGACGTAGACCGGGACGAAGCGCTCGATCTGGCGGAGGATGCGGTTGCCGAAGGTGAGGTCGAAGGTGTCGTAGACGAAATCCGTGAGGGCCTTGAAGCGCTTCTTGTCGGTGGCGTTGAGGTTCAGGGCCGCATCGGCCTCGGCGGCGTCATAGAGGGCGCGGAGGCGGGGATAGGAAAGGGTGATCGGATCGCTATCGCCCTCGGGGACGAAGGCTTCGTTGCGGTCGTCGAAATCGATCGTGATGGCACGGTCATAGACCTTGTCGGTGATCGTGAAGGTCGATTCGTCCTTGTTCGCGGTGCCGATGAAATAGGTGTTCGCGGGGATCTTGAGGACGCCGTCTTCTAGATGCGTCGGGGCGTCGAAGTCATAGGGGAATTGCATGATCTTGATCTTCCATTCGTCCTCGGGGTATTCGAGGACGGAAAGGAAGTCGGCGAAATAGTATTCGACGCGGGAGATGTTGACTTCGTCGAGGACCATGACGTTCAAGGCGTCTTTCTCGTAGGTCGCGCGATAAAGTCTCTTGAGGAATTCGGTTTCGTTATAGGTCTTGGAGAAGTCGTTGTAATACCCAAGAAGCGAGGTGCGGTCCCTCCAGGTCGCCTGGACGGCCTCGAAGAAGGATTTCTCGGAGACGAATTCGCTGAAATAACGGGCCAAGGACGATTTGCCGGTGCCGGAAAGGCCTTCGAGGATGATGAGGCGGCTCGCGGCGAGGGCGGCGACAAATTCGCGGATCACGCGGGGCGAGAAATAGAGCTTCTCGTGCGCGGCGAGGTAGGAACGGAAACGGGTGCAGATGGCATCGAGGGGGATATCCGTATCCTCTTCCCGGAGGGTCGGGGCGAGGAATTCGTCATCGATCGTGCAAAGGCCCGGGAAGACGCGGACCTTGTCCTTGAGGGGCGAGGGTTCGACCCCTTCGGCGGTGCCAGAAGCGGTCCCGGCGGCTCCACTTGCCCCGGCGACGCCGCCTTTGGCGGACGCTTCGCCGAAGCTCGCGGCGAGCTCGCCCTGGGCTTTGGCGACGGCTTCTTCGAGTTCTTTCTTCTCTTGTTCCTTCATCGCTTCTTTCTGGGAATCGAAGAAGCGGAAGGGCTTATCGATGTCGCGGAGGTTCACCACAAGGGTGCAAACCGCGAGGATGAACGAGCCGAGGATGAGATAGAGGATGGCCCCGGAGAGGATGGATTCGCCAAGGAAGATGAAGGACGTCTTGATGTAGAAGGGGAAGGGCTTGTCCGAGATCTGGGACACCATGGAGATGCCGATCCAGAGGGCGCCGCAGACGAGGAAGGTCACGAGGTAGGTGATCATCCATTTCTTGGAATTCGGCTTCTCGTCGTAATATTTCGCAAGCCGGTATTCATAGAGGATGGCCGCGGAGCAGACGACGAGGTAGATGACGAAGAGGACAATCAGGATGTAAGCCTGGATGGACCCGATGGGCACACCGTTCACGATGAGGCCTTCCTCCGTCTCGAGGGGGAACATGCCCCGGATAAGCGACTGGATCGGGTTGTTCTTCGCGAAGAACGGGTTGCCCCCGTCGATCGCGAGGGCGGAAAGAAGGATCATGACCCCGAAAAAGAATACGAGGGAGATGGCGATCAGGTTCTTTCGCGTGAGATGGGTTTTCGGCATGCTTTATTCCTCCTGGGTATGATTGGCTTCCTCGTCTTGCACGAGGGATAGGAATTTCTTGAGGTCGGATAGATCTTCTTCCGGGACGTTTTCGAAGACGCGGGATTCGTTGGTCGCGGTGTTGGTGACCGTCACGGCGTTCCCGGATTCGTCCTTTTTCACGAAGACCATGTAATCCTCGTAGACTTCCTCGACGATGCCGTTGCCGACCTTGCCGAGGTATTTGCCGTCCTCGAAGTGGTAGGTGGACCCGCGGTAGACGAGGGATTCCTTGTATTTCCCTTCGAGGGGATCCCCTTCCGGGTTGTCGAGGTCGTAGTCGATGAGCTCGACGAGCATGTTCGTCCGTTCGACGATCGCTTTCGCGTATTTCGACGAATAATGGTCGAACATGAAGATGCAGTAGATGACGGATAGCACTGAGACGATGCCGCTTGGGGACTGCAGGAAGAAGACGAATACCCCGATCCCCTTGAGCCGCGTGCCGTTATATTTCCCGACGATTCGGTCGAAGGTGAGGTAATCGGCGTATTGGCTGCCGGCGTCGTTGGTCTTGTTCGAATCCCCTTGCGTCACATAGACCGTTTCCCCGGATCCGAGCGAGCGGATCTCGACGATGCGGTGGACGATGGTGATGTCGTCCTTGTTCTTGTAGGCGACGACGTCGTAGAGGGCGAGGTCGTCGGGGGAATGGACTTTCGAGATCCCAATCAGGTCGTATTTGTCGAACTGGTTATCGAGTTCGGGATGGGTAGTGACCGCGTCGCTCGTCCGTTCGGACATCGAGCCCGAGGCGATCGCGATGAGCGAGGTGTCCCCGAAGGGCATCACGTCATCGTTGATCTTGCTCACGAGCGAGCACGCGAATACAGCAAAAACCGCGCCGAGCACGACGTACGAAGCGACTTTGCCCACGATCTTCCACGCCTTCTTGGCTTTGCTGCGCTTCTCCTTCTCCTCGTCGACGGCATTGTCGATCAAAGCGATGTCCTTCTTGCCGGAGGACACCGCTTCGATATTCGACTTGTAATAATGCCCGAAAAGGATCGTGAATACGGTGCAGAAGCAAACCAAGCAGACGAGCGTGATGACGAGGGTAATGATCTCGACGGAGGAACTCATTTGCGGTCAGTTGAGAAAGAGAGGGTTAGGGAGCAGGGGTAACTTCGGAGAGGGTGACGACGATTTGTTTGTTGTTCATAGCACCTTGCAATTGGCCAAGATAAGTGATGATATCAGTGACTTCGGCCTGTCCCTTGTTAAGTTTGACCGGGTTGTCGCCCCCAAACTTGGTGCCCCATTTCATTGTGAAAGTATAAGTGGTAGTCACCTCAGTAGACGTGGGTGTAATGGCAAAGCTTGCAGGATCAATGTCCTTTGTTCCGTCATTGACTTTGTATAAATAGACGTAAGTATCAGGGTCAGTCAAACCGGTCGGAAGAGCGACAGTGAATTTGAAATTAATCGCCCCCTCTTTATAGCTAGCGGTTGTTTGGGTGGTCACCTTAACCGCAAAGGTTAGATCTTC
>JAQYPI010000135.1 GCA_028726925.1 Caryophanales bacterium | reverse complement strand
GGACCCGTCGTTTTCGATCTCGCAGGAATAGGAGACGTACCCATAGGCCTGGAGGATGAAATTGCGAAGGTACTCAAACGCTTTGGAAGAGACGGCGATCTCGTCGCTCGTCTTGCCGTTGTTATTCGCGTCGAAGGCATTGAAATCCGTGAGGACGCCGACGTAGTCGTCGATCGTGAGGATCTTGGACGCGTCATCGATACCGTGGGTGGCGCAGTAGGAATTCGGGTAGGACGTGTACACGTTTTTGATCCAGACGTTGTTGATGAACATCTTGTACGTGAGGTCGCGAGCCACGTCTTTCGCGGAGATGGAGCAATACATCTTGCCATCGCTGATGGTCGCGGTTTCCGTCGCGTTTTCCTTCTCGGGGTCGATGCCGAAGTTGTTCTCGAGGAGCGCTTTGTAATTCGGCATGTAGTTGTCGATGAGGGACCCGACGTTCCCGGTGCCGTCGGCATAAGCGGGATCGTTGAACGGGGTCAAGGCGTTGAAATGATTCTCCGCGTACTGGATTTGCTCAGCGATCGGGTTGTTGAACAGGAACACATCGGGCTTGTAGTTGCGGTCTTCCCACACGGCGGAACGGCGGTTCGCGTAGGCGCTCGTGTCGGGGGTCGTGAACTCGAAATTCAGGTTCGTGACCTTCGAGAGATGCTTGAACATCTTGAGGTCTTTGTATTCCGGGTTGCCGCTGCTATGGGGCGCGAAAATCTTGATCGTGACGGGTTCCTTCACGATCTGATAGGGATTTTCCGCGGTTCCCTCCGGAAGAAAATTATCGGGGTCGTAGGACCCGGATCCACTGCCGCCGCAGGCAGCGAGGGCGATGCCCATGCTCAGGAAGGCAAAAGCTTTGTTGACCGGTTTTTTCATTCTCGAATCCTCCTATCCTTTCACGCCACCCATGACGACGCCCTTCTCGAAGTACTTCTGGAAGAAGGGGTAGATGATGAGAAGCGGTAACGAACTGACAACGATGGTGACGTATTTGAGCTGCTCTTGCAGGTTCGGGTCCCCGGCACCGAGGGAGCCACTGTTGGTGACGAGCATGTCTTGCAAAACCCTCTGCAAGGGGTAAAGATCCGTGGATTGGATATAAAGCAAGGCGTTGAAATAGTTGTTCCAGTAACCGACGATCGCGTAGAGAACCATGACGAAGAGGATGGGCCGGCAAAGCGGCAAGACGACGCGAAGGAAAATCTGGAAATCCCCGCATCCATCGATGCGCGCGGCCTCTTGAAGTTCCGCGGGAATGGAATTTTGCATGTAGGTGCGGATGACGATGATGTTGAAGACGGAAACGCAACCGGGGATGATGATGGCCCAAATCGTGTCGAGCATCCCGAGATTCGAGATGAGGAGGTAGGTCGGGATCATGCCGCCGCTGACGAACATCGTGAGGGTCAAGAAGATGTTGAGGAATTTCCGGCCTTTGAAGTCCGGGCGGCTGAGGGGATAGGCGCAGAGCATCTGGAGGGTAACCTGGATGACGGTGCCGAGGAACGTATAGAACAGGGTGTTTAGGAAACCGCGCATCAAAGAGTCGTTGGCGAATACCTCCTGGTAGCCGCGGACGTTGAATTCGACGGGGAAGAGGCCCACCTCGCCCGCGACGACTTTCTCGGGGCTCGAGAACGAGCAGGCGAGGACGTTGAGCAGCGGCAAGAGGAAAAGCAAGGCGACAAGGCCCATGATGATGGCGATGGCGACATCGAAGATCTTTTCACGATTCCAGCGTTTCATAATCCTTACCAGAGCGAGTTGTCGCTAACCTTTTTCGAAACGAAGTTGGCCGTCACGAGGATGATGATGTTGATGACGGAGTTGAAGAGCCCTATCGCGGTCGCGTAGGAGAATTGAGGCAAACCGTAATCGGGGAAGGAGATGCGATAGACGTAGGTCGAGATGATTTCCGAGGCGACGGAATTGCCCGGGGTATACATCAAATACACTTTTTCGAAGCCGACGTTCAGGATGTTGCCGATCGACATGATGAGCATGATGACCGCCAAGGGGACGATGGAGGGGAAATTGACCGAGAAGATGCGACGAAGGCGACCCGCCCCATCGATTTTCGCGGCATCGTGGAGGTTCGGGTCGACGTTCGCGAGGGACCCCATGTAGACGATGGACCACCAGCCAAGGCCTTGCCAAAGGCCCGAAATGATGTAGATGGCAACGAACGCTTTCGGATTGCTCATCGCGGACGCGCCGTCGAACCCGAGGGCCATGAGCATTTTGGTGATGGAACCGGTTTCGGCCCGGAACAAGACAAAGAGGATGCCGACCAAGACGACCGTCGAGATGAAGTAGGGGGCGTACATGATGATCTGGACCGTTTTCTTGGCCCATTTGAAGCGAACCTCGTTCAGGAACAAGGCGTAAAGAATCGGGAGTGTGGAATTGAAAACGATGCTAAGAACCGAAAGGACAAGGGTGTTCTTCACGAGCGTCCAGAAGTCCGGCGTAGTCACGAAAGTGTAAAAATGCTTGAAACCGCCCATCTCGGTCCAGGGGGAATCCCAGATGCCTTGGAAAGAGTTGTAATCCTTGAAGGAAATGATGAGCCCTTCCAAAGGAAGATAATGGAAAACGAAGACGTAGACGATGGTAGGGAGGGCCATCAAAAAGAGCGTGATTCCCCATTTGGACCAAAGGCTTCGCGCCTTCGGTTTGCGAATCAAATCGCGTTCGCTCAAATTTGTGCTTGCGTTGGTCATATTGATTGGAAGCGCTTTCATTATAGAAAGGGGTTCGGCGCCAAAAGAATAAACTAATTCACCAAAGATATATACTTTTTTGATATCGAGTGCTTAAATTATGAGGAGGCCTTATTAGGAGGATTCTTATGGGCGTTTTTGACCGTGATGTATACTACAGCTACATTTCCACGCGCAGCGAGTCCGCGATTACACCCCTAGTCGTGGGGTTTGAACGGTGCAGAACCAGCAAAGCGCCCATCCAATCGGACAAAGCTTGTTTCATCATCCATTATGTCCTTTCCGGGCAAGGAACCATCCGTCTCGAAGGCCGTTCATGCCAGGTCTCGGCTAATAACTTTTTTATCCTCCCGCCCCATTCAAACGCCACGTATAGCCCCGACAAGCACGACCCGTGGTCCTATATATGGATCGAGATCAGCGGAACCGCGATGCGGACGGTTTTGGACGGCACGACGATGCGACACGATAATTTCGTCTTTTCCGATGCGGAAGGCCATCCCGTCGAGAAACTTCTCAAGGAAATGGTCGAGGCGGATAACGCGGCGGCCGAGAACGCGGAAGGCCTTCTTGTGACGGGGTACGTCTATCGCCTTCTCGCCTTCTTGCTCCAAAACCACCCGAAAGAGCAAATGCAAATCTCCTCCAAGAAAGAGGAGACGACCAAGATCATTAGCCGTTACCTCACCATCCATTACAACGATCCCGCGCTTTCCATCCAATCCGTCGCGGAACGGTTTGGCTTTTCCCCGTCTTACCTAACGCGCCTTTTCAAAGAGCAAATCGGGATCACGCCCATCCAATTCGTCGATGACGTCCGCATGAAAAAGGCGATTGAGTTGCTTAATCACCGAACGCTAACCATCAACCAGATCGCAGAGGCGGTCGGCTATTCGAACCAGTTCTATTTCGCGCGCCGCTTCAAGCGGTACTTCGGCATGCCGCCGACGCTTTACAAGCAAAAGAATCTCGTCGATCTCGATCAATGAGAATCGCTATCGTCAAAAGGCTTCGGGCGTTCCGTGTTGTCGAAGCAGGATGAATCAAAATAGGGGACTTCGGCGGAAACGGGCGTAGACGTCTTCTCCTGCGCCTCTTTTTCTTTGGCTTCGTCCGCTTCCAAGCGGTGATCGACGTAATAGGAACGGTCGATGAGGATCGTGTTGCTCAAGAGTTCCGTGAAGCCGCGCTTGTCCTTGCGGATCAGGGCCATCAAGAGATTCACGAGGGGGAAGACAAGGCTGATGAGGGCGATGTTGAAAAGTGAAACGCCTGCCCCTCCGATGGAAAAGAGGGGATACATCCACCCGGAATTGAAGCCGCCGGCGAAGTAGCAAGAGACCAAAATCGTCGGGAAAAGCGTGAAGAACGTGGCTAAGTCACGCAAGAGGACCTGACCTTTGGAAGCCTCGAGGCGATCTTGGTGCAAAAGGGCGGCTTTGCGAAGGAATAGGCCAAGGGTTTCCCCGTTTTTGAACAGGAGGGACGGCAAAAGGATCAGGAGCAAGAACGAGACGACGTAAGAAAGGAACGAGAAGAGAGAAACGATGCGAGAGCATTCCCCATACGCGGCAAAATAGGTTTGGTAAATGGCTTGGTAAGCATCGCTTCGATATAGAATCTTCCCGGCGTCGTTAAAAAGGGTCTGGTATTGGGTGATCAGGAAATTGTACGTGTTGAGCCCATCCTGCCCTCCTTCGGAGAAGACGAGATATCGATAGAGGCGATGGGCGAAATCCATCGAAAGGGCGGGCAAGGTTTCATCGCCGAGAAAATAATCCCATTCCGCGCCGGCGGAAGCGTTCCGCAGGATGGTTTTGTAATGAGAGACATAGGTTTCCCCTTCTTGCAAAGCGAAAAGATTTTCGTTTTCGTTGTGGGTGCTCGCGTATGTCACGTAGAAATAGGCGAGGCGGTCCGTTTCGTAGGTCGACGGGGAGTAAGAAGCGAGCTCGGCTTGTGCGGTCGGGTCATCGTCGCCGAGAGTATAGGTAAGATCCCATTCCTCTTTGCACAGGGAATAGGTTAGTAGAATGTTCTCGTAGCAATATTTCTCGAAGATCTTATTCTGGGAAACGGGGGTCGAATAATCCTTGTTACCTTCTTGGTCGAGCGGATATTCATAGAGACGGGTCTCTTCTTGCAATTCGTAAAGAGCGGTCCGGGACGAGTCGATCACCTCTATTTTTTCGGCATAGGAAGGCGTGGCCATCGCAATTTCCGAGGAAGCGATCATGAGACCAAAAGAAAGAAGGATGAGCAACATCGAATCGACAAAGCCCGCGGTAAGGCGCTTCGAAACCGAAAGGTATCCTTCGTTTCGATAGGACGATACGTATTGTTGACCAAGTTTTTCCATGAATTATTCGATGATTTTGGAAGAGACGGCATCGAAGAGGTGGGCTCTGGAAAGATCGAGCACGACTTGAATCTCTTCCTCCGCATTAATTAAACGTTTCGCGGCGATTTTTGCAACCAAATCGCGATTCTCGAAATTGATGTGGACGAAATATTCGTGACCGAGAAGCTCGGGGACGCTCACGATGCCGGAAATCGGATCGCTCAGCATTCCATCGGTATACGCCTTGCCCTGCTCGTAAATGTCCTCGGGACGGATGCCGAAGACGGTATCGAATTCTCCCTTCGCCAGGAAGCCTTGGTATTTGGCGATGGCGTTCTCCAGATAAGAAAGGCGCTCGTTGGAACGGGTGACCTGCTCAATCTCGAATTCCGTCTCACTGATTTCGTGATCGGTCTTTGGGGACGCGGGCAAAGAACGGAGATGTTCCAGTTTCTCGAGGAGGAGATTGCGTTCTTTGAATTCGGCAAGCAGGGTATCCTTCTCTTTACTATACGAAGCGAGTTCGTTCTCATAGAAAGCCCGAACAGTGGCTTCCGTTCCTTCCGCGAGTTTCATGGAAAGCCCGTCCTCGAAGACGGCAGACCCGTTCTTGAAGGTGGAAGGGAAGAGATTCATCGCCGGAGAGCCGATGAAAGTCGCGACAAAGAGGTTCGCGGGATGGTTGTAGATTTCGACGGGCGTCCCGATCTGTTGGATGTAGCCTTTGTTCATGACGACGATGCGGGTGGCCATCGTCATGGCTTCGGTCTGGTCATGGGTGACGTAAATCGTCGTCGCATTCAACCGATTGTGAAGCTTGATGATCTCGGAACGCATCTGGACGCGAAGCTTGGCGTCGAGATTGGAAAGCGGCTCGTCCATGAGGAAGACTTTCGCGTTGCGCACAATCGCGCGACCGAGGGCGACGCGTTGGCATTGGCCGCCGGAAAGGGCTTTGGGCTTGCGGTCGAGGTATTCCGTGATTTGGAGGATCTCCGCGGCGGAAAGGACGCGAGATGCAATTTCGTCTTTCGGAAGGTGCTTCATCGCGTATTTCTGGACCGGGGTGACCTGCAGATAGGCGATCTTCTCGTCGAGTTCGGCGAGATCTTTGTCGATTTGGGGGACCCTTTCCGGGTTTGAAGCAAGACAATCTTCCCGGAAGAGCGCCAAGTTCTTCCGTTCCTTGATCAGGTCGCGGACCAAGCCTTTGTTGATCGCGAGAACGGGGTTGCCTTCTTTGTCGAGAACCTTGGTCGGGAATTTGCGAATCTTCAGGCCGAACGACATGTTGCCCGCGACGCTTTTGTGGGGATAAAGGGCATAGGACTGGAAGACCATCGCGATGTCGCGGTTCTTCGGTTCGAGGTCGTTGGCGTAAACACGATCGATATAAAGATCGCCCGCGGTGATGTTCTCAAGGCCGGCGATCATGCGCAAGGTGGTCGATTTACCGCAGCCGGAAGGGCCGACGAAAACGATGAATTCGTGTTGCTTGATCTCGAGGTTAAAGTCGAAGACAGCCTGAACGCGGTTGTCGTAGATCTTGTTGATGTGCTGAAGGGAGATGAAGGAATCCTTGGGCGCGATTTTGCGTTCGCGGCGATGCTTCTTCTCGTAAGCGACCATATCGTTATAAACGCGCTCGCGTTGTTCAGCGACGGCCTTTTGGCGGATGCGTTCTTCTTTTTTCTTGTTTTTGATTTGATTCAAAACGTCTTGACGATTCTTGGTCTCCATAAAGATTCTCCCAGCGTTCATCCCCATTTTAGAGGGAATGTAAGCGCTTTACTAGGAATCAAAAATTTACATCTCTATATACTTTTTTGAATCCCATTTCGAAAAATAGGCTACCCATTGACGTTTTAACATCAAATCCATCGCTTCTTTTTGACTCAAGAGGTAATGCCGAAAAAATCGACAAAAAAGCCGGCCCCAGGAAGAAGCCGGCTTCTTATCGAAATGATCAGATATTGTCGACGTTGGAATAGACGGCTTGGACGTCTTCGCATTCGTCGAGCTGCGCCATGATGTCCTGGAGGCGTTTCAGGTCTTCGCCCTCGACCTCAATCCATTCGTTCGGATACATGGTCGTCTCAGCGCGATCATAATCGGAAACGCTGAGATCCTTGAGGCACTCTTTGGCCTTTTCGAGATCGCCCGGGGCAACAAGGACTTGGATGTCCCCTTCTTCCTCGGTGACTTCGCGCACGTCGACGTCGCCCATGATAAGCGCTTCCTCGACGGCGTCGCGGCTCGCGCCCTTGAAGTTCAAGACGCCAAGCTGCTCGAAGTTGTAAGCGACGGAAGCCATCTTTCCGCCTTTGCGCGTGACGATGGTGCGAACGCTAACAAGAGCGCGGTTCACGTTGTCCGTAAGAGTATCGATGATAAGGTAGCTTCCCGCCGGGCCCATGAATTCATAACGGCCAGGGATGTAGGCAACGGCATCGCCGCCTTTGGCCTTTTCAATGGCACGTTCAATGACGTCTTTCGGGCAGGATTTGCGGTATTTTTCGATGGCGCTGCGGAGAGCGAGGTTGCTGTTGGGATCCGGTTCGCCGGATTTCGCTGCCGCGTAGATTTCTTTCGAAGCGCGCATGTAAATCGCGGACTTCGCTTTTGCGGAGGCCGCCATAGCCGCCGCACGGACTTCAAAGTGTCTTCCCATAAAAACTCCTTGTTTTATGCGGAAAAACTATACCACTCACTAAAAGTGAGGAAAATAGCCAATTTGTGAGAAGAGCCTCAAGCTCATTTCCCTTTGCGGAAAGTCAGGCGGTCAAGGCGATGGAGATGGTGGCGCTCGCAGAAAGCGACGAACTCGTCGAAATAGGGGGAGCGGTAGTGATCAGGATGGTGGGCGTCGACCCCGATGATGACATCGCAGCCAACCTCCGAAACGATGTCCCAAAACGAGGGGAAAGGATAGAACGGAAGGTTTTCGTTTTCAAAAGCGAACCCTTGCATACGGGTGCAGCTGATGTTGACCTCCAGGGGGATGCCCATCTCTTTTGCGACTTCCGCGATCTTGCGCGCGGCGATCGCGCCTTCTTCTCCATAATAATGGAACCAATTCACGAAAACATCCGGATGGCAGATGTAGGAGAAAAGGCCGGTTCTCGCCCCTTCCACGATCAAGTCCGCGTAACGAAGGATTGCCTCTTTCGGCTTTTGAGAAGCCGGGAAAAAGAAGAATTCGCCTTGTCGGGGCATTTCGCCGTGTTGCCCGAGGATCAGGTAATCGACTTTCCCGCTTTTTAGGAGATCGCGATAATAGTCTTCATAGAAAGCGCCGAGCCATTCCGCTTCGAAGCCTTTGTAAATCTCGATTTTGCCTTCGTATTTCTTCTTTAGGGCATCGATGGAAGAAAGGTAATCGGGCAGTTTGTCATAATCCGCACGCATGGGATATTGCGAAAAACCCGGGAGAATCACATGATCAGCGAACCCCATGACCTCGAAACCCATTTCGAGGGCGGCTTGAACGTATTCCTCGTCTTGGCCATAGGCATGACCGCAGCGATACGTGTGCCCATGATAATTAGCGGTAACTTTCATGATATAGAACCTCAAGCAACGTGAGCCCTTCCGGCGGGGCTTTGAAAGACATTATACGCCTCTCCTCGGAATCAATTCTTTCTTTAAGAAAGGGAATCGTTATGGTATGAAATGCCGCCTTGAATGCCGCGCCGACGAGAAATCGGACCATGTAGGTCATGAACCCATTCGCGACGAAGACGACTTCTCCCTGCCGTTTCTTTCCATCCACCCACGCCGATTCGATATGGACGAAACGAACGAAATCGTCTTTGTCATCCTTCTTGGTCGTGAAATTGTGGAAACGGTGTTCCCCTTCGTAAAGGCGGATTGCCTCAAGAAAAGCCGCCTCGTCGAAATCGTTCCTGTTCCCGATGTAGGCGACGGTGGATGTCTCGAACGGCATTTTCGAGCCGTAAGAAAAGCGATAGCGATAACGCTTCCCGCACGAGGAATGGCGCGCGTCGAACTCATCGGGGACAACCTCGAGGCGAAGCATCTCGATATCACGGGGAAGAAGGCGATTCAGCGCATCGAGAAAACGACCCACGTTCTCGATTGGTTTCGCTTCGAAAGAGAACGTTTGCCCCTCCGCGTTGACCTTGCTATCCGTCCTGCCAGCCCCTTTGATGAACGTCGGGACCCCTAGCAAAAACGAAAGCTCTTTTTCCAAGGTTCCCTGGATTGTTTTCTTGTCTTTTTGGCGCTCGAATCCGGAATAGGCGTTACCACAATAGGAAACGACGCCAAGGTATTTCATAGAACCTCCAAGCCGGCGAGAGCGAAATAATCAAGGCCCATCGCGACCGTGGTCACGCAGAAAGCAAACAAGCTAGCGACGAGAACAAACCCAAGAAGGTCACGCCAATGGAATCGGAGGATGTGGTAACGCGTTCTTTTCGCGCGCGGATCATAACCGCGGCATTCCATCGCGTTCGCGAGTTCTTCGGAACGCATGAAACTCGAGACGAAGAGGGGAATGACCAAGGAGGTTACGCCCATCAAGCGTTTCCAAAGGCTTCCGTGCTCGAAATCGACGCCGCGGGAGGATTGGGCTTTCATGACCCGATTGGTATCCTCGAGCAACGTGGGAATGAAGCGCAAGGCAATCGAGATTGTCATGGCGACTTCAGCGGATGGGAAATGGAACACCTTCAAAGGCGTGAGATACCATTCGAGGGCATAGGTCAGATCGAGGGGTTTCGTGGAGGCGGTGAGGATCAAGGTCAGTTCCACCATCATGACGAGGCGCAGAAGGATGCGGCCCGCCTCGGCGAACGAGTCCCAATAAACGACCCATCCATTGAGATCCCAGGCGAGTGGAAGGACGTGGACCGTGCTTGGCATGAGAATGTAGATGATGAGAACGAAAACGACCATGAACCAAAGATGGCGAAGGCTCGAGAGAACGCTTCGGAAGCTCATTTTGGTCATCCATAGAAGCACGGAAATGATGAGAAACATGACCCCCATCATCGCGTATCTCATGGTCCAGGAACTGTAATTGAGAAAAACGCACACCATGAGGAGGATGGTGGAAAGGATCTTCAATCGGGGGTCCAGGCGATGGAGCCAGGAATCCCCGGGGACATAGCGTCCAAGAGCGAACGCCTTCATGAGGGTTTCCTCGCTTTCACGATGGCTTCCGCGAGGGAATCCACGTCGGTGATGCCGTCTTGCTCAAGCTTGAGTCCTTTTGCTTCCAAGCCTTGCAAGAAACGATAAAGGGCAGGGGTCTCGAGCGAATAACGGTCCATGTCTTGTTGGAAGAACGCGCTCGGTTTGTCGTCCGCGACCAATTTGCCATCCTCCAAGACGAGAACGCGGTCGCAATAACGGAGCACGAGATTCATGTCGTGGGTTACCAAAATGATCGTCGTCCCTTTTCGGTGGATATCCTCGAAGAGGTCCATCATCTCTTGGGAGCCTTTCGGATCAAGGCCCGCGGTCGGCTCATCGACAATCAGGTATTCAGGATGGCAGGCCAAGATGCCGGCGATGGCGACGCGTCGTTTCTCCCCACCCGATAGTTCAAAGGGGGAGCGTTCGTAAAAAGATTCATCAAGGCCGACAAGAGCGAGGGCTTCTTTCGCCGCGGCCAACGCCTCTTCCTTGCTCGCCCCGAAATTCTTGGGGCCGAATACGACGTCCTTCAAAACGGATTCCTCGAAAAGCTGATATTCGGGGAATTGGAAAACGAGGCCGACTTTTTTACGGAGTTCTTTGTTCTTCTTCGTCCGTTTCTTCTTATCGCTCGAATTGAGATAGCCATCAACCTCGACTTCCCCAGAAAGAGGATGGAACAAGGCGTTGATTTGCTGGACCAGGGTGGATTTCCCGCATCCCGTTCTCCCGACAAGGGCGGTAAAGCTTCCCGTCTCGATCGTGAAGGAAAGGTGGGACAAGGCGAGGTGATCCATCGGATTCTTGTCGGTGTAGGAATAGCAGACGTCGCGGAAGATTATCGGCATAGGTAATCCTCCAAAGCGTCCATATCATGCAATTCAGGGGGGACGTCCATTCCTTTTTCGCGAAGTTTCGAGGCGAGAGCATAGCCAAAAGGAACGCTTAAGTGGATGGCTTCCAGTTCTTTTTCGTGGGCAAAGACTTCCGAGGGGGAACCCGCGAAGACGATACGGCCCTTGTCGATGACGATGACTTGGTCGGCCTTGGCGGCTTCTTCAACGTCATGGGTGATCGAAAGAAGGGTCAAGGAAGGGTTCTCGAGGCGCATTTTCTCCACGAGGGCGGAGATTTCCCGCTTGCCTTTGGGATCAAGCATCGCGGTGGCTTCGTCAAAGACGATGAGATCCGGATGCATCGCGAGTACGCCGGAAATCGCGACACGCTGCTTCTGCCCGCCGCTTAGCATCTGGGGCTCGTGATCTAGAAATGCTTCCATGCCGACTTCATGGGCGAATTCCTCAATGATGCGGGGCATGTCCGCGGTCGGGACTTGGCGGTTTTCTAGGCCGAAGGCGATATCGTCCGCGACGGTAGAGCCAACGAACTGGTTATCCGGGTTTTGGAAAACGATGCCAACCCGGGAACGAAGGGCATAGACGTTCTTTTTCGTGAGGGGCTCCCCGAACAAAAGGATTTTCCCTTCAAAGGCCCCATTCAAGCCCATGATGCATTTCGCGAGCGTCGATTTCCCGGAACCGTTGTGGCCGATGACGCACACATAGCTGCCTTTTTCCACCGAAAAGCAAAGATCGCTAAGGACGTTTTTGCCTTCTTCGTACGCAAAGGAAAGATGCTCGACCGAGAGGATGGGTTCACTCATGGGAATCCTCCGTGATCTCGGGTTTTTCCGAGTCGTCATTGACGGGCTCAAGCGCCTTTTCCTGGTCTTCCTTCTTGTGGCGCTTATGCCACATGACCTCCATCCCGACGATCGTGCCGACGAGCGCCGCGGCCCAAATGCCGAGGAGGACGAAAAGGGCCACCCAACTGGGCGATGGGTCATTCAAAAAGGGGAGGATGACGAAAAAACCGAGGATTGCAAAGCAAAAGACAACGACGATGATGCGATAAAACGGGGAATATCTCACTTCACAGAAATCTCCACGTCACGGCCTTTGTAGCGGCGGTAGCGGACACCGGCGAGTTCGAGAATCCGGCGGGAAGCCGTGCTTTCCACGGAATCGTGGTACTTGTCGTCCGCGAAAATCACTTCCTTGATGCCGACTTGGACGATTGCTTTCGCGCATTCGTTGCAGGGGAACAAGGTGACGTAAATGGTGCATCCCTGCAACGCAGAGCCATCGCGATTGTTGAGAATCGCGTTGAATTCCGCATGGCAAACGTAAAGGTATTTCGAATCCAGGCCCTCGCCATGTCCCCAAGGGATGGCTTCGTCATCGACGCCTCGAGGCATGCCGTTATAACCGATGGAAACCACTTTGTGATCGGGGTCGACGATGCAGGCGCCGACCTGGGTCGAGGGGTCTTTGGAACGGAGGGCACTCAGCCTGGCGAGACCCATGAAGTATTCATCCCATTTCAAGTTATCCTGTCTTGGCGTTTCCATAGCAAAACTCCTTAGGCGCATATGATACACGCGTGTTTAAGCAAGTTCAATCAAGCGCCCTTCGTAGGGCAAGAGGATCGACGGGTCCTCTCCAGACTCTCTCGTGGCAAGGGCAACCCTCCCTTCGATGGACCGGAGAAACGTGGGAAGCCGGAGCCGCTTTTTCGTGAGATTCAGAAGCACGAGAATCTCTTCGTCCCCGAGCTTTCTTCGATAAGCGATGAGGTCGCCTTTCGTTTCGATTTCCAAGAAAGTCCCTTCCTGCAAGGCAGGGGATTTCCGACGATAAGCAAGGAGGCTCCGGTAGAAGGAAAGGATGGAATCCGAATCCTTCGTTTCGGTGATGACATTGATGCAATCCTTGTTGGAATTCGCGCAAATCCAAGGGTTTTCATTCGAAGAAAATCCCGCGGAAACGCCATCGTTCCATTGCATCGGGCTGCGCGAATGATCGCGATCGAAGCGATTGATCATCTTTTTCCTCAAGCCTTTCACGACACCCATTTTCTTCATGAGTTGATCGGTCATGCGAGCGCTGCAATCCATGGATTTCGCGGGATCGCGAGGAGGCAAATCCAACATGCCGATTTCTTCCCCTTGATAGATAAACGGCGTGCCCCGCAAAGTCAGATTGAACAACGCAAGCGCTTTCCCGGATTCTTTCCAATAACGCTTGGGATCCCCGAATTTATTGATGGACCGGCGCTGGTCGTGGTTCTCGAGATAATTCGTCGGCCACTCGATGCCTTTTTGCCACTTGAAAGCGACTTCTTTGAACCGCTTCGCCGAGAAGGGACGCTCGAAGACGGGAAGGGCAAAAGCCCGAACGTTCGCGAGCTCGAATTGGAAAAACATGGTGAGTTCCTTGTTCTCCTGGAAACGTTTCCCGTTTTCGAGATCGACGTTGTACGTTTCCCCGATCATCACGCAGTCCTCGTAATGGGAAAGGACGTCATCGTAGATTTTTCGAAGCATGCGGTGATTCCCTTCCTTCATGAGGTAGAACTCGTTACCGCGGGCCAAGGGGGTCAATCGTTTCGAGTCTTCGTAACTATCTTTCCAGATTTGATTGATGACGTCGCAGCGGAAACCATAAACCCCTTTGTCGAGGTAGAATCGGATGATGTTCTCCACCTCTTCGACCACTTTCGGATTCTTCCAGTTCAAGTCCGGTTGTTCCGCGGCGAAGATGTGAAGGTACCATTGCCCCGTTTCGGGGACATAGGTCCAAGCGGGGCCCGTGAAATTGCTCGTCCAGTTATTCGGGGGACGTTTTCCTCCGTCCTTGCCATCCATCCAGACGTAATAATCGTGATACGGGCTATTCTTGTCCTTGCTCGCTTGGAACCAAGGGTGGCGATCCGAGGTATGATTCGCGACGAGATCCATGACGATTCGCATGCCCCGTTTCTTCGCCTCGGCGATCAAGCGGTCGAAATCCTCCATCGTTCCATATTCCGGGTTGATTTTGTAATAATCCGAGATGTCGTAACCGATGTCGAATTGGGGACTTTCGTATATGGGGCTGAGCCAAAGGATATCAACCCCAAGATCTTTTAGGTAATCGAGTTTCGAAATGATTCCGGGGATATCCCCGATGCCATCGCCGTTCGAATCGCAAAAGGAGCGGGGATAAATCTGGTAAACCACCGCGTTTTTCCAAAATGGTTTTTTCATGCCTTTATTATCGTAAGACTTTGAGAAAAAGAAAATGCGGGACTTAATTGTCCCGCGGCTGATTGAGGGTGATTGGCGTTTCGTAATGCTGCCGCATCGCGTCGCTTACGACTTCGTGATTCGCGGATGATAGAGCGAGGGTTAGATAATCCTCGTAGTCGCTGCGGCTCATCTTCTTTTCGTCATCCATATCGCTCTACCCTTTGAACAAGTATTTTAAGGGCTGGGCAAAGGCGCGCAAGGGCAGGAGGATATACACTGTCCGGGTTTTTAAAAATAGCCACGAAGGGAGCCGGAGAATCAAGCTTTGGGCAAGACGGCGATGACGATGAGACAAGCCACGATCAGCAAGAGAAGGACGCCGAAAAAGATGAGAGAGGGAACGTTGACGCCCGAGTGCTTCATCTCTTCCTTTTGGGCAGGGGTCAGCAGCGATTCGTCGATCTGCGGCTCGTTTTCTTCCTTTTTCATAACGTCCTCCAAAGCGAGGTGACGAAGACACGATTCCCCGTGATGAGAATCGTTTCACCAGGGAAACGCATCGATAGATTCATGAGGGCCATGAGGGGATTCTCGATGTATTCGTGGTCTTCCGTGTAAAGCGCGAAACCCATCTCGTCTCGGGCGCCTTCGCCTTCGAAAGAGGTCAGAACAACCGTTTTCGCGTTATCGTCCAGCAAGGGGAGCATCACCGAGATATTCGCGGTGTCCTTCGCGGCGAAGAGAACGTGGACCGGCTTCCCGCGGCCAAGCGTGGGGAAGCTGCGGCAAAGCATCTCGATGGCGGCGGGGTTTTCCGCGACATCAAAGACAAAGTCGCCTTTGCGTTCGCAGTGCAAGGGATGATTCTTCCCTTTCCAGGCTTCCCGGATCTCTTCTTCCGTCAGCCCAAGAAGCGGGCAGATTTTGTTCGCTTCTAGCGCCAAAATCGCGTCCCCGACCTCATAGAAGGCCGTGGTGGCAATCGCGATGTTTTTGTAAGGTGGGTAGTCGAAGACGAATTCGGTGCCGCCCACCAAATGGGGGAGATGGGGCCGATCGAGGCGGGACAGGGATGTCTTTTTCTTCGCGCAGACCGAACGCAAGGCTTCTTCACACCCTTCGTCGATGGGACCAACGAGGACCGGTTTCTTCTTCGCGATGACCCCGGAGCAGGCAAGGGCGATTTCGCTTAAGGTCGTGCCGAGGAATTCCGTGTGCTCAAGAGACACGTTCGTGATGATGGCGAGTTCCGTTTTGAGGTCATCTAGCAAAGAGGGGTCGCCCAAAGCGCCCATGCCGCACTCGACGATCGCGAGGGCGAGTTCTTTTTCTTCAAAGACCCGATAGGCGATGTCGACGAGGATTTCGTAACCCGTCAGGTTGTATTTTTCATAAAGCGGCAAATGCTCTTCGAATTTCTTGAGGAATTCCTCTTCTTTCAGCGGTTGGTCGCCAATCCAAATGGCATCGTTTGCCTCGCCTGCGAAAGAATTGAACAAGGTCCCGCAGCGAGAACCGTATTTTTTGGAGGCGAGCAAGGCGAGGTAGAAGCAGGTGCAGCCTTTCCCGTTGCTGCCGGCGACATGGATCAAGGGGCGTGACAAAGCTAATTTCGTCTTCTTCGCAAAAGCAAAAAAGGATTCGGAAGATACTTCGTTTTGTCTCTTTTCGATATAATGGGTCGCTTCTTTTAGGTTCATCATTCGTCTGCCTTTCTTCCATCGCGCAACGCTTTGCCTATGCGCACCTTCGCCTCGCGTTCCTTTATGGCGTCTCTTTTGTCGTGGGCCTTCTTGCCTTTCGCGAGGGCGATTTCCATTTTCGCGTAACCGCGGTCGAGGAACACTTTGGTCGGGACGACCGTCATGCCCGTTCCCTGGAGATCCCTTTCAAGGCGGCGGAGTTCTTGCTTCGTGAGCAAGAGCTTGCGGTCGCGAAGGGGGTCCACGTTATAGATGGTCCCTTCTTTGTAGGGGGATATGTGCATGTTGGCGACGAAGGCTTCTCCGTTTTTCAAGTAGACATATGAATCGGAAAGGGACGCGTTCCCTTGGCGAAGCGACTTGATCTCGGTTCCCGTGAGAACCATTCCGGCGACAAGAAAATCACTCAAAAAGTAGAGAAACCGGGCTTTCCGGTTCTCAAGCAAAACATCCTTGCCGCTCTTTTTGCTCATCGACGCTCCTCGGTTTTAGATGGATTCGACGCGAATCGTCGCGCCATAAGAATCCACGACGTTGAAATAGACCTTGTAAGGGAAACGGTTCCCGCTATTGAAAACCGCCTCAGTCTTGGTCGAATCGCGCTTCAAGAAGAATTTGCGGTAATCCTTGAACGAGAAGGAATATTCCGTGAACAAGGCCGCGTTCGTCCCGGCCGATCCCGTCGCGAACGAATAGACGTTGTTCGCTTCGATCATGTGAATGAAGGCGTAATCGTCGCTATAGCCGGTGGCCTCCCAGGATTGTTTGTAGCAGTTGCTCGCCGCGATGGAATAGCCATAGGCGTTCTTGCTCGTGTTCTCCTTCATGCCACTTTGGGGATCTTTCAAATAGGCGTAGGTCAAATTGCCCCGGAGATCCTGGGATAGTTCCATAACGCGGGCATCGACGTGATAAAGCTTGATCCCGGCTTTCGTGTAGGCCTTCTCCCTGCCAGGGTAACGAACCGTGGAATCGAGGGCATTCAGCCCTTCTGGGGTGTAAAGTTCCATCAAGATGTACTCGTCATACGCGGTGCCGTTCCAGTTTTCCCCAGGGATGAGGATGCAATCCCCGCTCGTCTGGCTCGGAAGGATGTCGATGGTTTCGGGGTCGGTGACGACATGGGGTTTGACCCAGCCAAGGAGCATCTTGCTCAGGACATCGTGGTCCGTGACATTCCCGTCCATCATGTCGTGGCTTCCCGCGAGGCAAGTCCTTCCGGTGGAATAATAGTCATCGAGACCATACATATGTCCCGTTTCGTGAATGAGCGTATGGGCATCGACCTTGGGGGAGGATGTCGCCTCATAGAAGAAATCGTAGGACATCCAGATGTAAAGGTTCGGGGTCGGGCAAGCCCGGTTCGGCTGCGTCCAGGCCTCTTCATAAGCCCCAACGGTCCAGTAAGTGTAAGCCCAATAGAACATGGCATCCATGTCGTAGGTTTCCCTCATGTTCGTGCAGTTGTGGCCAGAATAAATCGCGACGACGCCATCGATCCACCCGTTTTGGTCGGAATCAAACTTCATCGTGGAATTGTTTCCTTGTTTCGCGATGTAATCGTTGTAAGCATCTCCGATGACGCCCGCGGCATTGTCGGAGGTATATCCGTTATAGGTTTTGCTGACGTGGGAAGACCAAAGGGCCTTTTGGGTTTGGCCCGTCTTGTAAATCGGGGCAATCTCGTAATGGAGGCGGCTTTTGCCAAAGGAACTCTTCTCGTAGAAAGAGGATACCGATTCCCAATATCCCGTTTCTTCCGGGGTGCCATTCAAGGCGATTTCGAGATCCGTGAGAGTTTGCTTAGTGAACGGGGAATCGGTGAACTCGATGGGCAAAACGAGCAAATTCAAATCACCCGTCGCGGGGAGAACGTCACATTGCAAGGACAAAGACATGTCGCGAAGCGAAAAAGGGAGCACGTTCTCGGTGTTCAAATCCGATGAACCGATGGAACGGGAATCATTGGGATCGCCGGCGGACGATCCGCCACCGGGCAGCAAATCGAAAATGGTGCAGGAGGATAGACCGATCATCGCGGCCAGGAAGGTGAAGATTTTTCCGAAACGATTTCTTTTCATAGAAAAGAGTATAGCAAGAAACCGCCGAGCGGGGAAACAACACGCGCGCTAACGTCAAAGCACGTAGAGGTAGATCGAGAGGAACATGAGAATGCTTCCCGCAAGAACGAACAGGTGGAAGACGGTATGGAACCAGGCGGTTTTCCTTTTCCCGATCGCGTAGAGTGCCGCGCCAATCCAATAGCAAACGCCGGCAAAGAAGCACATGAGAACCCCGGGCAGCCCAATGGCCGAGCGTAAAGGTCCAAAAGCGATGAGAATGACGGAACCCGCCACGATCTGCAGGACATAGGACACGACTTTGAATCGTTCGATGTTAATAGAATTCAAGATAATCCCAAGGATGGAAGACCCCCAGACAATCCCAAAAATGATCCATCCCCAAGGGATTCCGTTTTGCGGTTCGCGAAGGGCGATCCAGCAGAACGGAAGATAGGAGCCCATGACCTGCAAAAAGACGTTATCGTGGTCCAAAATGCGCAAAACTCGCTTAAAACGACCAGGTTTTGCGCCGTGATACCAAGCGGAACCCGCGTAGAGAATGAGCATGAACAGGAGGCAGATGTACACCGAAATCTGACCCAGGATATCCGTGGAATAATAGGCTTTGGAAATAGCGAAAGGAGCGAAAGCGATCGTAAAGGGAACGCCCAGGAAATGGGTAATGGAATTCCAAATTTCCATCTTCTTGGAATACGGCGGCAATTCAACGTCATTGATGCACATGGTTGGGTCCTCCTTTCGACATCTAGTTTACATTACTAGTTCACATTGTCAAGTAATCTAGTTTTCGAAACGAGTTACCCATTTTTGTTAAAATTGATTTACTCCAATCCCGTGTCTAGACTTAGGCCTATGATGACATTGCTTCGCCGCTGGTTCATTCCCGATTACCAGAATCTCGCATCCGAGGAAGTTCGCACCAAACACGGGATACTCGGAGCTTGGCTTGGGTTCCTCATCAACCTTATTTTGGTTGCCCTTAAACTTACTTTTGCCTTGCTCCTCGCTTCTCAAAACAACTGGATTCTCCCGATGGCCTTGCTCGCGGACGCAATCAATAACGCGGGCGACATGGCTAGCAACATCGTGACTCTCATCGGCTTCAAAGTCGCGGGAAAACCCGCGGATGCCGAGCACCCTTTCGGCCATCAACGCATGGAATACATCGCGGGCATGGTGGTTTCCGTCCTCGTCATGTTCGCCGGCGTTGAGCTCATCATGAGTTCCGTCGAAGGCATCATCGAAGGGGCCCGCGCCACCTATTCTTGGGTTTCCGTCACCATCTTTACGATCTCAATCCTTCTGAAGGCCCTTCAAGGGGCGATGAACCTTTCCCTTGCCAAGACCATCCAGTCCCCATCCCTCAAAGCCACGGCGATCGACAGTTTCACCGATACCCTTGCGACCTTGGCGGTCATGGTGTCCGCGATTCTCGGTATCACCCTTGGCTGGAATTTTTTGGATGGGTATTTCGGTATCGCCGTCGCCGCCTTTGTCATCTTTTCGGCCATCAAGATGCTCAAGGAAACCGCGGACCCGCTCATCGGGGAAGCCTTTTCCAAAGAAGACGCCGAGGAAATCGCGAAGATTGCCCTCTCCCGCAAAGAAATTCTCGGGGTCCATGATTTGCTCATCCATCAATACGGTCCGACCAAGACCTTCATTTCCTTGCATGCGGAAGTATCCGCGAGCAATGACCTCATGAAGATTCACGATATCGTGAACGGCATCGAAAAGGAAATCGATGCCCGTTATCACGCGGAGACGGTCATCCACATCGATCCCGTCGAAGGGGCGACCGAAGAGAAGCGAAAAGCCCTGGCCATCCTCCACGAAATGGATTCCACGGCCTCGATCCATGATTTCGAGCAAGACGAAAAGACCATCTCCATGGATATCCTTTTGTCGCGCAGCGACGCGGCCAAAGAAAAAGCCCTGCTCGAGAAACTAGAGCAAGGCTTGAAGGGATATTCCCTAACGGTTCGCTTTGACTATCCGTACTCCCGTTAATCGTGGAGTTTGGAAACGACGGTTCGATTCAAGGAATAGAGTTTCTTCTTCGCTTCCAAAAGCCTACGGCAAGCGTTTTCGAACGGCTCGGACTCCTCGAAATCATCGAGATCCATGAAGGTGGATGCTACTTCTTCCAAGAAGAAATCCTTTTCTTGCACCAAGCCTTTGAGTTCTTCCACCATCGAAGGGCCGAAAGCGTGAAGGAAGGATTCGGTAACGAGGAAATCATCGAGGCCATTAGCTTTTTGTTTCAGGATGGCGGAGAGATTGCCCTTCAGGATTTGGGTTCCGAGAACGAAATCGCCTAACGAGGCGCTAAACTGTTTGAAGTCCATAAAGAAAGATGAATAAGCCGCAGGAGGTCCCGCGGCTTATTTCGATTAGAGGTAGTATTTGTTGAGAACGGCGAGGCTCTTCTCGTCGAGCTCGTAGACAAGGGGTTTGCCCGTCGGGATCTCAACCGAGATGATTTGTTCCGGGGTGAGATGTTCGAGCATCATGACGATCGCGCGCAGCGAATTGCCGTGAGCGGCGATCAAGACCTTTTTGCCGGCGTGGATTTCCGGGGCGATCTTCTCATCGAAATACGGCTTGACGCGTTTAGCGGTGTCGATAAGGCATTCGGTGAGGGGGCAATCGGCTTCCGTCATCTCGCCCGCGGCAATGAGGGCTTTGTATTTCTCTTGGTTGCCCGGCCAACGCTCGTCATCCTTAGTGAGGGCAAGGGGCGGTACGTCGGCGGAACGACGCCAGATGTGGACTTGCTCATCGCCCCACTTCTTGGCGGATTCGGCTTTGTTGAGGCCTTGGAGAGCGCCGTAATGGCGTTCGTTGAGGCGCCAGGAATAGTTCTTCGGGATCCCGGTTTCCCCGAGTTCCTCGAGGGCATAATTCATCGTGTTGTTGGCGCGTTTCAAGACAGAGGAGAACGCGACATCGAAAGAATATCCCTTTTCTTTCATGAGGATGCCCGCTTCGTGGGCTTCTTTGACTCCGTTTTCGGAGAGTTCGACGTCCGTCCAGCCGGTGAAGAGGTTTTTGAGGTTCCATTCACTCTGGCCGTGGCGAATCAAGACTAGTTTGACCATTGAAAATTCCTTTCGGTTGTTAACCGAAGGACATTATAGCGACACGAGGGGCAAAGTGGTAGAAACTTGGACGCTTCACCGAATTATCGAAAGAGTTCGACGGCTTTGAGGGCGAGCTCGCTCACGAGGGCGGAAGCACGCGCCACGTTTTTCGGATATTCGATTTCAGGGTGCTCTGCGTCCGAAATGACCCGGGCGGAAGCATAGGGAATGGAATAAGCGTAGGCGATCTGGGCATAGGGGGCGGTTTCCATGTCGAGGCAGAGGGAATGG
>JAQYPI010000134.1 GCA_028726925.1 Caryophanales bacterium | reverse complement strand
CAAATCATCAAGCAGCCGGACGTCATCAACCTCTATACGTATCTCGACATCGGGATGGATTCTTCGCTTTACGGGAAGAATTGGGCTTATTATGAGAAAAAGTGCGAAGCCTCTTCTTCTTTGACCTATCCCGCCCACGCGATTGCCGCGGTCGATAACCGCCAATTCCCCAAGTTCGTGAAATACTTGAAGGAATCGATGCGCATCGACATCGACGATCTCCATTCCTGCGCTTACCAAGGCGTCCACGCGGCTTGCATCGCCGGCGGGCGCATGGGCATCGTCCGCGGGTTGCTCGGTGTCCTTCCTCGCGAGGAGGGACTCGTTCTCGACCCGAAGTTCGGGGGACCCTTCTCCCGCGTCAAAACCCGCCTCGTCTATCGGGGCGCGACCCTTGAGCTGACCCTCGAAGGCAAGCGTCTCGACGTCAAGCTGCTCCGCGGCAAACCCATCACGGTTCTCTATCGCGGGAAAGCTTGGCAGCTTGCCCAATCGCTTACGTTAAGGAAATGAATATATCGGAGGTAAATCCATGAATTCCAATCGTAAAACAACCCTCATCGCCCTCTTGAGCGCCGGCGCCCTCCTCTGCTCCTGCGGTTCTTTGGGCGGAACGGAATCGTCCGTCGAAGGCGGCGAGGACGGAACCTCTTCCTACACGGGCCCCGTCAAGACCATCACGATTGATGGCGGCGGCGACATCGCGAACTTCAACTCGACCCCGTCCATGGAACAAAGCGAGTCGAACCCCTATCCTTACAACACGTTGGAAACCTTGTGCAAGGAATGGGAAACGACCCACCCCGGATACCAGGTCAAGATCAACAAGACCTCTTCCGCGGGCGACCGTAACGTCTTGCTTCCTCAGCTCAAGAGCCGCACGGCCCCGTCCATCATTTACCAAAACGGCACGGTCGTGAACACGGACCTCGGCCAGGATTATTACGTCGATTTGACAGATTATTTGAATGCCCCGAGCCCGTATCTAGAAGGGAATGCCCCCTGGAAGAGCGTCTACAACGAAGGCGAGCTTGCGACCACGATGGCCGCGGATGGCAAGTACTATTACGCGAACCTCGAGAAAATCCCGGTCTGCTTCATGTACAACAAGACCCTCCTCCGCGAATCCGGCGTCGAGAACCCCAGCAGCATCTCGACCTATGGGCAGCTCATCGACGCGATGGACAAGGTGCAGACCTACATCAACACCAAGGACGCGAGCTATGCCGCTTACACGACGACCTATACCTGGTATCAGATCGCGATGGAATCCAATCTCTTCTCCGATCTCGTCGAAAGCGGGGACGTCCTGCGCCAAAACAAGATGATCGACACCGAGGAGATGTGCCGCCTTTACAAGCGCAAAGAATTCAATCCGAGCGCCGGCATCGCCAACCTTTCGGATGCTTATGACGCGAAAAACACCTACGAGAACAACCCGTATTACGAATACATCCGCCTAATCAAGAACCTCGATCAGTACAAAGCCCCGTCCACCTATGCCGCGATCGCCGGTTGGCTCGCCGGCAAAGTCGGCTTCCTTGAGGCCACGGGCGCCCAGCTCCGTTCCCTTTCCGCCCAAATCGGCGACGATTTCGAATGGGGCACCATCTGCTTCCCGGACATCACGACGGACGACACCCCCTATGCGAAAGACGGCGTGGTCCGCGGTTCCGCGGGTCTTGCCACCTCGTGGTGGATCTCGAACCGCGCGGTGGACGAAGGAACGGTCGATGCCTGCGTCGATTTGCTCATGTTCCTGACCGCTCCCGAACAGAACAACCGCCTCATCGGCGACCTCAAAGGCGGCATCCCCCTCAACCCGACCGATGATTTCGAAATCGCGGACTACCTCAAGCCTCTCATCGAGCAATATGACCAAGACATCGTCGAAGCGAGCAAAGGCGACCGCGTCTATTGGGGCTGCTTCAATTCGTGGGCGGTTCTTGGCATTTCTTACAGCAACCTCTTCATCCGCACGATGCAAGACCTCGACTCCGGCTTGGTCGACGAGAAGAAAGCGACCTGCACGCTCGCTAAATCGATGAAATCGACCGTCGAAGCCTACATCGTCGAATACGATTACGACACCTCGAACTGGGGCATTTGAGCGATAAGGCATCCCTATGTCGAAAACCGAGATTTGCGAAGCCCAAGAGGTGGATTCCTTCTCCCGTGACCGGGGGGACCACCTCGACGCGGCGATCGCCGAGAATAAAAAGAGGCCAAAGAGGCATAAATACCAGTGGCGCGCTTTCCTGTGGCTCGCGATTCCGTTGGCTTTCCTTCTCGTTTTCTCTTACTACCCCCCGATCAAGGCGTTCTTCGATTCCTTTACGGATACCCGTTTCAATTCCGCGACCAAAGGATACGAGACGGTTTTCGTGGGCGTTTCGAACTACGTCGAGATCTTTCAGGACCCCGTGTTCTGGGTTTGCGTCAAGAACGTGGTGATCTTCACCTTGTTCGGCATGGTCTTCGGCAACCTCATGACGATCTTCCTCGCCGAACTCCTTTACAACCTCAAGAGCAAGAAGTTGTCCGCGTTCTTCCGCGTCCTCTTCATCATCCCGATTTTGGTCCCGTCCCTCGTCATCCTCCTCATTTGGAAATACGTCATGTTCGGGAGCACGGGCCTCATGAACAACATCGTCACCGCGATGGGCGGAGAGCCGCAGCTCTGGTATTGGTCGAGCGTCGATGTGGTTGGCAAATTCGCTATTCTTTTCACGAACTTCCCCTGGGTCGCCGGCACGAGCTTCCTCATCTACCTCGCGGGGCTGCAAGGCATCTCGAATTCCGTGGTCGAAGCCGCGAAACTCGACCACTGCTCCGTCTGGAAACGCATCTGGAAAATTGATTTGCCCCTCATTTTGCCCCAACTCAAATACTTCTTGGTCATGGGCGTCATCGGGGGATTCCAGAATTTCGACCTACAACTCATCGTCGTGGGGGCGGAAACGGACGCGACCAACGTCCTTGGCCTCTATCTCTATGACCGCGCCTTCGGGACGGGTTACGTGGCCCCGGAAGGGACGCTCATCCGTTCCCGTTTCGGATACGCTTCCGCGGTCGGCATGATCATCCTTCTCATCACCCTCGTCCTCACGGTTCTCAACATGTCGCTGAATCGTGAAAAGAAGCCCAAGAAGGCGAAAGCCGGGAAGGAGACCCAAGCATGAAAGCGTTCTTCCGATTCTTGGCCTTTGGGCCTTCCTATGACTTCGCGGGCAAAAAGCGTTTCAAAATCGACCTACTGCCCCTCGTGGGTTTGCTTTTTGCGATCCTTTCCGTCGTCCTTCAAGGCGTCCTCCGCGGGTTCGATCTCGGGATGCAGGATATCCGCCTGTTCTTCTCCCTCTTCCTTTTTTCCTTCAACTTCGGGTTCGTCCCCTACACGGTCTTCTTCGTCGTGTTCTTCTTGCTGCTTGGCGCCATCGTCTACCTTTCGATTCGCGCGGGCAAAAAGAAATACACCTTCCTTTACGAAGACATTGCCCTCGTCTTGGCCCTCGTTTCGATCTTCTACGTCATCTACAGTGCCTTCCGGGTTCCGGTGAACGCTTCTAATTTCGGCCTTTGGATCATCATGATGATCCCGCAGATCCTCCTATCGATCGCCTTGCTCGCGATGGGATACCGTCTCGTTCATAAAGCCTTCTTCGGGACGAAGGAGGAAACCGAGGAGAAGCGCGTCTATTTCGAGGCGCATATCGCCTTGCTTTCCGGCATCGGCCTCGCGATTTGGAATGTCTTGAAAGCCGTTTTGTTCTTCTTCCGCGATTTCTTCGTCCGCGTGGGCAAGGGACTCGCTTCCTTTGGCAAGAAAATCGTCGCTTCTTGCGGCGGCGAGCAACTTGGGAATTTCTCGCCCAAGACGTGCGAAGACCCCTTGCGCATCGCGATTGCGGTGTCCGGGATTCTCTCGGCCTGCCTCTATTTCCTTTTCCGCGGCGCCGGAGCGGTCGGGGAAGACATCGCGTCTTTCTTTGTCCAAACGTTCACGTTTGAGGACCCCGTGCACATCGTTTTCTTCGCGTTGATTCTTCTTGGCCTCGGGGGCGTCGTCGCCCTTTGTCTCATCGCGCACCGCAAACGCTATTATTCCCTTGAGGACGGCCTCTGCGTCTTTACCTTTGTGATGGGGATTCTCTACGTCATCCATTACTCCCTGCGTTATGGGGTCAAAGCGAACAACTGGCTTCTCTATCTCGTCATTCTTCTTCCCCAAATCGTTTTCCTGTGTGCCCTTCTCCCACACGCCGTGCGCCTTTTCACCAAAGTCATCGCAGGCAAGAGGACGCCGGAACGCGAGGAGGATTACCGCCGGCGCCTCGCCCATTCCAGAAAAGGCGTCCATCGCGCGGGCATATTCATGAAGAAAAACTGGGGGCAGGTCCTCGTTGTCATCTCCCTTATTTGCCTCGCTCTCGCTGTCCTCTATCCCATCTCGATTTTGCTGCTCCGCAGCTTCAAGTTCAGCAAAGATGACCTCGTGGATCCCTTTGGGATTCCCGGCCGTTTCACGTTCGACAACTATACGTACATGTGGAAATACCTGCAGACGGCCTACATGAATTCGCTTTTGACGACGATCGGCGTCACCGCAGGCACCATGATCCTCGCGTCCTGCCTCGCGTTCGCCTTCATCCGTTTCCACTTCCCCGGGAAGAACATCCTCTTCTATTGCATCATCGGCCTCATGATGATTCCCGGCATCCTCACCCTCATTTCGCGCTTCCAGCTCGTGAACGACATGGGTCTTGTCGGTTCTCTTTGGGGCATTGTCTTGCCTGGCATCGCCGGGTATATCCCGATGGCGTTCATGCTTCTTTTCACCTTCTTCAAAGGCATTCCGAAGGATCTCTTCGAGGCCGCGGACATGGATGGGGCCACCGATCTCAAGACATTCATGCACGTCGTCGTCCCCCTTTCCAAGCCGATTCTTTCCACGATCGCCATCCAGACCTTCGTTGGGGAATGGAACGACTACCTTTGGGCGTATTTAATCGTGGGATCGGACGAAAGTAAGCAGACGCTCCCCGTCCTTTTGCAATCCCTATCCTCGTCCTATGAAAGCCAGAGCCTCGCGATGGCCGCCCCGTTCGCGGGCTACGTCCTTTCCGCGATCCCCCTCGTCCTCATCTTCATCGTCGCTAGCAAGCAATTCATCGAAGGCCTCACCTCGGGCGCCTTCAAAATGTAGGAGGTTCCACCATGAAAAAACTCATTCTCGCATTCACGCTCCCCTTGCTTTCGTTCTTGCTTCTCTCCTGCGCGCCTTCCTCCGGGGGTGATGTCTCCTCTTCCGTCGAGGAGATTCCCTCGAGCGAAACCTCGGAGAAAGAGACATCCTACCAATTGCTTCTCGACAACACGTTCCAAAACGGTTTCAGCGTCTCCCCCGCTTCCGGATCCCGCCAAGACGATGGCTGGATCCCGGACGATCGGTGGGCCCGCGACGTCGATTTGACGTATGGAGAAGCCAACGGGCCGATTTCCTGGCTCGTCGCCCAACACGGCGACATCTATTCCCTCAACGACAAATACAACAAATACGTTGGGGAGAAACCCACGTATGAAAACGGATATTACACGTTCTTCGACGAATCGAAGCAGATGTCGGTGAACCCGACGACGGGCAGCCTCTATCTCGAGCTTAACGCCTCCAAGGAATATGTCCGTCCGCGCAAAAGCGGCGAGCAATGGTGCCACCTGCTTTTGAATCAGGGCTTCATGCGGGCGGTTTCCCTTTCCGAAGTCTCGTCCGTCGACTTCACGATCGACCTCGAGCTCAAGAAATGGGAAGACCATATGGATGGGCAAGCGGACCGCAATGTCCATGCCTGCCAGTTCCTCATGTACCTCGTTATCAAGAGCGAAGCCGCGCTCGATGCGAACGACTTCTTCTGGTTCGGCATCCCCTTCTTCGACAACCGCTATCCTAACGGCTTGCCGGAATCCGGGATGGTCGATGCCGGCGGGGCGGGCGCCACGTCGAAATTCATCTATGGCATGCCGAGTTCGGATTATCTCCCGAACGGGATGCCCCTTGGTTCCAAGCAAAGCGTGAATGTCGATATCAAGCCCTATATCGGGAATGCCCTCGTGAAAGCCAGAAGCATGGGGTATTTCGTGAATTCCGAGCTCAATGACCTCACGTTCCAATCCATGAACATCGGCTTCGAGATTCCCGGGACTTATGACTGCGGCATCGAGATCTCGAACTTCACACTGACCGCCCAATATCTATGAGGTGAAAGACATGCCAACCGTCCAGCTGAAACACATCAACAAGGTTTACGACAACAACGTCCAAGCCGTTTTCGATTTCAACCTCGATATCAAGGACCGCGAATTCATCGTCTTCGTCGGTCCGTCCGGATGCGGCAAATCGACGACCCTCCGCATGATCGCGGGGCTCGAGGAAATCACCGACGGCGAGCTCTTCATCGACGGGGTCTATAGCAACGACACCCTCCCGAAGAACCGCGACATCGCGATGGTTTTCCAAAACTACGCCCTCTATCCCCACATGAGCGTCTACGAGAACATGGCGTTCGGCCTCAAGAACCGTCACATCCCGAAAGATGAGATTGACGCGCGCGTAAAAGAAGCCGCGGATATCCTCGGCATCCGGGAATACCTCGACCGCAAGCCCAAGGCTTTGTCGGGCGGCCAGTGCCAACGCGTCGCCCTCGGTCGCGCGATCGTCCGTCACGCGAAAGTCTTCCTCATGGACGAGCCGCTTTCCAATCTCGACGCCAAACTCCGCGTCCAGATGCGTTCTCAGATCATCAAGATCCACGAACGGATTGGGGCCATCACGATTTATGTTACCCACGACCAGACGGAAGCCATGACGATGGCGGACCGGATCGTCGTCATGAATCGCGGCCATATCCAGCAAATCGGGTCGCCTCGCGAGATCTATAACCACCCCGCGAATCTCTTCGTCGCCGGATTCATCGGGACCCCCCAGATGAACTTCCTTCCCTGCCGTTATGGCGAGGGGAAACTCCATATCCTCTCGAAGCAAGGGGAGTTTGTGTCGGCGCTTGCCTTGAGCCCGGATCAAGCGCGTTGCCTCGAAGGAAGGGAAGAGGAGGCGTTGACCCTTGGGGTTCGCCCCGAGGACATCGAAGTCCATCTTGGCGATTCGCAAGAAGGATTCAAGACGGAAGCGGATGTCGTCGAGCTTCTCGGCCATAACCAGATCGTCCATTGCGATTTCGGCGGGACGGAAGTGCAAATCGAGATTTCCTCCAAAAAGGAAGTCCGGATGCATGATCCGGTATCCCTAAGGATTCTTTCCGAATTCGTGCACGTCTTTGACGAAAAAGAGAAAGCTTTGTTCTAAATCGAAAACAGGGTCGAGTTCCCAAATGGAAACGACCCTTTTCGTTTGGCTTGGAATGAATTGACGTCAATTAGCAAGGGGGCTAAAAGAGCTGGAATTATTGACGGTTAGTGTTTTGGCATATTCGCAAAAAAATACGTAAAAATGAGAATTTTTCACGAAAGCCATTCGAAAACAAAAAGAAATAAGAAACTTTGGATGAAGAAGCAATTATTGAAATGCTTTTTCTTTATTCCAGAATCGTCGCGTGGATATCAAGGTTCGATAAGGTGCTGGAGACTTTGTATTGCCCCGGCAACTCCCAGCCGAAGTTCATGTAGGTGAGATAGAGGTTGTTCCAAAGGCAATTTGGCAGATAGTCGTTCTTGACCCCATAGATGAAAGCTTCCTTCAAAAGATCGAGGACGTCGATGCGAATTTTGTAGGTGTGATTCATCTCGACCGGCCCGCGTCCCATGTAGGATTGGCTCGCGATGGAATAGATCATGCGGTTCGTGGAACCCACGAATCCCGTGTCCCCTCCGATGTAACGATCGACGTAGTCGTAACGGGAATCGTAGATGGGAACGCCGAACCACATGCCGGTTCCATTCATCCCAACCTCTTCAGGGTTGCTATCCGCGGGAACGCGATTGAAAAGGCAGAAATAGAAGAGCAATTGAGCGCATTCCGCACCGGTTGGTTCCCCCTCTCCGAGATAGGTCGATTCCTCAATCGTGACATCCATCTCGACATAGAGGTCCTCGAAGGTCGAGGGGCTTTTTACGAGCTCGGAGGGGAAGTTCTGCTGAATGAGGAAATGGGACCAAGAAGCCGCTGGATCGCGAGGCCCGCCGAATTTCTCTTCGTATTCCATGTCCGCGTTGAGTTCCATGTGGAGAGAGCCTTCGTTGGGGTTGACTTCCAAACGTCTGGACTCATTTTCGTATATATGGGTGTCTCCGTTTTTGGAATACGTCGCATTCACGAAGTTATAGGGAGTCCACCACTGACACATCGTCCAATAGTAGGAATGGTCCGCTTCCGGGTTATAAAAATCCGTTTCAGCCTCCCCGTTGTAATCGATGAGCCGGTCTTCCACATGCGCGGTCGTAGTCTCGGGAGAGAACAAGCCAAAGCCGTTTTTGAAAGAGGAATCCGAAAGCAAAGAATCCTCGCGACGGAGTTTGTATTTTTCCTTGAGGTTCACGGGTTCCTCGGAACTCGTTTCTTCTACAGAGGAAGATTCTTCTTCCGAGATGGACTCGGACGAAGAAGGCGTGGATTCCTCTTCCGATTCGGTCGTCAGGGACGATTCTTCGGAAGTTTCTTCCGCGGAAGAGGAGGGTTCTTCAACCGGGGTTCCGCAGGCGGAAAGAGCAAGAACGGAGAGCATCAATAACCCAAAAGGCTTTTTCATGGAAAGAGACTCCTTTCATGTGTCAAAGCGCCAAAGAACGCGGCGCATTTCCCATTAAGTATAACTTCGGAAAGGCAAAACCATCCCTTTGAGCGTTCTTTTGATTGCTTTTCTTGTTTTCGTCAAGAAACGTCGATGTTTTAGGACGGAAAATGGTAGAACGCGCGAAAAAGAAGAGGGGCATCAAGGCAAAAAGTGGCCCGAATCCCGATAGAGCTCATACCAATCGCTTTTGCTCAAACGAATCGATTCCCCATCAATGGCTTCTTGGATGTGAAAGGGATTGGTCGAACCGACGACGACTTCGATGTCGCGGGTCAGGGCAAGCAGGAAAGCGGTCGCGATCGCGCATGGGGAAGTGCGGTATTTTTCTGCCATCCGGCGGAGAGCCGCGTTGATTTCCGGATACCTGTCCCCATCGAACAGGGACCCTTCAAAGAAGCCGACCTGAAAAGGGGACCAGCATTGGATGGTGATTCCCTCTCTCTTGAGGAAGAAAAACAAATCGTCCGCTTCTTTGGAGGCGCGATGCGCGGGAACGTTCGTCATCATGATTTGGTCGATCATCGTGGTGTTCCCAAGGCCCAGCTGGACCTGGTTTGTTCGTATGGGTGTCCTCAATGTTTTTTGGAGATAACGGATTTCCGAGACGTTGAAATTCGAGACGCCGAAATCGCGAACGAGGCCTGCCGATTGGAGCTCCTCGATGGCTTCCGCGACTTCCTCGGCATCCATGAATACATCGGGCCGATGAATCAACAAGGAATCCAGGTGCCCGCATCTCAACCGAGAAAGGGAATCCTTGACGTGGCGGATGAGGTAATCCTTGGAAGAGTCATAGCCGACCCCATCAAGTGAAATGCCGACCTTCGTCTGAACGAGGAACCGATCTCGAAGGATCGGATCTTTTTCGAAGGCTTCCCCGACGAGGGATTCGCAGCGGGTGCCCCCATAGATATCCGCGAGATCAATCTTGGTGATGCCTTTTGAAGAAGCAAAATGCAACAACTCCGTGACTTGGTCAACGCTCATGGAATCGATTCTCATGAGGCCTAATACGATTCTGGACATAGACAAACTCCTTTCGTTCATTGTATGGCCTTTCCGTTTTTGGCGGGAGTGGGATTGTTGAGATAAAAGAGCCTTTCTTTCGGGGGATCTTGCGATGCTTTCTAGATGAAACAAAAAGCGTTGCTTGAAAAATCTCTGCCGTTTATGAGGCGAAGCTCGCGAGAAAGGTTATGGACCGATCTTGCCCAATCCATGGAAATTGGTTACGAAACGGTAGGCAAAATCATGGAGGATATCACCTTCAAGGACATCACGGTCATCCATAATTACCACAAACCCGTCTTTTCGATTCACAACTCCAACAACGCGGATGTCAAAGGCGTTCGTTATGAGAACATCACCGTCGAGCACGCGGATATGGGCAGGGGCGATGGGGTGAATACTCTCTTGGAGTTCTCGAACGAATATTCCCCTACTTGGTCGAACGTCCAAAAGACGACGAGCTTGGGCTCCATGACCGATGTCGCCATGCAGAATATCCTCGTGATGGAGGGAAACAACGCCCCTAGAGTTTCCATTCGCGGGGCGATTGACCCACGGAATGAATATTCAAAGGATATCCATTGGGTCACGGATATCCGCATCCAAGACTTCTCTCTTTATGGAACGCCGCTTCTTGAGGATTACGAGAATCTCGATACGGCTTACGCAAGCGGGGTCGTTTTCGCTTCCTCGGGAAACAAAGTCACTGGCGCGCATTACACAGAAAACGAAGCCATCGGTTCGTTCGGGCCTAACATCGACTTCATAACGATGTGAAACAAACGACGACATAACAGAAAAACGCATATACGTCCCCGTTATATTTGCTTTTTTATGTCCAAATACTAGAATAGCAACCGAAAGAAGGAGTTCATATGCCCTGCACAACTATACTTGTTGGTAAAGACGCCTCAATCGACGGGTCGACGATGATCGCCCGGAATGATGATGGGATGTTCGACACCAAAAAATTGATCGTCGTAAATCCAGAAGACCAGCCCAAGGAATACGTCAGCAAAATCACCGGAGTAAAAATCCCTCTTCCGGACAATCCGCTCCGATATACCGCTACCCCAAACGTCACCAAAAAGAGGGGCATTTGGGCGGCAAACGGAATCAATAGCGCCAATGTCGGTATGACCGCAACGGAAACGACGACGAGTAACCCGCGCGTCTTGGGCGCGGATCCTTTTGGCTGGGATCCCAAGAAGAAAAAACAAACGGGAATCGGAGAAGAAGATTATGTCGTTCTCGTCCTTCCGTATATTTGGAGCGCCCGGGAAGGCGTATTGCGGCTTGGTGCGCTTTTGGAAGAATACGGCACTTACGAACCGAACGGCATTGCTTTCAACGATGAAAAAGAAGTTTGGTGGTTCGAAAGCATCGGCGGCCATCATTGGATGGCTCGTAAGGTCAAAGATGACGAATACGTGATCATGCCGAATCAATTCGGCCTTGATCGCTTTGATTTTGAAGACGCCTTCGGAGAAGGCAAGGAAAACCTTTGCTCGAAGGATTTACTCAAGTTTATCGAGAAAAACCATCTCAACGCGAATCAAGGGTCCGTAATCAATCCTCGCTTAGTGTTTGGTTCTCGAAGCGATGCCGACCACGTCTATAACACCCCTAGGGCGTGGTATATGGCTCGTTATTTCAATCCCAGGAGCTACGTTTGGGATGGGGAGAACGCGGATTTCACGCCGCTTAGCGACGATATTCCGTGGTCCCTTGTGCCTGAACGGAAGATCAGCGTGGAAGACGTGAAATATATCCTTTCCTCGTATTTCCAAGGAACCCCTTATGATCCCTATGGGCGCGGAAACGATCCAAGAAAGGGCATTTATCGTTCCATCGGTATCAACCGTACCTCCGTCATGGCGATTCTTCAGATTCGCCCGTATGTTGCTGACGAGATTAAGTCCGTTGAGTGGATTTGCTTCTCTTCCAACGCCTTTAACTCCACGTTCCCGCTTTATGCGAACGTTGAGAAAATGCCGCGTGCCGTTTCCGGGACCACGGAAGACATGGATGTTTCAAGGAATCTCTATTGGGCCTCCCGGTTCTTGGGAGTTCTCGCCGACGCGAGTTTCGATAAGTCAATCATTCACATCGAACGTTATCAGGCGAAGACAATGAACAAAGGGCGCGCTCTTCTGAACGAAGGGGATGAAGCGTTCCAAAAGACTCATGATCCAAAGGTGCTTGATGAGACAAACGAAAAGGTTGCAAAGATGGCGATTGAGAGCACCAAGACGGTCTTAAGGCAGGTTCTCCAAGAAGCTTCTTTGAAGATGAAAAACGGTTATCAACGCTTCGATAATTAACGTTCCTCAATCCCGTTTTTCCTGCTCTAGCATAGGAAATGCGGGATTTTTTAATATTCAAAAAGGCAAAGGAACAATTGAAAATCAATCCGTATTATGTTTTTTTAAAAGTGTCGATTATAACGAAGAAAAATGAAATACTAGCATTTATATAAAAAGCCATTATTTTAAATAGTGGCCAAATATATAAAGTTCAAATATACTATTGTCATGAGTTTGCAAAGCGAGGACCTTGTTTCTCTATTGGAAGACAGACTGTACACGAAAGAAGAACTTCTGGATCTTGTTTTTCGGGTACACCCGGAGTATTCATTCAATTCTTGTCAGTGGGTTATTGGGTCCCTTCTCAAGAATAACGTGATCTATTCTCTTGGCTATGGGTTCTATCGGCTTTGCCATAACCGGTTTGCTCCGTTACCTTCTGAGATGCCGAGAGACAAAATTGCAAAGTTGATGGACGGCTCGTTTGGCAACGTGAAGAAAGCGATGTTTCACACATCTTTGATTGAAAGACTATCGGGGAAGAGTCTTGATAGAAAAGCCACCATCATCGAGGTGGAGAAAGACCAGGCGTTCGGCGTTTACTATGAGTTGCACGACAAGCTTTCTCAAAGAATGATGCTCGATCCAAACGGGAAAGAGATTGCGATGTATTTCGAGGACAACGCCATAATCATTCGGAAACTCTTCAGCAAATCTCCTTGCGCTGAGACGGGATTTATTACGGTGGAAAAACTCATCGTAGATCTTATCGCCGACCCTTTATTTGGTTGGTTGTATCCTTTAGAGGACTGGGATGATCTTGTCGCTTCGTTGATTCAAAATTATGACTTCAAGATTTCGGCCGTAATGAATTATTCACTTCGAAGAAAATGTGCGGAATTGATTGCTTCACTGATAAAAAAGCATCTTCCAGAAGACATGAAAAAAATAAAAGAATCTTTTTAGGAGTTTCCATTATGTATTCCAAAAAATTGCAGGTAAAAAACATCGAGTTATCAACCAGGGTTGTCTTGGGTCCGATGGCCGGAATCACCACCCTTGCTTATCGGGAATTTATGAAGCCCTTTGGTGTCGGGTTGAGTTTTAGTGAAATGATTTCGGACTGTGGAATCGATTATAACAACCAAAGAACGTATGAATACCTCGCAACGTCAAACAAAGATCATCCGGTGGGATTACAGCTGTTTGGATTCAAAAAGGAGAACACCGTTAATGCGATTTCGATTATTGAACGGAAAGCAGATTACGACATTCTCGATATTAATCTCGGGTGTCCTGTGACGAAAGTCGTCAAGACTGGCGCGGGAAGCGCATGGCTTAAGGATCTTGACCGCCTGAAGGAATACATGCAAGCTGTTTGCGCCTCTTCTTCCAAGCCTGTGAGCGCGAAAATCCGTTTGGGATGGGATGAAGAAAACATCAACGTTTTTCAAGTTTCTAAACTTCTTGAAGAAGCAGGAGTTTCCTTTTTGACCGTTCATTGCAGGACGCGTTCGCAAGGTTATTCTGGGGAAGCAGATTATGATGCGATTGCCGGCTTGAAAGAGACGTTAAGCATACCGCTTTGCGTTTCTGGCGACATCTTTTCTTTGGATAAGGCAAAGGAGGCTTTGGCAAAAACAAAGGCGGACTGTGTTATGGTTGCGCGCGGTGCCGTAGGGAACCCTTTCCTCATTACCCAAATTGCGCATTATTTGGAAACTGGGGAATCTCTTCCTGATCCGTCCGTCGTTCAACAAGCCGAGTGGGCCAAAGAGTTTGCCAACATGTTGATCGATTTAAAAGGGGAGTTTACCGCCATCAAAGAGCTTAGAGGGATTATCCCCAAGTTTTTCTCCGGTTTCCCCGGCTACAAGAAAGTGCGCAACGAAATCGCGATGAACACGTATTCCAAGGAACGTCTTTTCGCGGTTTTGGAAGGGGTTCAAAAACGTGAACGCTGCTAGTCACATTTGTCACAGCCTTCCTCCCGTCGGCGATAAGAACTCTGAAATCCTCATCCTCGGATCCTTCCCGAGCGTTCTTTCCCGGAAGAATTCCTTTTATTATGGGAACCCAAACAATCGTTTTTGGTCTGTTTTGTGTGGATTTTTTAAGGAAAGCATTCCTGCGACAAACGATGAAAAAGAATGTTTTTGCTTGCATCATCATATTGCTCTATACGACGTTATTGAAGAATGCGACATTGATGGAAGCAAAGACAGTTCCATTAAAAACCCGATTCCATCGAATCTTTTAAACTTGTTTCCTGATTCAAGTATCCGCGCGATTGTCCTAAATGGTCAAAAAGCGCATCAAATGTTCTATAAATTCGGAATGGAATCTCACTTCCCTTCCGCGAAAGTGATCACCGTTCCGTCAACGAGCCCGGCGAATGCCCAGTATTCCATGGCTGCCCTCCAAAAGAAATGGTTTGAAGCTTTTGAAAAGCTGCATTTGACCCGTTGGATAACCATTTTTGGCGTGTAGAATAGTTCGGTACCGAACAACATGAAAGCACATCAATCTTTTGGAAAGCGTACCGCCAAGCTCTCGAAACACATCCGAAAAAAGTTGGATGAAAAAATTGTGAATGATCAAACCATCGGGCTCTCCCCCATCCAAGCCCGCGTCGTCGGTTTTTTGTCTCATCACGAAAAAGTGACCGCGACCGACATCATGGACACTTTTTCCTTGTCCAAGTCGAGCGTGAGCGAAATCTTAAGCGCTTTGGTGGAGAAGAACCTCATTACTTATGAACGATGCGACGACGATTCTCGTAAGAGGGCCATCGAGTTCACCGATGAAGGCCAGATTCTCAGTTGCGCGTTGGCCGAGCGGTTGGATGCTTTCAATCGCAAGTTGGTTAAGGGAATCTCGCAAGAGGATCTTGATACGGTTTATCGAGTTTTTGATATTGTCCGGAAAAATCTGGAGGAAATGGAATGAAGCGGAAAGAGGAAGCGGGCTATTCTGGTTTTGTTAAGCTATTACGTTACGTTAAGGGGTATCGTGGGCAGGTTTTCCTTGCTTGGGGAATGGTCGCGATCGAAGTCGTTTGTGAAGTGTTGATTGCCACCTTTAGCGAAAATGCGGTTGATGCTGTTGAACAGGCGACGGTCTCTGGCACGATGAATTGGGGTTCTTTGTGGCTTTGGTGCGGATTGATGATGCTGCTTGCCGTTCTGAGTTGTACCACTGGTGTGGTAGCGGGATTCGCCGCGAGCGTCGCAAGCGGAGGCTATGGCAAGAATTTGAGAGCCGAGATGTATCAAAAGATACAAACCTATTCTTTCACGAACATCGACCGGTTCTCGAGCGCGTCCTTAATTACGAGGCTCACGACCGATGTTTCTAACGTCCAAAACTCCGTGCAAGCCATTCTAAGAACTGTCGTTCGCGCCCCAATGATGCTCATCTTTGCCTTTACGATGGCCATGATCAAAGAATGGCGCCTCGGCTTGATTTTCCTTGCTCTCGTGCCTTTCTTGGGCACTATTTTGCTGTCGATTACCAAGGCCGTTCACCCCACGTTCGTTCGCGTGTTCGAGGATTATGACAAACTGAACGCCTCTGTTCAGGAGAATCTGAACGGCATTCGAGTGGTCAAATCGTTCGGAAGGGAGGACTTCGAAAACGAAAAGTTCGGGAAGGTCTCCAACCTGATCTATCGCGGATTCCTCCACGCGGAAAGGATCTTGGCGTTTAATTCCCCGGCCCTCCAATTTTCGGTTTATGCGGCGATGCTCCTGATTTCTTGGTTGGGAGCCAGGCTTATCGTCGAGTCAGGGAACGTCGACCCTGGCTTCACGACCGGCAAATTGACATCCATGTTCTCTTACGTGATGCAAATTCTCAATTCCCTCAATATGGTCTCGATGGCTTTTGTCATGATTACGATTTCCAGAAACTCCGCGGAAAGAATCGAGGAGGTTCTGACCGAGGTTCCAACGATTCAGGAACCGGCCAATCCGATCATGGAAGTGCCGAACGGCCAGATCGATTTCAACCATGTGTCCTTCCGCTACCACGAAAGCGCGACAAAAGACGTCCTTCATGATATCGACCTTCATTTTCCGTCGGGTTCCACCATCGGGATCATGGGCGCCACGGGTTCATCGAAATCCACGCTCGTCTCGTTGCTTGCCCGCCTTTATGACGTAAGTGGAGGATCGGTTTGCGTCGGTGGACACGATGTTCGCGAATACAATATCAAGGTTTTGCGCGATTCTGTCTCTTACGCTTTGCAAAAGAACGTCCTTTTCAACGGGACGATTCGTTCGAATTTGTTGTGGGGAAATGAGAATGCGACGGAAGAGGAGCTCATCAATGCGACGCGTCTTGCCTGCGCAGACGAGTTCATTTCCAAAATGCCAAAGGGGCTCGATTCCCCAATTGAAGAGGGAGGGACGAACGTCTCCGGCGGTCAAAGGCAGCGGCTTTGCATCGCGAGGGCTCTTCTCAAGAATCCGCGCGTCCTTGTTCTAGACGATTCGACATCCGCGGTCGACACGCACACGGATTCCCTGATTCGGGAACGGCTGAAAACGTTGCTTCCCGATGTGACGAAAGTGATTGTTTCTCAGCGCGTTTTATCGATTAAGGATTGCGATTACATTCTCCTTTTGGATGACGGAAAAGTCCTTGCACTGGGGAGTCATGAACAGCTCATGAAATCTTCTGAAGCGTACCAAGAACTCGTTGAAACGCAGTTAGGAGGAGGTGATTTCGATGGCGAATAGGCATACGCGTGGCAGAGGGCCTGCCATTTCCCTTAAGGAAAGCGCTGCGATCATGGGTCGCATTTTCCGTCTCATGTTCCGTTTCTATCCAGGACTTGTGATCCTCACCGCCCTCTTCGTTATCCTAAGCGCGTCCGCCGGTGTCGTGGGCAGCGTTTTCACGGGCACGGTGGTTGTTGGTCATTACGTCTATGAAATGCTTGGATTAACCTCGAATCTCGTATCCACGGGTTCGCCGCTTGTCCATTTCTTGCCCGCTGGTGAGAATGGCTTTGGGATTGCCGTGCTTGTGATGGCGGGCGTCTATTTGATCGGGGTTTTGGCGGCTTATGGGTATCAGCTTTGTTCTTGTCAGATTGGTCAAGGCACCCAGAAGCGAATTCGCGATGAGGTTTTCGCGCACATGGAAACCTTGCCCTTGTCCTACTTCGATACGCATTATCACGGGGACATCATGTCGATTTACACCAACGATATCGACACTCTTCGCGAGATGACGTCCCGCGTCTTGCCAATGTTGATTAACTCTTTGGTTACCATGATTGCCGCTTTTGCCGCGATGGCATGTCTCTCTTGGGTTCTCTTGCTTGTCGTGCTTTTCTTCACGGGGGTTATTCTTTGGGCCGTCCTTTTCACCACGAAACGCTCCGCTAAATATTTCGTCGGGCAACAAACCGCTCTCGGAAAAGTGGATGGCTTCATTCAGGAAATGATTTCCGGCCAGAGAGTCATCAAAGTCTTTAACCACGAGGAAGCCTCCATCAAAGATTTCGATACGCTCAACAACCAGCTTTTCGATTATGCGGTCAAAGCGCAGAAGTACAGCTCGATCCTTGGGCCCGTTGTGAACAACATCAGCAATTTTCTTTATTGCGTTTTGCTCCTGGTCGGCTCGATCGGAAGTGTGAGTGGTTGGCCGACTTTGGGCATGGGAATCGTGATTTCCTTCCTCGGTTTGGGCCGCACCTTCACGATGCCAATCATGCAAATTGCGAACCAAATCAATATGCTGATCATGGCTGCCGCCGGCGCGAAACGAATCTTCCAACTGACGGACGAAAAGTCCGAAACGGATGATGGTTATGTGACTTTGGTTCGCGCCAAAGACGATGGGAATGGAAACCCCGTTGAAACGGAAGAATATACGGGCCGTTGGGCTTGGAAGCACCCCCATTCGGAGAACGGAATCGTTGAATATCGTTGGCTGAAAGGCAAGGTTAATCTCAACGATGTGGATTTCGGTTACGTTCAAGATAAGCCGGTTTTGCACGAAATTACGCTATATGCAGAACCTGGCCAAAAGGTTGCGTTTGTCGGGCCGACGGGCGCTGGGAAAACGACGATTACGAATTTGCTTACGCGCTTTTACGACATTGACGACGGCAAGATCCGCATCGACGATATCAACATCAACAAGATAAAAAAGCACGATCTTCGCATTGCAATCGGCATGGTTTTGCAGGACACGAATCTATTCACGGGGACGGTTGCCGACAACATTCGATATGGCAATCCTCTCGCATCGCAGGAAGAGGTTGTCCAAGCCGCTAAGCTCGCGAACGCTCATAATTTCATCACTATGCTTCCGGAAGGCTATGACACGGTTTTGGAAGGCGCTGGAGCCGGGCTATCGCAAGGCCAGCGTCAGCTGATATCCATCGCCAGGGCGGCTTGCGCGAATCCCCCCATTCTCATTTTGGACGAAGCCACTTCCTCGATCGACAGCCGAACCGAGAAACTCGTCCAGCAAGGCATGGACGCCATCATGAAAGGGCGGACGGTTTTCGTGATTGCTCACCGTTTGTCGACCATTCAAAACTCGGATGTCATCATGGTCCTGCAGGACGGCCGAATCGTCGAACGCGGCTCTCATTCGTCCTTGTTGGAACAAAAGGGCAAATACTATCAACTCTATACCGGCGGGAAGAAGACTTCGGCATAAATTCCCTTTTTGGGAAATTTATAGTAAGATTCTTTGCCACTTCGGGAGGATATTCCATGGAAGAGAAAATGACAGATCAAGAGCAAGCGCGCTTCGACAAGCTCGCTCGTTATGAAGAATTGGGGGTTGATCCCTTCGGATCTCGCTACGACTGGAAAGACCAGATTGCCGACCTCAATGCCAAATACGCTGGCGCTTCAGCGGAAGAACTTGAGGCGGATCCGGTCCATGTCAAAATCGCCGGTCGCTTGATGGCCTTGCGTAAAATGGGCAAAGCCGCTTTTGGCAACATTCAAGACGAGTATTCTCGCATCCAGTTCTGGATTGGAATCCAATCGGTCGGAGAAGAGAACTACGCCGTTTTCAAACTCTCCGATCTCGGGGATGTCGCTGGTCTTGAAGGAACGCTGATGAAATCCAGAACGGGAGAACTCACGATTCGCGTGACCCGTTTCACCCACATCACCAAATGCTTGAAGCCTCTTCCCGAGAAGTTCCACGGACTTACGGATCCGGAAGAACGTTTCCGCCATCGCTATGTCGACATGATCGTGAACGAAGACAGCAGGAAGATCTCCATTCTCCGTCCAAGGATCGTCAAAGAGATTCGTCGTTATTGCGATGACCTCGGGTTCATCGAAGTCGAAACCCCGGTTCTTTCGCCCATCGCGGGCGGGGCGGCCGCGCGTCCTTTCATTACCCACCACAATGCGCTGGACAAGGATTTTTACCTCCGCATCGCCACGGAACTTAATTTGAAGAAGGCCATGATCGGCGGCATCGACCGCGTTTACGAGATCGGCCGCATCTTCCGCAACGAAGGTCTCGACACGCGTCATAACCCCGAATTCACGACCATCGAGCTTTATCAAGCCTATGGCGACCTTCAGTCGATGAGAGAATGGACCGAAGGGCTCCTTAAGGACATCGCCGAAAAGGTCTTTGGGAAGGATCAGATTCCTTGGGGCGATGTGACGATTGATTTCTCCAAGCCGTTCCGTTGGATCTCGATGGCAGAAGCCATTAAGGAGAAAACGGGGGTCGATTTCACGCAGGATATCTCCTTTGAAGAAGCCGTCGCGCTCGCCAAAAAGCACAACGTGCCCCTCGAAAAGAGCTGGAATAGCACCGGCTACATCATGCAGGCGTTCTTCGATGAATTTGTGGAAGGCGATTTGATCCAGCCGACGTTCATCCACACTTACCCCATCGAGGTTTCTCCGCTGACGAAAAAGAGCCCGGATCCTCGCTTTGTCGAGCGTTTCGAATTCTTCATGGGCGGTTTCGAGTTCGCGAACGCCTATAGCGAATTGAACAATCCCTTCGATCAGTTGGAGCGATTCCAGGCCCAGCTTGCTGCAAAGAACAGGGGCGATGAAGAAGCCAATGACATCGACGAGTCGTTCATGGACGCGATGAAGTATGGCATGCCTCCCGCGGGTGGCATCGGGGTTGGCATCGACCGCCTTTGCATGCTGTTCTGCAACGTCCAGAACATCCGCGAAATCCTTCTCTTCCCGACCTTGAAGACCGTGGAAAAATAAAAGAAGCAAATAACGCAGAAGCCTCGGAAAGCGAGGCTTTTTTCACAAAATAAAGGGGGCGTGTATGCGTTTTCCGTAATCTCGTTATTCGATCGATGGCATCTGAAATGATTTTCGGGAAAATTTGGCGCTCAAAACGGTATAAAGATAGACGGGGTGTGCTTG
>JAQYPI010000133.1 GCA_028726925.1 Caryophanales bacterium | reverse complement strand
GATCGACGCAGACGAATTTGCGGTTCTTCTCGACGTCCGTGATGACGTAGTTGATCGTGACTTCCGCGGCGGTGCCGGCGGTCGTCGGGATCGCGATGGTCGGGACGCAGGGGTGCTTGGTCGGGGCGACGCCTTCGAGCGAACGGACATCAGCGAATTCCGGGTTCGCGATGATGATGCCGATCGCTTTCGCGGTGTCCATGCTGGATCCGCCGCCGATCGCGATGATGGAATCGGCGCCGCTCTTCTTGAAGGCCTCGACGCCATCAAGGACGTTCTGGATCGTCGGGTTCGGCTTGATCTCGGAATAGACCTCGTAGGGGAAGGAAGCCTCGTCGAGGAGCGAGGTGACTTTGGCGGTGACGCCGAAACGGATGAGGTCGGGGTCGGAGCAGACGAACGCTTTCTTGAAGCCGCGGGCCTTGGCCTCGGTCACGACGTTCGCGATCGCGCCTTTCCCGTGGTAGGAAGTCTCGTTGAGAATGAATCGATTGGGCATGGTTAAGCCTCCTTTTCGAGATTTAGTATAATCGCGGAACCTCCGCTTCGTTAGGAAATTCAATCGGTGAATCGGTAAATCCTTCCCGTTCAAGGAAGGATGGGCAAACCTTCGATGCGGCGCCACTTTTTCCATCGTTTAGAAACGGCGCGATTTTGCGGAAAATCCCGTTTTCTTCACCAAAATCGGGGCGTTTTTTTGATTCTTTGAAGACAAAAAGAAACCCCCGGGAATCCGGGGGGCATAGAAGGGGCGACTCAGCCGCGGGCTATCGTCGATTGCCCTTGGACGAAGGTGGCGTCGAAATGGGCGGAACGGTCGATGAGATCGCGGTTCATGAGGTCCGTGAGCATGTACATCGCGCGTTTCCCGACCTCGTGCATGTCGACGTGGAGGGTCGAGAGGGTGGGGCGGACGATATAGGCGTATTTGGTCCCGACGAGGGAGAGGATCTCGATGTCCTCGGGGATGCGAAGGCCGGAGTCGGTCGCGGCGTTCATGATGGCGCAGGCGAGGGAATCGCGATACCCGATGAAATAGCCTTTTCGGTTCTCGGGCTTCGCGAAATAATCGCGGAAATCGTTGTAGGTGCGCGTGTAGGAATCGTCGCTATTGATGACGTTGTAGGGCTTTCCGAGTTCCTTGTGGGTCTCGATGAACACCTTCTCGCAGCGCGAGAGCAAGCGCCCGGCGTTATGGACGTGGAGGAAGGTCATCGGGACTTCCCCGCCGTGGACGTAATAATCGACGATGAGGCGCTTGAGGGCGGTGCTGTAGGAGAAATGGATGTCCCCGATCTTCTCGCCGCGGACCTTGTTGTCGATGACGACGGTCGGGACGTTATAGGAGGAGATTTTCTCGATGTCCTCGGGCATCAGCTGGTCATCGAAGACGATGGCCCCGTCGACGTGGGTGCTGATGACACGCTCCATCATCATCATGGCCTCGGTCCTGCTATGGGAGGTCGCGAAGAGGGTGAGGACGTAGTTGCGGTCCCTCGCCGTCTCGGTGATGCCGGAGAGGAGGTTCGAGATGTAGACGTAGTTGGCGCTCGGGATGATGACCCCGATGTTGGTGGTGCGGTTGGTGGCGAGGGCCTGGGCGAGGCCGGATGGTTTGTAGCCGAGCTGTTGGATCGTGCGCTCGACTTTCGCGCGGGTTTCCGGGGTGACAGAATCCTGCTTGTTGATGACGCGGCTGACGGTCGCGAGGGATACGCCTGCCGCTTTGGCCACTTGGTAAATCGTGACGCGGTCTTTCATGTTATCCATGAGCAATACCTCCGTACGCCATTCATTATATACCCGTACGCGCGCGCTTTTGAAAGAAGAATGTAAATATTTACATTTCTTTTCGGAAAACGGCGAAACAAAAGAAAAGACGGGATGTGTCCCGCCTTGACTTTTTTCGCGCGTTTTCAGGCGAAGAAATCCGAGCCGATTTCCTTGGTCGAGCGATAAGCCGCCTTGCTTTCTTCCCCGAGGCCGAGGTCCGCTTCCGAGCAGATCTCGACGTCTTGGGGGATGTTGCGGATGACCGAGGAAGTAAAGAATGTCCCGTTCCGGCGCGCATGTCCGCTTTGGAGGGCGACCACGCGGTCCCCCGGGGCAAGGGTATAACGGGTGGAGGTGACGGCTTCTTTGTTCCCATCGCTCAACGTGAGGATCGACTTCTTTTCGTCGAGAGGATGTTCCTCGACCTTCTTCACCTCATAGACGCGATATCCGGAGGAAGGGAAGGTTAGAGCAGGGAGCGAAGCTTCCGCAAGGAGGGCGTTGAGGGAATCCTGGAGCGCTTGGCTCGGGAGGGGGATGAGACCCTCGCCTTCCAAGGCGAAATGGCTCGAGGCGCGGAACACGTTGATCCCGACGATCTCATTCCCGGCGTAAATGGCGACAACGTCGCCCTTTTGGACCGAAGCCGTGACGGGAGAGGAGGAAGGATAAGCGACGTAGAGGACATCGCCTCCCGTCGCGGGGGAATAGAATAAGGCTGGCATGGTCACTCCTTTCTGAGGATGATGCGATGGATTTTCTGGCCTTTCGCGCGGAAATTGCGTTCGTACTCGCTTTGGCAATCCGTCGCGGGATCGAAAACGTAATCCGGCTCGTTGACGATCATCTTCACCCCAGGAAGGCCCTCGATTTGTTCGAGGGTGAAAGGGTAAAGGATGTCGTTATCCGTCTTGATGCGAAGTTCGCCGCCTTGTCGAAGCAAGGCGAGGATCCTCTCAAGGCGCGGGCGGAAGGTGAGGCGGCGCTTCTCGTGGCGCTTCTTTGGCCAGGGATCGCTGAAATTGAGGAAGATGACGTCGAAGGAAAGTTTGGAGAGTCCTTCGTAAAGGTCATCGAAATCCTCGGCGCAGAGACGGATGTTGGTCCGTCCCGCCTCCTCGACTTTCTTCGCGGCCATCCCCATGATGGAGACGTCGCGCTCGAGGCCAAGGTAATGCCCTTCGGGGAAAAGTTCGCTGTAGCCGAGGATGAAATCGCCTTTGCCGATGCCGATTTCTAGGCATAGGGGGCGATGATCGTAGAAGGGGTCCGCGGGTTCGATTCGGGGGACGCAAAATTCCGCGTGGGATTCGAGGAACGGCTTGGCCCAAGCCTTGTAGCGGCCTCTCACTTGGAAGCGACCTTCCCGAGGGAAGCGATCGCGTCGGCGTAAATCGGGATCTGCTTCAGGAAATCCTCAATGTAGATGTATTCGTTCGGGGAATGGATGTCGCCCGGGTGCCCCTTGAAGGCCGAGCCGTAAGCGACGCAGTTCTTGGCTTCTTTGGCGTAGGTGCCCCCGCCGATAGCCATCGGCTTGTCGAAGAAGCGATGGGTCATGTGGCGGTAGCTCTTCATGAGGGTCGAGACGAGCGGGGATTTCTTGTCATAGAGGAGCGGGGCGACGAATCCTTCGCAATGGACGTCCATCTTGGAAGCATCCTGAAGGGCGTTGAGCGCGGCCTCGGGATCGGCTTTCTCCCCATACCGGTAATCGACGGAAATGCTCAGGTTCTTGCGGTTCGATTCGTAGGAAACGATGCCGTAATTGAACGTGGACTCTCCAAGTTCCGGAGAAAGACTATCCCCGCCGAAGGACTTGCCGTTCGGGTCAGAGAGGGCTTTCGCGAGGTTTGAGAGGAAATCGATGTGGTAATAGGAACCGAGGAAAGAGAAGGCCGAGAG
>JAQYPI010000132.1 GCA_028726925.1 Caryophanales bacterium | reverse complement strand
GAGGACCTTGTCCCCAAGGGATTTCTTCCCGAGGTCGACGTCCTTTTCCGCGTCGATGACTTCGTTCACGCGGCGGAGGGAAGCGGAAGCGACGAGGACGTCCCCCATCGCGTCGGCGATCTCGTTGAAGGGGGTCATGTATTGGTAGGAATAGGTTAAGAAGGCGCTTAAGCCCCCGACAGTGAAAGCCATGCCCGTCCAGGAGGGGGAAGCAAGCAAGAGATAGACCCCAAGGAGGATGACCGCCCCGTAGATCAGGTTGTTGACGAGGCGGGTGCAGGGGTTGATCCAGCAGGCGGCGAACGTGGCCTTGAAAGAGGCGTTCCTCGCCGCGGCGTTCTTCTCGTCGAACGCGGCGTCTTTTTGGGATTCGAGGCCGTAAGATTGGAGGGATTCGAGGTTTTGGATGCTCTCGAGGGAGAAGGCGGTGATCTCGCCCATCTTTTCGTTCTGGGTCTTGAAATAGCTCGCGTTGTGGGACGAGATGAAGCGGCTCACGAGGATCGAGACGGGGGTCAGGAGGATGACCACGAGGGAGAGGGTCCAGTGGAGGGAGAACATGAACCCAATCGTGATGAGGATCTGGACGACGCCTTCGTAAAGGGCCCCGATGCCGGTCACAAGGCCTGCCTGGACGTTTTCGATGTCGCTTGTGAGGCGGAGGAGCAAGTCCCCGTGAGAATGGGTATCGAGATACGAGACGGGGACTTCGAGCAAAGAGGCGTAGACCTCGTCCCGCATCTTCTTGACGAGGCGCTGGCCGACAAGGGATGTCAGGAAATCGAAGAAATAACGGAAAAGGGCCCCGAACAAGAGGAAGGAGAGGATGATAAGGAGCAACGTCCCAACTTCGGAAAGGAGGGCGTCATCAAACACCCCGCGGGCGGAGCGGAGCAAATCGACGACCTTGCCGGTCACGAAGGGGACCGCCATCTTGCAGGCGACCGAAAGGAGGGCGAAGAGGAAGGAGAGGAAGGCCAGGGGGTAAGAGCCTTTCAGGTAGCGTTTTAACGTTTGGAAGGATTTCATCGGGCTTGCACCTGCGCTTCATAGATTTCGCGGTAGACCGGGCAAGAGGAAAGGAGTTCCTCGTGCTTTCCGACCCCGACGATCGCTCCCGCGTCCAAGACGTAGATACGGTCGCAATCCTTGATGGAAGTCGCCCGTTGGGAGACGAGGATGGTCGTGAGGTTGCCGCGTTTCTTGATGTTCCGCCTCACGAGGAGGTCGCTTTTGTAATCGAGGGCGCTCGTCGCGTCGTCGAGGACGAGGATCGGGCGGGCGGAAAGGAGGGCGCGGGCAAGCAAGAGGCGCTGCTTCTGGCCTCCGGAAAGATTCGCTCCGCCTTCTTCGACCGGATGATCGAGCCCATCGGAATAATGGGGGAAATATTCGCCGCAGAGGGAATCTTCGATAGCGGCGTCGATGGCTTCTTGGCTCGCCCCGGGATTCGAAAGGAGCAAGTTGTCACGCAGGGTTCCCTCGAAGATCTGGGGTTTTTGGGAAACAAGGGCGATTTGATCGCGGAAGGCGGCGAATTTCCATTCCTTGAGGTTCACCCCGCGATAAAGGATCTCCCCTTCCGTGGGATCGTAGAAGCGCTCGAGGAGGGAAAGGATCGTGCTTTTGCCCGAGCCCGTGCCCCCGATGATGCCGATCGATTCCCCTTCGTCCAGGGTGAGGTCGATGCCCTCGATCGCGTTGCGCTCGCCCCCAAAGGAGAGGGCGACGCCCTTGAATTCGAATAGATGGGTCCCTTCTTTTCCTTTTCCTTCCAAGGTTCCTTCCTGAATTGGCTCTTCGAAGGTCAAAAAGGCGTCGAGGCGCCCTTTCGAGGCGAAGGCCTTCGACATGCTCGTGACGAGGCGGGTGAACTGGAGGAGGGCGGCGAGGGACTGGGTGAGGAACGAGACGAGGGCGACGATGGATCCGATGCTAAGACCAGTCCTTGGGTACGCGAAGGAGCCTAGATATAGGATCGCGACGACCGCGAGGTTCACGAAGGCGAACGTGAGGGGGTTGATGAAGGCGTTGATCTTTTGGATGCCGACGGCCATGCGGCAATATTTCCCGCTTTCCTCTTGGAAGGCCGAGAGTTCGCTTTCTTGCTTGTTGAAGGCGCGCAGCACCCTGCCCCCGCCGGTGGCCCCGTCCCCGAAGGCGGAAATCGCGTCAAGCTCGCGGCTAAGGGCCGCATAACGGCTCGGGGTCAAACGGAGCACGACGAAGATGACGAGGGCGCAAAGCAAGAGGGCGGAAAGGATCGCGATCCCGGCGTAAGGATGGATGAGAAAGGCCGCGAGGACGGACCCAAGGACCAAGAACGGGGCGCGAACCATGAGGCGCATGAAAAGCTGGACCCCGACCTGGAGGGAATAGGCGTCCGCGGTCAGGAGGTTCAAGGTCTTGCCTTTGCCGAACTGGTCGAGGGTCGCGGCGCTTGAGCGGGCGATTTTCGCGTAGAGGTTCTTCTTGAGCTCATAGGCGTAATCCGTCGAGACGCGAGCGGCGAGGTATTGCGAGCACATCGTGCAGGAAAAGCCGACGAGGGCGAAGGCGAAGATGAGGCCGACGAGGGAAAAGACGAAGCCTTGGTCCCCATAATGGGCCCCGTAATCGGTCCCGGGCAAGGGCTCGGTGAGGCCTTGGTCGATGACCGCGCGGACGAGGAAGGGGACCGCGAGTTCCGTGATGCATTCGATGACCTTAAGGGTCGGGGCGAGGAACACCTTGAAAAGGTGCGGGCGAAGGAACGAAAGGGCGGTCGCTTGAGAGTATTTTTTCTTACTCACGGGGCTCGTCCTCCACGAAGAAGCGAATGGAGAGTGCCTTTTCGTCCCCGGTCGGGAGGGCGCGATAGAAATCGACCACGTCGTCCCCGACGAAGCGAATGAGATCGCAGTTGCCGCCTTGCCCCTCGACGGAAAGGACGTCGTGCAAGGTCCATTCGACGTCCCCATATAGAACGTCCGCGAGGCGGTTATTGACATCGACCGCGATGATGGGGCGGAAGATCTTGGTCTTGAGGATCAAGGTATGGGTGATGGAATCAAACGAGACGACCTCGGCTTGGAGGGCGACGAGATCGTAATAGGACGTATCGTAGAAGGTGTCGAAGAACGTGTATTCGTCGAGCTCGAGGGTCTTGGAAGTCCCCTCGAAGCGAAGGGCTTTGCTCAAGCGGGCGATGGCTTTTTTGAGGAAGGGTAAAGGATCGCAGGCGCCGGGCAAAATGAACGGGCCTTTGGCGAAGTGCTCGGCGGCGAAACGGCCGATGATGTAATAACGGAGGGCGGTGTCCTTGGATTTCTTGACGCCGAGGCCCTTCTCGTAGCAAATTCCGAGGGAGCCGGCGAAATAGGCGAGGGTCGGCACGCCATCCGGGACGTCTTGCAGGAAATCCACGTAGGCATCCGGGTAATGGGCATTCAGAATCTCGAAGGCGATGTCGGGATCCTTTTTCACTCCAACGCCGTCGAAATAGCAATAGGCGAGCCCGGCGGCGCAAGCGACATCGCGCAGCCCAACGCCACGCGAGAAGCCCTCATAGATCGAGGAAGGATCGATGGGGTCATCATGATCCTGAAGGGAGACGAGCTCGAAATAGGCGCGATTGCGGGCCACGAGGGGGTCGAGGGCGAAGTCGGGGCTTTTGAGGGTCGCGATCCAATGGGCGCGCTCGTCCCGGGTTTCGGCGTTTGTGAAGCGGACCATCGCGAAATAGCGAATGAACTCGACGTCCGCGCTTTGGATCATCGCATTCATGGCCCGGAAGGCCGCCTTGTCGAACACGCGGTTCCATCGGGATTTTTCATAGCGCCCGATCATGGCGTTGACCGCGAAGGCGCGGAGACGGGGAAGGTTCGTTTCCTCGACCGGGTCGACCCA
>JAQYPI010000131.1 GCA_028726925.1 Caryophanales bacterium | reverse complement strand
GTTCGCGGTTAAGGATCTTTCCAGCCAAATCGAGGAAAGCAATGCCGCGGAAGAGATTGCACTCATCGCCCAAGGGCGTTTCCCGGGCGGTCCCAAACTCAATTTCGAGACGTATCGTATCCGACCCTTGTTCGAGGAGATCCTCCGCCTCGCGAGCATTAAGCTCTATGAGATGAGCGATGGCGCCTACGATTTTGCCTTAAGCGATGTTTCCCGCGCGAAAGGAAATGCCCAGGCTGGCCTCGACATCGATGTCCGGGACCATCTAAATGGGGAGACCCGTGATGTCCGTACGTTGTCTGGGGGCGAGACCTTCGAAGCCGCGCTTGCCCTGGCCCTAAGCTTCTCCGAGGCCATTGGGATGAATGCCGGGGGCATCGAGATGAACTGCATGTTCATCGATGAAGGCTTCGGCTCTTTGGACGCGGATGTCTTACGTCGCGCGATCAAGGTATTGCAGAACCTTTCTTCCGAAGGCGGCAGGATGATCGGGGTGATTTCCCACGTCGACGCCCTTGAGGAATCTTTGCCCTATCAGATTGTCGTAAGCAAAAACGAATCTGGCTCAAGCATCCAGATCAAGACGGAATGAAAAAAAGCAAACCCATTGGATGGATTTGCTTTACGTTAAGGTTAATGCCTGCCACGAATTTCGGGGCGCGGCGGCTATTTCGATTGAACCACTCCCGGTTATGTTCGCCCCTCCGTTGATCGAGAGGGAATAGGTGACATCGGCCGGTTGGTACAGGAAGTAATTGATGGTGACCGTCACAGTCGCATCAACATAGAGATAGTATTTCTTCTCGTTTTCCTTGTACATGACGGCGACGCGGTAATCGCATTTCACAGGGGTGGCCAAAAAGAAATTGAAGACTGTTTCCTTCACGGTATCCGGCGTAGACCGATATTCGACGGATCCAAACGTGCCCCCATAGCCGTCGCGCGCCTTGTAAGAGAAGTCTACGTTCGTGACCCAAATATCACCATCGCCCGTGTCATAACCGCCGAGGGCTATGACATAAGTATCGATTTGTAGCTTTTCATCATCGGACATAGTGGTGCTTCCGTCCGTGTTATAGGACCCAAGAACGTTGCCGTCCTTGTCCAAGGCGCAATAGGAAACCTTTTGGACGGAACGCTCGGTCAAACGGATGGATTCCGTTGCCGTGATTTGAAGGAAGCCACCGGTATCTGGTGCGGTATAGTCTTCGCTGGAATCCGCGGCGTTTTGTAAACTCAAGAAGTTGCCTGCCCCTTTCTTGAAGGTTGGAGCGACGGTTGTAAGAGAAGAGCCAAGGATTGAAGGCGAAACGTATGAGAAAGAGATGTTGCCCAGTTCATCGTTCCTGTTGTCGATCGCGTTCGAGGTGTTTTTTAGGTAAAGAACGATAGAGCCAGGGAGATAGGAAGTGGCGTAAAACGGAGTTCCTTTGGCTGGAGGGGCGTTAACCATAAAATTCGACGTTGTTTCGACCGGCATTGCGATAACCGCAAGCGTCGTGTTTCCGATTGTTTGGTAGTAGTAGGAAACGCCTCCTCCTACGACGTCAATGTTTTTTGCGTTGTATCCAGATGCCGTCAACAAACTTTGGTCTGCGACAAAGTAGTTCATGGATTCGCCGTTTGGCACGGGATCTTTGGTGACGACTGTCATTTCCCATCGGTTCGGATTGCCTTCGACAAAAACAAAGTCCGTGTATTTGATTTGGTTTTGATCTACGGTAACTGGCGAAGCGCTTTCGACACCATCGAAAACTTCATAATACAAAACGGGGGCTTCGAAGGTTTTGTCCGAAATATGGGCGATTTTATCATCAAAAACAAAATCTTCTCCATTTTGAGAGACGATTGGAGTCGCGATGGAATCCTCTTGCGAAAAAATGATGTCCAAAGGTTTGGAAGCGTTGTTGATTAAGACGGGTTTTGGGTCGAGAACGAGATTTCCATCTGCGTCAGCGGAAGTGGAGCCAAAGAAGAAATAAACCTCTTGAGAAGAAGTGGTACTCAACGAGAACGTAACTTTCAAGTGGACGTAAGCGGAGAAGTAGTGAGTGCCTTCTTGAAGGTTTTCGAACGAAATCAGGTTGACCGGGAGGCTTACTGTAAAGTCGTACCAAAAGAGGAAACCGTTGGATTTTTCATATATCGGTTCGCCGAAAGGAATAGGGGTGACTTCTCCTTGGTCCAGGCGATAATACCCTTCTAGAATATCGACGGATGCGGCCGTGGCTTTGCCGGGACTTTTGTATTTTGGAAGGGTTATCTGAGTGCTGAAGTCATAGACGTCATAACCTTCAATGACTGTTCGGTTATAGGACTCCCCATACATCCATTGCCTATCCCCGTTGGCATCGGTTGCAGGGTAATAATAAGGGGTTGGATATTCTACTCCATCAACAACGACCATGCCTTCATTCGCGTCGGCAAGGGAATGGTCATAATAATGGGGAGACTGACTCGGCACCTGCCTCACGCCGTCTTTTTCATAATAAAGGTTATATTCATGGGTGTTTTCAACGAATTCGGTCTCGGCAAACCCAATCGTGGATAAAGAATAATTGCGTTTCGCAGAAGCTCCGATGTTGTTGCCTTGCATGACATAGGTGGTCGATCCCGCTGCGGTGCTGGTGCTCACGGCATCGGAAAAAGGGATGACCTTGCCACCGTCAGCCATGCGCAAAATGCGGTCGCCATTATCGTCGGGTTCAAAGCTCGCGGTTTCCGCGGTGTTGCGAAGAACGAGTTGTTCTTTGGAAATCTGGTGGGTGGGGTCCCCATCAACATTGTAGTTCTGATCGAAAAAGTTGTAACAGGCTTGGGAATTCAAGGTGAATTGATAGTTGCTGCCTTTGCCGTATTGCCCCCCGAGGGAGTCAAATTCCGCATACCCGTAATAACCGTAGTTGTTGGTATTCCCTTCCTTCGTAGATGCGCCGTCGATCGTGCACCGATTGACGTAAACATTCGTGAAAGAATTGGAGCGCGTGACGTGGCCGGCGAGATAACCGACATAGGGGGTGTCTGTTTTGGTGTGGGCTTCGTGTTGAGTGGTGACGACGTGGCTCGCCTTGCTCACGTCGATTGTGAAATTGTCGAAATAGAGGTTTTTACAGGTCCCCGCGGCAGAAATGACTTCTCCTTTGGCATTGACGATCTCTTCCCCGACGTAGCCGAAAATGCCGATGTCACCATACCCTTCGCCGCCGACCTTGAAGTTTGAGATGGTCAGGTCATTGCCCTTGATGTGGTTCCGGAACGGTTTTTCGTTAGAACCCAAAGGGGGCAGGGTCGCGAGACCGCCAAGGTTAAGAATGTTTGAATAGGTCCCGTCCGCAATGCCGGCGTTGCTATAGTTGTAGACTTGGTAATTCGTCCCGTTCCCATCGGCGAAGTCCTTGCCGACCTCGAAGTAATAGTCCGCGATATCGAAATCCTTCATCGCGTATTGCAGCTTGACGAGGTTTTCCCAGTGCTTGGGACGGGTGATGACGAAAGGGTTTTCCTGCGAGCCGTAGGTATCGTCCGCAGCCTTGCCTTCTTTGATGTCGAAATAGGAACGGAGAACGGAACCATCCAAACGGGACGTGTCAACGATTTTCGCGGTCGTGAACCAGGCAAGCGAAAGGCCGATCGTCCCAATGAGGAAGACGCTGAACGCGCTCGTTAAGGCGATGAGGGCTTTCTTTTTCATGCGGCCACCGCCTCGCCGTATTCAACGCGCATATAGGGGATGTCATTCGCGAAACTGATGGAATCCCCCTTGAGGATGTCCGTCGTGCCCCAGGCGGCATCGTCGAAATAGTTTTTCTTCTGGTAGGCCTCGATCAAGGTGGAAGAATAATTGTATTCCACGTAGAAGGTCGCTTTTTTCGTGCCCGCGGGTAAGGAAACGCCAAGGGCTTGGCTCGAGATCGTGAGATCTGCGGTTTTCTCGACGGCCGTGATCGAGGCGGCGCTTTCGTAATTGCTGCCGACGAACGTGGAGGCCGCTAGACCTTCGTTTTTGAAGAAATTGACCGCGCTCGTGTAGATAGTGTCGGCGGTGTTTGCCGCGTGTAAGGCGGTATACCATTCATCGCTGCCCGCGGCTACCCCATCGATGCTTGCGACCGCAGCCCGGAAATAGATGATGTTCGAGATATAGGGAGAGACGTAATTCTTGCCGTCTTCCTTCGCAGAACAGAAGCCCTGTGTGCAAGAAAGAGCGAGCTGGAGATAACGGGCCTCGGTTTGCACGCGAATCGTCTCGACGTCGATCTTGACGATGCGGTTATTGTGCTCGTTACGGTCCGTGATGAAGGAGTCGTATTCCTCAAGGAATGGGTCGGGGTTTTCTCCCTCGAAAGAGAGTGCCTTGCCTTCGCGGATATCATCGTCATACCCGTAGAACTTATAGGTGATGCGAAGGTCGTCCGTATTCATGACCTGGACGCCCATGTAACCGAGCTGAACCGCGCGGACCGTTATGAACCAGGCGAAGGTGGCGGTGCCAAGCGTTCCGATCCCGAGAAGCGAAAAAAGCGCGGAGAGGACGATTCTTCTCCGGCGTCGTTTTCGCAATCTTTCGGAGTACATGGACGCTTAACCCTTCCTTCACGTCGGTAACTGGCTATCCACGTGGGACCCTTTAGCTTTGCGTCCCCTGCTCACGCAAGGTTTGCCTTTGTCGAGGAACATTATACCGCCTCCTATAAGGAGGGGAGAAGAAACTTACTAATTTCTTACTTTCTTAAAAAAGAAAGGAGGCTCAATCCGAAATTTTCCCTCAAATCGAGGCCGCTTCACGCGGATTTCCCGCGGAATGGCTGCCGTTATCGCCCTTATCATGACGGTAATGGAGACGCAAAAGGATGGGGGCTAAGAAAGACGTGACGATGATGAGCCCCAAGGTGAAAGGGATGATGCTGTTGTCGACGAGACCGTTATCCGCTCCGACTTGCGCGGTCACGATCAAGACTTCCGCCCGGGCCATCATGCCGATGCCGATTGCAGAAGAATCGCGAAGGGGGAATTTCGTAAGCAAAGCCCCGGCGCCCGCCCCGAGGAACTTGCCGAGGATCCCCATGAGGATCCAGACGAAGCCGAAGACCAGGAACATCGCGTCGAACGATCCTTGGAAACCGGAAGAAGAACCCGCTCCAAAGGCTTGGAACATCTTGAGGGCGACACTAGAAAAGAAGACCGGGGCGAAGATGACGTTCCCCGTCGTCTCGGCCCGGTGATCGATGTAACCCGCGGCACTCGTGTTGGAAAGAATGAGCCCGGCGATGTAGGCCCCGGTGATGTCCGCGATGTGGAAGACTTCCGCGAGCCAAGCCCAGAGGAAGCAAAGACCAAAGGCGACCATCGGGAGGCGGCGGTGATGGGGGTATTTCCGACCCATCCAGTCGAAGAAGCGATGCACCAAGATTCCCACCCCGATCGAGAGGGCGAAGAACGCGAGCATGATGAGGACGAGGAAGAGGACGGAAAGGGGCCCTTCGCCCGTGGGGATGACCCAGAATGGCGTCTCTTCCCCGCCGCCGCTAAGGGAAAGAACGAGGGACAGCATCACGATGCCGATGACGTCATCGAGGATGGCCGCGGACACGAGCGCTGTCCCGACCGGCCCGTCGAGCTTGCCGATCTCTTTGAGGGCGGCCACCGTGATGGAGACGCTCGTCGCGGTCAAGATGACCCCATAATAGATATCCGAGAAGATGGGATTGACGCCTTTCTCGGCCAAAGAATCGTAAAAGAGGGGATCCATATGGCCGTAAACGCGGAACAAGTAGCTGCACAAGAACCCCAAGGCCAAGGGGAAAAGAACCCCGAACGCGGTGATGGAGATGCAAGAAAGCCCTTGCTTCTTGATGACTTTGAGATTCGTCTCAAGACCCGCGGAGAAGAGGATGAGGACGACCCCGATCTTCGCGAGGTCATTGATGCCCGAGACGGTGTAATCGTTCAGGATGAAATTCTTTTCGGCAGGGATGAAATAGAAAAGCCCGAGGAGCAATCCTCCGAGGAGGAAGCCGACGACTTGGGGCACTTTGATTTTGCCGACGAGCAAAGAGCAAGCTTTGCCGAAAAGCAAGATGAGGGCAAGAGGTAACAAGACGAGATAGGGTTTTCCTTCGAAAGGGGACGCGACGAACAGGGATAGGGACATGAAGAGGTTTCCTCCAAGGACTCGGATTATACGCCTGTATGCGCAATGAGGTTAGGCAATTTTTATGAAACCGGTTATAATCCCGTCTCATGAAGATTGTCCTCGCGACTTCGCCCGTGGAAGAAAATGACCTTCTTACCCTCATGGGCGTCGCTTCCTATGCCCATCGCCTCGAGAAAGAACCCGGGGTGGAGGCCGTCTTTTTCCCGCGACGCAGGCTAAGGGAATTCGACGAGAAGGAAAAGAAGATCCTCGAGGCGACCGCCCTCGAAACGGGACTCGTCCTTGGCATCGGAATCGAAGAAAATAACGGGGACGTGTATGCGATTTTCGGGCCGGGAGTCTCAACGTTCCTCGGCCCAGAAGATGACCCTGTTTTCCTGCCGCTTAGCGTCCCATTGCTCGTGGGGATGCGCCCCACCTCGTTTGGCTCGCCCCTCCCGCTTGTCTATCTCGGGGGTCGGGACGCCAAGAAAGAAAGCGCCTTGAAAGACGCCGACCCCAACCGGGAAACCTATTATCTCGGCCCATGCCTAGAAACCTTCGAGGCCGCGGTGTTCGAAAAGGGATCGATCAAATGCGAAATCCCTTCCTCGTCCCCGAATTTCCTTCTCAAAAGCGTCCCCGACCCTTTCGCGAAGGGGGAATGAGGACCTTTTCCATCGGGATGTGCGCGACCCCTTCCTCGAAGAAGACCTCCCCATCCCCGATCGCCTTGAAGCCGAGGCGTTCGTAAAAGCCCATCTTGTCGAGCTGGGCATTGAGTTTCGCGACCCTTCCCCCGAGGGTCTTAATCTTCGTACAGAGGAATTTCACGACATACGTCCCCACGCTTTTGCCGCGATACGGCCTTTCGACCGCGACCCGCTCGATCTGGAAATGCTCGGGATCGAGGGGGCGTACCCTGCCCGTCGCAATGGGGATGTTATCGAGATAAAGGACGAGGCACCACGAGGAGTTTTCATACTCGTCGAATTCGTGCTCGAACCCTTGCTCCTCGACGAAAACGCGGGTTCTGATATCCCGCGCATCCTGACTTGTCCCAAACGTGAATACCGGCTTGATCATCCTTATTACTATATCTCTTCGGAAAATGGGGGAAAGGGAATAAAATGAGAGCATGAGATTCTCTGAGTATTTCCGTCTCCACAAAAACAAGATCTTCGCCGTGGGATTCGCGGCCCTCTCCCTTGCCATCTTCTTCGCCTATTACGGCGTCGAGCTTGGATTTAACGGCCTTGCTTTCTTTACCTCGAAGCCGTTTGAGTTCTGGAATTGCATCATCGTGCTCATCGCCTATTTCACGATCTTCTATTGCAACGTGACCAACGACGCCGCGGCGTATCGCGGAATCATCATGTTCCTGTTCATGATCGTCTTCTCGCAGATCCTGAACCTGTTCCCGAACCTCATGATCCTGTTCTTGAATTTCGCGACCCTCGACCCCGCGATCATCGCCTTTACGATCCTCGAGGCGGTCTTCCTCATCGGGCAAGTCGTCGTCGGCGTCTTCCTCTATCTCCGCGTGCAAGGGTACCGAATGATGCGTTATCACGATTTCCGCAAGATCCGGCTTCTCTCGATTCTTTTCTCCGCCGCTCTCATCCTGAGCCTTGGATTCTCCATCGGAGTCCTTGCTTACGGGGTCACCTTCTCCACCCCTCTTGATGCCTTCCTCTTTTATTTCCTCCTCTTCGCTCTTCCCGTCTCGGAAGCCCTCATGTCGGTGTCCGTCATCTTCACCCTCGAGAGGCTTCGACGCTATTAACGAAACCCGTTGCAAGAAGAAGGGCGAGCGTGTATATTTCTACATGCGCCGACTTAGCTCAACTGGCAGAGCAGCGGTATCGTAAACCGCAGGTTAGAGGTTCGATTCCCCCAGTCGGCACCAATTGCAAAAAAGCCCCGTTTTATCGGGGTTTTCTTTTTTCGCGGGGATAATGTGGGGACATTTTTCTAAAACGATAGATTTTCTTTGCCCTCTCGATGTCCTCGGTTTGGCCGTGTTCCCCGAAAGCCTTGGTCTCCCAATCATTGAAGAAGGCCTTGGCGTCCGCCTTGGTCGCGCACCATATCCAGTTGCAATGGTCGTGGGCACCATCACCGAAATAGATTTTCGCGTCAATCCTCCAACGGTCGTTCTCCTTGATGAGCTTGCACTCTTTGTTTTCGTATTTTTCTTTCTCGTCTATAATGTATGCGCTCACCAAACCTCTCTCTTTCTTGCGTTCCCGTGAGCAGGCCCTCGAGTTCCTTTCCGGGGGTCTTTTTTCACTTAATCTCGAATCGCGCCATACTCTTAGCATTTCATCGTCCATGTATCTCTTTATGGCGTTGCCAGTGGAGACGAAATCGAACTTTCCCCTTTGGAAGCGGTTTTCTTTTCTTCGCTTGCAACGAGTGCGTTTGGCTGATTTGCCCCATTCCTTTCGCCGCCATCCAAGGGGGGCGCCCCTTTTATTCCCGTTTATCGCGAGCCATTCCCCGATGCGGTTATTGTCCCGCCTCCCCGTCTTGGCGAATATAGTGGCGAAAGGCAAGGGCGACCTTACTTGACGCCACCCTTCGTGGCGAAAGGAGAAACCATGAACAAACGCGCGCTGCTCATCCTCGCGTCTGCCTTCCTTCTTGCTTCCTGCGGGGGAGAAGGAACCCCAGGGGATAACCCCTCGTCCTCTTCCGTTTCGGAAGTCAAAAGATACACCGTCACCTTCGCGAACACGGACATGCCCTCGGTTGAGGTCGAGGAAGGGGCCGCGTTAAGGCGCCCGCAAGATCCTTCCAAAACCAATTCCCTCTTCGTCGGCTGGTACCTCGACGCCTCGTTTACTAAGGAGGCCTCGTTCCCTCTCGTCATCGAAAAAGACACGACCCTGTACGCTAATTTTTATTCCTACCAAGAAGCGTTCTCGAAAGCCCGGGCCAACACCATCGGGGAAAGCGTGCCCGGTTATGAATACGACTACACCCTCGACGTGAAAGCCACTTATCTCGGGGTTGGTCTCACGGGCAAAACGACCGGCAAATCGCAGTATGCCAAGGACGCAAGCGAGGTCACCTTCTATGACGCCCACGTCAATTCCGGCGCCCTTTTCTACGATGGGTCCAAATACCAGATCAAGCGAGGAAGGGACCTTCACAAGATCTCCCTCGACGAGAACGACAACGTCAAGAGTTACGACATCGAGGAAGTCGGGGAGGAATACCGTTACGATTCTTCCGCCTACGCGAAAGCGATCTTCGAGTACGAGGACGAGAAACTGAAATCGATCTCCCCGACCGGCAACCCCGGGGAATACAAGCTCGACGTCGCCTTCAATCCCTCGCAAGCCATCGCCCTCGTTGGGAATTACTTGAACCACCCGATGATTGAGAAACTCCTCGGGTCCTTGCCTGAGACGAGCGTCGACACGGGCATGATCGTGTCCTTCGACGGGGATTCCCTCGATACGTATCGTTACACGATGGAAATCAACGTCGCGGATTTGCAGTTCTCGCTTGTTTATTCCTTGTCGTTCCAAAACCAAGGGAAAGCCCCGAACATCGTCCCGGTGGAACTCCAAGGCCTTTCGATCACGAGTCAAGACGTCGCGAACGCAAAGGATGAGATCCTTGCCTCCCTCGACGCTTACCGATCCCTAGAATCTTCCTCTTACGATTTCCTCGCCAAGACCGCGGTCGGGTTCGCGGGGAAGAACGACATCAACGCGACCGTGGATGGCTTTAGCAAGCGGAAGATCGTCGACGGGGTCGTTTATTACCTGAACGATTACGAGGTCGATACGGACCTCAAGAACGCGGATCTCTATAAGGATAAGGGCCTCGGGGATTGCCACGGAGGTCGAGTGAAGCTCCTTAACGGCGAGACCCATGACCTCAAGAAGAAGACCTTCGGCGGCTATAGCGACCTCGGGACGGTCAAAGAAAGTCAAGAGGATGCCTTCTACCTCTTGGATTTCCTTTCCCCATTAAGCAAGGTGACCTTCGTCCAAGAAAAGATCGCGTCCGGGAAGACAACCTACGCCATCGGGACCACGAACCAAGGAGGGGAAGAAGTCCTTTCCTCTTTCAACGACTTGCTCCGGGTCAATCCCCTTGGGGAATGTTCCGTCCCCGTGACCCCACTAGGGTCGTTTGTCGCGGGAAGCGTATCCCTCAAGGAATTCGATTTCCAGATTGTCCTCGCCGGGAACGCCTTGTCCGAGATCTCCCTGTCCCTAAACGGCACCTTCACCACTTCCTACCCGGGGTCGCGCGATTTCGTGGCGACTCAGGAAGCCTCCTTCGCGGTGGATTATTCCTTGTCCGTCAGTAGCGACGGGGCGTCCTTTGTCCCCGCTTCAAGCGTCGACAAAGTGAAATAAGGATTCGATCCATAGAGCCTCCTTCCCGTTTCGGCTGGGGGCTTTTTTCGTCCTTTGATACCGCTTTCTTGCCTTTCCCCATTGTCGCCCATAGACGAGAAAACCTAAAATGAAGGGCAATACCAACATAGAGGAGACCTTCATGACCACTTTGCTCAAGAACGGGAAAGTCGTTAACGTTTTCACCAATTCCTTGATGGAGGCGAACGTCCTTTTCGACGATTCCGGCATCATCCTCGGCGTCGGCGACTACGATTCCGCCGACCGCATCATCGATTGTTCGAACAAGATCCTCTCCCCTTCCTTCATCGACGGCCACATCCACATCGAATCCACGATGCTGACCCCCAAGGAACTTGCCAAGGTTTGTATGGCTCACGGCACCGGGGCGATCATCGCGGATCCCCACGAGATCGCGAACGTCGCCGGGAACGACGGCATCCGTTACATGCTTGAGGCAAGCGCGGGTCTCCCGATGAAGGTATTCTTCAT
>JAQYPI010000130.1 GCA_028726925.1 Caryophanales bacterium | reverse complement strand
GCGGCCATCAAAGCCAAGAAGGATCCTCTCCACGGCCTCAAGGAGAACGTCATCACCGGCAAACTCATCCCGGCGGGACGTGGCCTCCGCAACCCGATGGAAGAAGAGGAAATGCTCGAAAAGTGGAGCGTTGCCTCCGCGATGGAAAAGGTCAAAGAGATGTACATCGAAGATCACGATCGTCCGTCTCAGGCCTACAAATCCGCCGAGTAAGCAAACCCGAAATCCGTTCCGGTTCCCCCGGGACGGATTTTTCTTTCTTTCTACGGCGCCTTGCCACAAAATGTAGGCATGGCGAATCGCTATCGTACGCTCCTTCTGTTGCCCATTCTAAGCGGATGCGTGCATCGGATTGGCTTCATCCCTTATGAATTCTCGCCCCTGCGCGAAGGCTTTGACCTCGTTTCCGGAGAAGGGTTTTCCACGCCTTCTTCCTTGCAAAGCCTCGTCCATGTCGGGGAGGACGTCTCCCCCGTCTATTCGGACCTTTTGTCGGGCGAGACTCGTTTTCGCCTGCCATCCGTCGGGGAGCAGAAAATCCTCGTCATCCCGGTCGATTTCGACGATTCCCCCGGGAACCCATCGGGCCCGCTTGCTTTGTCTCAGGCTTTCTTCGGTCAAACCGGGGAAGGCCATTATCCAAGCGTCGCGGCTTATTACGACATCTCTTCTTACCATCGCTTCCACTTGAGCGGCACCGTTGCCCCCTCCTATTTCCGTTCCCCTTATTCCGTCTCGGAACTCGATGCCGTCCGAACCACGAAAAAGAAGACGGCGATCCTCCAGAATCTTTACGAAACCGCGATTGCCTGGTACGACGCGACTTATCCGGAGCGTCCAAGCGCCGAGTTCGCCTCTCTTGACTCGAAAGGGCGTTCCTTTGTCCCGGTCTATTTCGTTTACGATGCCCCGTTCACTCAAAAGGAAGATGGGTCGCTCGATCTCACCCGGATGCTTTCCGCGATGTCCTTGAGCGATCCCGCGCCCATCTTTTGGAGCCCGCTTTCCCTTTGCTTGGGCGATGGGGGCGAGCTCAACCCCCGTTCGCTCGTCCATGGCGTCGGCCATCTCCTCGGCTTGCCCGATCTTCATGACCCCAAAAGCCCAGGTGGCCTTTCCTCGCCCCTCGGGGACACGGACCCAATGGGTTCGGGCTTCGGCGACCATAACCCTTGGAGCAAATTCCTTCTCGGATGGATCCGCCCTCGCATCATCACGGGCAACGCGACGCTTTCCCTCCGTCCCTTCGCGGATTCCGGGGATGCCGTCTTGCTTGGGCGCAACTGGAACGGTTCGTTGTACGATGAATACTTGCTTCTCGTTTATGGCACCCCGGGCGGCCTCGCTTACGTCGACGCGAACGTCGATGGCGGCGCCCTCAACGGCTATGGGCTCCTCGCCTATGTCGTCGATTCTCGTCTTGGAGTTTATTCCTCGGCGACGGGCGAACGTCTTTCCTATCTGACCCCCTCGACCGATCTCACGGGGAAAACCGTGGACTTCTTCGCGTCCAACACGGGCGGGATCCAAAACGGCGATTCCATCACCGGACAATTCCTGGTCCAGTTGCTCGATGCCTCGTCCGGCTCGCAAAACTTGACTCCCCATTTCGTCGCGCAAGGCAAGGCGTCGGAAGGCGGCCGCGACGTCTATTTCCACGTCGGCATGGGCATGAACGATGACGCCTTCGAAGATTTCACGTTCCATTCCGGGGAAAGCCTCGGCTACACCTTCAAGGTCGAAAGCGTCTCGCTGACGCAAGCCCGTTTCCGGATCCGGCCCCGTTGATCATGCGTTGCTTGTTGCTTTATTTCACGGGGACGTTCCATACCCGTTATCTCACGAAGATGGTGGCCAAGGCGCTTCAAGGCAAAGGCTTTGACGTCGAATACGTCGAGATCTCCCCGAACCGGAAAGAGGCATTCGATGCCCGTGGCTACGACCTCGTTGGCCTCGGATACCCCATCTATGCCTTCAACGCGCCCAAGCCGTTCCTGACCTTTGTCCGGAAGGCTCGTTTTTCCCCGGGCCAAGACGTCTTTTTCTACAAGGACAGCGGGGAGCCATGGTTCTGGAATGACGCCTCCAGCCTCGGGCTCATCCATTCCTTGAAACGGAAGAAAGCGCACATCCTCGGGGAATACCATTTCCTGTTCCCTTACAACATCCATTTTCGCTTCGAGGATGATATCGTTCGGAAACTGCTAGCGGTGGACCGCAAGCTTCTTTCCGTCTTGGCGGAAGACCTTTCGGAAAGGAAACCGAATCGGATCCGAATCCCGTTCCTTTCTCGCCTCGCCCATTATCTTTTCCGCGTTCAGTTTCTGGGAGGTTTCGTCAATTCGTTTTTTTACCGCGTCGACCAAAGCCGTTGCGTCTCCTGCCAAGCTTGCGTTTCGCTCTGCCCCATGGGAAACATCACCCTCGACAAGAAAGGGCGCGTGCGTTTCGGTCACCGTTGCATCATGTGCATGCGATGCTCGTTTCTTTGCCCGAAAGACGCCATTCGCATCGGCATGCTCGATTCCTGGCGCGTCAACGGGGCCTATCCTTTGGCTCGATTGGCGAAAGAAGAAGCAAAACCCGGGACTCTCGAAGGGGTCAAGAAAGGCTTCTTCCTCGATCATGAACGATGGGTCCGCGACGTGGAACAGCGATTTTCCGAAACCTTTCGGGACCCTGCGAACCCCTCGCTTTGACACATCGGGTTCCGTGTGTTGTTGGAAGAATCCGTTTTTCTTTTGCAAAACGTATTGACAACCACCTTGCCAATCTCTAAACTAGCGCACGGACGTAAGTAAGGGCCTTCGGGCCGTCTTATTTACCCCGGTGGTTGATACACCGGGAATTGTGTGAACCAAGCAATAAGGAGAAAAGAACACAAATGCCAACCATTAACCAACTCGTTCGGCAGGGCCGCAAGTCCGCGGTCAAAAAGTCCAAGACCCCGGCCTTAGGCCATCGTTGGAACTCCCTGACGAAGCGCGCGAGCAACCAAGCTTCCGCGCAAAAGCGTGGTGTCTGCACCCGTGTCGGCACCATGACCCCGAAGAAACCGAACTCGGCTCTCCGGAAATACGCCCGTGTCCGCCTCAGCAACGGCTATGAAGTCACCGCTTACATCGGCGGCGAAGGACACAACCTCCAGGAACACTCCACCGTCATGATCCGTGGCGGCCGTGTCAAGGACCTTCCTGGCGTCCGTTACCACATCATCCGTGGTTGCCTCGACTGCGCCGGCATCGATGCCCGCCGCCAAGGCCGCTCTCTCTACGGCACCAAGAAGCCGAAGGAAAGCAAATAGTTAGGAGGAACCGACTATGTCTAGAAGAACCAAACACGAAAAGCGCGACGTGTTGCCCGATCCTGTTTACAATTCGAAACTCGTCACCCGCTTGATCAACCGCGTCATGTTCGATGGGAAGCGCGGCACCGCCCAAACCATCATCTACCACGCCTTCAGCAAGATCGAAGAGAAGACCGGCAAGTCCGCGATGGACGTCTTCGCGACCGCCATCTCGAACATCATGCCCGAGGTCGAACTCAAGGTCCGCCGCATCGGCGCCGCCAACTACCAGGTCCCGGTCGAGGTTTCCCCGGAACGCAAGCAAACCCTCGGCCTCCGCTGGCTCGTCTCTTATTCTCGCCTTCGCAACGAGAAGACCATGGAAGACAAGCTCGCCAACGAAATCATCGATGCCGCCAATGGCACCGGCGCTTCTGTCAAGAAGAAGCAGGATGTCCACAAGATGGCCGAAGCCAACAAGGCTTACGCCCACTTCC
>JAQYPI010000129.1 GCA_028726925.1 Caryophanales bacterium | reverse complement strand
CCCGACGTGCAAACGAGTTTGGCCGTTATAGAGGCCGTGCCAGACCATGAACGTCGGCTTGGACCACGCAAAGCCCGTGTTTTGAGAGAAGTAGAAGCCGGCGGCGGCAGTGCTCGCGCCGACGTTCTTGAAGGTGAAGGTCAAGCCATCGAGCGTGACTTTCTCGGCGAGCCTCATCTCAACGCCGTAGCCATGCAGGTTGCTAATCTGGACACCGCCTTCGATCTCCGTGGCACCAAGTTGGCCGGCATCGCCGTTTGAAACGACCCAACTCGACGCGCTGTTCGACACTTTCTTTGCGCCGACTCTCGTGATAGACGGGGTGCTTTCGACTCCCGCGACGCCACAAGAGGTAGAAATGATGCCTGCGGCAAGGAAAGATGCCGCGAACACCATGGTAGGAATCAGGAACTTTTTCTTCATTATGTCTCCTTCCTGGAAAACCGAAACAATAGAAAGAAACAGGGACAATGAAGCCTCATTTCCTCATGATTCGGTTTTTGTATGGAAAAATTATAGAATGGCCAATCGGCTTAACAATCAATTATTGTTTTGTTGCACAACATTCAAAATCAAGCAAAGAAATGAGCATTTATGAGCACAAAACGCCATATAGATATTTGTTGCGCCTGCAGGCCTGTAACGAAGAAATATCGATAAATCAGGAATTGGAAGCCCTTACACCTCCAGCGGTCCCGTCTCAAAAGAAAAAAGGGAAACGTTCATCGTTCCCTCTTTTCCATGCTCGTTTCGAAAAACGATTATCTTTGCTTAACGTGCTTTTTTAAGCGGACAAAGCGACGGGAAGGATGTCGGAGAGAACCGACAAGACATAGTCCGCCTCGGGGTCTTTGACGGCGTCCCCGATCGCGGCGGCGGCGAACCCTCCCCGCTTGGCGGCCTCGATTCCGGCGAAGGCGTCTTCGACGACGACGCAGGAAGCGGGCTCCAGCCCGAGCTTGTTCGCGGCGACCAGGAAGACTTCCGGGTCCGGTTTGCTGCGTTGGATGTCGTTGCCATCCGCGATCGCGTCGAACTGTTCGATGATCCCGAGGTTCCTAAGGATCGTTTTCGTGTTTTTGGAACTGGACCCAATCGCGATACGCACCCCTTTGTCTTTCAAGGTTTGCAAGGTTCGAAGCACGTCGGGATCCAAATCCGAGGGGGTGATTTGCTTCAAATAGTCGCGATATAGATCGTTCTTGTATGCCGCAAGAGCAGCTTTTTCCTCATCGGTATAAGAACGAGAGGCTTTCCGGAGGATGATCTCGAGGGAAGCCATTCGCGAAACCCCGCGTAAGAGGTTGTTTGTTTCGCGGTCAAAAGGAATCCCTTCCTTGTCGGCAAGGGCCTTCCACGCGAGGTAATGGAATTCGTCCGTCGTGCAGATGACACCGTCCAAATCAAAAATCACGCCTTGATACATAGTTGCTTTCTCCTTATAGAATCGTTTTGAGATGCTCCGCGAGACGCTGCCCGTTCTCTTCGTGGGCGACTTTGCCGGGGTGGCCATCCGCCCCGAGGTTGTCCCCATCGAAGGCGAGGGCGGTGATTTGTCCGGGGTAATCCCCGTTGATATCGCGCCACACGGCATCGATCCCGTACACCAGGTCCTTGTTCAACGAGGTCATCATGTTGTAGCAGATAACGACCGGTGCTTTCGGGTTCGTCGCGAGCATCGCCCGGATCAAGGCGATGTAGTGTTCCACGAACAGGGCTTTCGCGCTTTCCTTTTCCTCGGCGCTCAAGAGGGTGTTGTATTTCGTGTTGTCATTGGTCCCAAGGTTGATGACGAAGGCATCGGATGGGTGGGCAGCCAGATCGTATTTCTTGGCCCCGTCCACCGTGTCGTAAACGTCCATCATGCTGTAACCGTTTGAAACAAAAGGGGAGATAGCGATCGCGATGCCGGAATAGGAGACGAGCGATGCCTCGTAACCGATTTCGTCTGCGGCGATCGCGGCATAGGTGAATCGCGAATCCTCCGTGGCCATCGAGAACGTCTCACGATTGCTTTCCGCGAGAACCCCATAACCGCAGGTGATGGAATCCCCGAAGAATTCGATTTTCTTTTTCCTTGGGGTTTCAATCAGATGGGCAGCCCCGCCGGTCACCGCGATGGATTCCAAAAGCAAGGAGGAGAACTGGCCTTCGTTTGCCTTCTTCACCTCGATCTCGTGACGGCCTTGAGGCGCAAAAAGAGAGATGGCGACGTTCTGGGGCCCCTTCCCCAACTCTTTCTTCTCGATGAAAGCCCCGTCAAGATAAACGTTGATGAATTGGTTTTTATACGGCGAAGCGATTTGGCTTTCAAAAGCAAGGGAAAGGGAAAACGTTTCTTCCTCGTTCTCGACTTCGAGAGCAAACCCCGCCTCGGAATAGGCGAAATAAAGGCCCCCGGTCTCGGCAAGGCAACGCCCAAGGGGGCGGACGTGTTCTTCGTTTGTCACGTCGATGGCATCGATTCTCGTTGTTTTCATGCTTTCGGAAGAAGATGGCGAAACGAGTTCCGAGCTCGATTCGCTAGGTCCTTGTCCGGAACAGGAAAACAAAGAAAAAGCCGAGGATAAGAGCAGGAGGGGTAGAACGCGTTTCATAGTTGGACTCCTTTTCACGAATACTACGCCTCTTCAAAGGCGAAAAGAATCCTTGAGCGCGTTTTTGAGCGATACGCACCGCCCGTTTCTACGTTTTCAGTGTTACAATCGACGCATGGACGCGACAAACGAGAACATCCAAGGTAAAGGGGTTGCCAGAATTTTTTGGCTTTTTCTTTATTTCCTTTGCCTTTATCTCGCGGTCAACGCCATCCCTTTCTCGCGTTTCATCCCTTCTGAGCATCTTTGCCTTGGCCTTTCCCTTTTGGCAAAAACCCTGTTGCTTGGATATGCCGTTTGGGAATGCTTCCGACCGAGAAATCGCGCGTTGTTTTCGTTTCATAAGCTCAGGAGAAACAGCCTCCTTTGGCTGCCCTTGATCCTGCCTTGCCTCAGCAACGTCCTTTATGCTGCTTGCTTCTCGGGTTCCTTTTTCCCGGCTTTGGACGCGGGAAAGGCGGCCCTTGCATTCGCAGACGATTTCATCGTCGCGATTTTGGAGGAAATTCTCTTCCGGGGCATCTTGTTTATCTTCTTCATCACCCTTTTCCAAAACAAAAAGAATGGGGTCGTCTATTCGATTTTGCTATCGAGCATCGCGTTTGGCGCCATTCATCTCGTCAATATTTTCTCCAACCCCCCGCTCGCTGTCCTTGCCCAAGTCGGGTATTCCTTCTTGCTCGGGGTCGTTCTCTCGCTTGTTTATCTAGGGTCAGAAAATTTCGTTCTTCCCGTGCTTGGCCATTTCCTTTTCAACGCCTTGAACGACACGGTTCCGTCGATGTTTTTGTCTTATTCGATGGACACAGCCTATTATATTTGGAATGCCGTTCTCGGCGTATTTGCTTTGCTCTACGCCGTTGGAATCGCTATCGTAATGAGAAGAAGGAAAACCCATGTATCCTGAGCTCTTTGGCTTTATCGACACCTATTCCGTCATGATTCTTATCGGGGTTCTCTTTTGCCTTTGGTTCCTGAACCTTTACCTCAAAAAGAAGAACTACCCGAAGCAGGCGATATACGCGATTGAACTCAACGCGATCGTCGCGATTCTCGTCGGAGTGGTCACGGGACTTCTGTTCCAAAACCTTTACGATTTCATCGAAAAAGGAAGCGCCTACACGTGGACGTGGGCTATGACTTTCTATGGGGGCCTCATCGGGGGCGTCGCTTCGGTCTTGATCGGATATTTCGCTATTTTGCGTCGAAAGCACTTCCCGATGGTCAACGAATTACTCGTGATCGCGCCAAGCTGCATTTGCATCGCCCACGGCATCGGGAGGATCGGTTGTTTCCTCGCCGGATGCTGCTATGGCAAGGAAACGGACGCCTGGTATGGCGTGCGTTTCCCCGGGATGAGCCACAAAGTCATCCCCGTCAATTTGTTCGAAGCCATTTTCTTGATTGCCCTCTCCCTTCTTTTGCTTTTCCTCGCATTGAAAGAAAAAGGCATTTTCAATTTCGGGATTTACATGGTCGCGTATGGGGTGTGGCGCTTCATCGTGGAATTCTGGCGCGATGACCATCGCGGAAAATTCATTGGGAACATTTCCCCTTCCCAATTCTGGTCGATTGTTTTGTTCGTTGGAGGCGTTGCTTATTTCGTGATCATGGGCATCCTGCTATCGAAAGGAAAGGCCCCAAAGCCAAAGGACCACACGGCCTCATAGGGCTTTCGTGTAGATGCCGATTGACTCAAACTCGACGCCGATGTTGTAGGTGCCGGGGACCTCGAAGCCGAAATTCATCCCCCCGATGGCGAGATCCTCGAATTTGGTTTCGCCGAGATACCCGCGTTCCAAAGCGAGTTCATAGGCTTGCCGGGCGATATCGACAACATCGATGCGCGCGGTCACTTTCTGGTGGGGGACCGGTTGCTTGTTGTCGTTGCTCGAAAGGAAAGCGGCGCTTCCAGGAGAATAAATGAAGGCCGAGGTCCCTCCGTCGTGAGCGGCATAAAGGGTCGTCTCTTTGCCTGAGGTGCGATTATCCCAAAGGTTCAGGCCGAACCAAATGTAGTTGCCGTAGTTCGGGCTGCTTGGGTTGCGGTTCTGGATCGTGATATACCAAACGAGTTGGGCGGCGTGAAGGTTTGGGTTCGCCTGCCCGTTCATGTGATCCTCGAATTTCTTCACCTCGTAGGTGGTTTCCATGACGATGGATTTGCTTTTGGATACGTAAACGAGGTCATTCTCGAACCCCTGGGAGAAGAGCAAATGGGTCCAACCTTCACCCGATTTGCGGGGGGCATCGTATTCAATTTGGGAATTGCATTCCAAGTAAATGGACCCGGATTCCGAGTCGACAGCGAACACTTTCGCGGGGACGAATTCCTCGCCGATGGTTTCTCCTTTCGACACGATACGGTGCCCGAGGCCGTCGTTATAAACTTCGTGAGAGAAGCCTTTCACGAAGATGTTGTAATGGCTCCACCACTGGGCGACTTGCCAAGAAGGGGACGACAAAGAGGAATAGAAACGAAGGGGATTCGGGTAGAAGGGGCCACCTTCTTCGTCCGTGGTCGTCCTGCTCACGGAAAAACCGTTCTTGAAGTTGGGATCCTTGAACAAAGGGTGATAACCATCCGCGAGAAACCGATCCCTTTGAGCGGTGGAATTGCAGTCATAGATGCTTTTGCCGGAAGAAGAGGAGGAGGGTTCCGAGTCGCTACTTTCTTCTTCGCTTGATGACGGGGCAGGCTCGCTCGACGAGGAGGACTCTTCCGAGGAAGAAGAGGGTTCCTGCTCGCTTGAGGTCTCTTCTGAAGGCGTTTCGGGAGAGTCGCTCGAAACGGGGTTTTCCTCGGAGCTTTCCGAAGGCGAAATGGGAAGGGAGCACGCGGTCATGGAAAGAAGGGAAGAGGCAAAAAGAAGGATTCGTTGCGTTTTGATCATGACCCCATTTTACAAAAGAAATCCCGCGGATAAACGGGAGAACAGGATATTGAAACGCGATTTGAGCGATAAACACAAAAGAGGTCCGAAACGCTCAAGGAATGAGGGCAAGAGCAAAAGCAACCATGAACTCGCCGTGGGATTCTGAAAATTCTTCGTTACAAAAATTGCGGTTAATAGTAGTAGTCGTCCAACATGTAACCGTAGGAGTACTCGGCGTCGCTCGCGCTATAATGGTACATAGTGGCCGATTGGCAATCTGCTTTGAACGACGTTTTTTTGGTTTGCGTACTACCCGACGCAGTTTTGAAAGTGAAAGTAATATTCACCTCGTAGTCGCAAACGGGCGCGCCCATAACGGGAGAGGAGTACACAGCGCTGATTTGACGCACTTCCACCTCGGTTTCCGTGTGATAGTAGTGTTTGTAGTACTCGCGAGACTCTTCTTCGCGTATACGCTCTTCTTGACGCGCTTCTTCGGAGGCCCGATCGGCTTCTTCTCGTTTTCGTCTACGCTCTTTTTCCTCGTCGCTTTCCGAGTTGGAACTTCCCGACGAATACGAATTACTGCCGCTAGAATAACCGGTGCTAGAATGCAGTTCCGACATCGAATACGAAAAGCTGTTATCCCAGAACCAACGATTGCAAAAGGAAAACAACGCAAAACCAGCCGACATTATCAGCCAACCGTCAACCAAATTTTGCCAAACGTTTACGTGCGAAGCCGCGCTTACGTTAGACCACACTATTGCCACAACTGCAAAAATTTGACCGACGCTTGCAACAACCGTCGAAGCGGTGCTTGCCATTTCCCAATCGGCATCTGGAATGCTTTTTACGCAATAAAAAGCCAAAAAACCGCCGAAGAGGCCCGTTGCCACAAGATACAAAATAAACGCGAACAATTTCCCCCAAAAATCGCTTTCTGAAGCGGAGGACATTCCTAAAATAAGAATAAGCAAATACGACAAACCAACCAAAACCAACATGGCAACGTTGACGTAATGCGTAACCTTTTTGTACGTAAACATACCTTTCCTCCTTTGTAGAAAGCGAATCAAAAACAACCCGACCGAAGCGCTTGCAAATGTAAAAGAAACTTGTTCGCAGCACCTCATGCCGCGTTAGTGAGATTTTCGGTTTTGATACAATGGTAATAAACCCTTTTTTCTTCGAATAAAGGAATTTCTTTACTTTTTGTAAGCGAATGTCAGGGCCTTATAGAAATATCAAACGGTTCTTTTGCATCGCGAAGCGTCATGCACAAAAAAGGGGGTTGTTCCGCAAAAGGGCGGGTTTAGTTGAAAAAGACTTGAAATTGCGACCAATTCCAAGTCTTTTTGGGCAAAGATGAACCATTTTGATACAAAATGAAAATACACCGTGTTTTGATACTAAAAGGGTTCAATGTCTTAATTTCATTGCGCCAACCCATTATTTCAATTTGGTGGAGTCGCGGGGAGTCGAACCCCGGTCCGAAGGACATCCATCCCTGACGTCTACAGCTTAGCCTTGGTCGAATCGTCGCCGGGCTGGACCAAGACAAGTGGACCCGACGACTCAACGTGAGGTTTTCGTGGCTCGCTTCCGTTAGGGCGAGCCCTTATCGCCTTTTGTTGCGCCCTATCACCGCCAAGGCGCGAACGCGGGGTAGGACGTGCTCGTCCGCATCAAGCGGAACCTTGTTTCAGGTGCGAATTAGGCGCGAGCGAGGACGCGGTTGTTGTTACCGAGCATCCAAGGTTTGACAGTGTTGTCAGTTATTGTTTTTTGGCGGTGAGTCGCCACCTTGCTGCAGTCAAAGCCAGACGTTCCCCCGTCAAAACCATTACGGCCCCACGAAAGAATGGCCAAGCAACACTTCTTGGCCCGATTATTATACACGAACGCTTTCAAGATGCACGGGTTGGCCACGTTCGGTTGGCCTTGAACCATTCCGTGTCCTTGAGAATCGTATCCGAGACGCTCCCGTGGACCACGAAATCCTCCAAGCCGTTCCCAAATGAGGACCGGCACGTGATGGTCCCGTTGAGGGAACGGACGCCTCCCTCGGCATCCGGGTCCCACAAACTTGTCACATAGATCCGTTCCGTGTATTGGCCAAGGCGATTGACAGCCGCCTGGGCGGGGAATTCATTGCCCACGCTCGGGCGGAATTCCGTCGTGCCCGCGCAACAGCAAATGCAGACGACCTTCGGCTTAATCACCGAAAGCAAAGCGTCGGAGTTGGCAGTGTAAGAACCGTGGTGTGCCCCTTTGAACAGCACCACTTCCGGCAGATCGTTTTTCTCCACGAGGGAGGCTTCGCCATCTTCTTCCAGGTCGCCGGTAAAGAGGTAATGGTTGTTCCCTTGGGTGAAAAGCAAGGCCACAGAGTAGTCGTTTTCGTTCCCTTTCGCCGTCTCTTCATAGAACTTGTGGTACAGGATTTCCATCGTGATTCCCGGGGCGAGATCGTAAACCCTTTGGGCCCCTTCGACGGACTCCTTGTAGCATTCAAGGGCGGTGAAATGCTTGGCCCCCGATGCGACTTCCGCGTCTCGCTTGGCAACGTAATTCGTGTAGATGGAGGAGGTTGCCTCGGTTTTCGCGAAATCGATGATCGTCCCCGTTTCGAATTGATCGAAAATCCCCGGGACGGAAGAGGTCCCGACAAAACCTGCGATGTGGTCCTGATGGGCGTGAGTCGCGATGACGTATTCGAGCTTGCCATCTTCGACATTGCCTTCCTGGCGGAGGAAATCCCCGATCGCGGAGGCCGAGCTTTGGCGGCTTCCCGCGTCGATGAGGATGTCCACCTCCCCCGCTTTTACGTAAACCGAGTCACCCGTGTATTTGTTTCCGAGTTCAAGGAAGGAAACGGAGAACGAAGCGGTCTCGAATTCCGAAACGGTCACGAGGCGCGTCAACGAGGCTTCGAGTTTCTTGTAAGAAATCTCGTATCGGACCTCGTAAGCGCCGGGTTCCGCGGTGAAAACCGTTTCGCAAGGAACGCCATCCTTCGAATAGGACGTCTCGATTTCGGAAGATACATCCTCACCGTTATAGGTCGCGGTGGCGCCTTTCTCGTCGTAAACGGAATTTTTCGCGATGGTGTAGGCGTCCGGCCCATTCAAGACAAAGGAGGTCTCGGGGTTTTGTTCCAAATAGAAGCGGTAAGCGAAATATCCCCCGACGCAAAGCGCGGCGAGGAGCAAAACGATGATCAGAGCGGCAACCGGGTGCTTTTTCGCGGCTCGCTCCGCCTTTTTTCTAGCCTTGGATTTCTTTGCCATGGACACCCCTCCTTAACGCGCGTGATAGCAAAGGAAATATTAGGGCCGAAAGGTAGCCCGTTCAAGAGGGGCAAGCTAAGAAAAAGAGGGGGCACCTATCTTTATTTTTGCTTTTTCTTTCGCCAAAAAGCGCGAGAGCAAAGCCAAAGGACGAGCAAGAAGATCGCAGAGCAAACAAACAGGAATTCCGTGACGAAAAACCCGTATTCGTAAACAAGCCCATCCGAGGGCATGGGGGCGTTCGCGGCCAAACAAAACCATGGGGCAAACCCGAGGGCGACCGCGGCTAGAACGAGGGAAATCAAAGAAAGAAACAGGCGGGTCGGAGAATTCTTCCCAAGCAACGCGAACAAGAAGGAAAGGCAAACCAAAGCCAAAACGGCGAGGAAATATGGGTTGAGGCGAAAGGCGAAGGAATAAGTCAAACCGCCCTGCTCCGACGTTTGAAGGCCCCCAAAATAAAGGAGGCGCGAGGAAAAGGAGAAGAGCATCCCGTTTTCATCCACGACGCCCAAAACCGGCAGAAAGAGAGTGAAAATTGAGACAAGGATAAGGGCAGAAGTCAAATAACTCGCCCAACCGGCCCGACGTTCTTTTGCCGTTATATTCCTCATGTCATCCATTATGTTCTTTTTCCGCCGAATCGGAAAGAAGGAAGGGCCGGACGGGTTTTTGTTTCCAAAACCGCCTATCTCGTGTATTGTTTATTTTGCTTTAAGCAAAAAGAGAACCGAAATGTCCAACAAGAAAAAGAAAAAGAAACCCATTAAGGCCACAACGGTGAAGCAACAGCCGAAAAAAGCCAAAAAGAAGATGTCCCCCGAGACGAAGGACAAACTCAAGACGTCCTTCATGACCCTCGTCAACAACGACGCCTGCGTCAAAGCCTCTCGCGAATACCACGGATTCTGGTGGAATTTCCTCGCGGTGGGCCTCGCCCTCGCTTCCGTTGTCCTCGCAGACGTCCCGAACCTCGTGACCCGTTTGCAAGTGGATTACGGTGAAAGCGTGCTGGGCGCCCCGAACTATTCCCTCGATCAGCAACTCACGAATTTCTCGAAAGCCCTCGCCGACAAGGGCGTCGTCTTGACCATTCAAGATGGCCATCCTTCCGTCAACGAGAAATGGAGTGATATCGCCTATACCGTTCCCGGGGAAACAACCCCCTCGACTTGGTACGCGGATTATTCCGCGACCCAAGACAAGGTAATGTTCGAGGCGTTCGTGAATTCCAGCGCGGTCGGCGGTTACACCGTCGAAGACTCGATCTTCTTCGCCCGCATCACGAGCGGCAAGAACCCCTACAAAGACGAATATCGCAAAGGCTATGGCGCCGAGGACGCGAAATACGCCACGAACTTCATCGCGTTCGGCCAGGATTCCTTCATGATCGGCCGTTATAACGCCGCGGGTTCTGGTTCCACTCTCATCGGAAACAACGCCGACATCGAAGGCACGAACTTCTCCGCCATCGCGACGAAGGTTCGGGACAACATGGGTCAACCCCTCACGGGCGAAGAACTCAAGAATTCCGTCACGGAACAATATCGCCAAATCATCGTGACCGCCACGAACCGTCAAAAGCTTTCCAGCTCGTGGAGCTACGCGGGAATCGTCCTTGCGATTTACGCGGGCCTCGAAGTGATTTTCGGCCTTGTCGTCTTCCTGCTTACCCGCGGCAAGCGCAACCCCTTCCGCGTTTACACGTTCTGGGAAACGCAGAAGATCGCCTACTGGGCCGGCGTGGCACCCGCCCTCCTCTCCCTCGCGCTCGGGTTCTTGTTGACGCAATTCTCCCTCATGCTCTTCATCTTCCTCTTCGGCATGCGTCTCATGTGGCTCTCCATGAAGACGATGCGCCCGAATTAAAGAACCAAACGAAAGGCCTGGTCAGGAAATCCTGCCAGGCCCTTTTTTATTCGACGTCCACAGATTCTCGGTACGTATCCGCGGTGTCGGGAGAGTAGATTTCGCTGATCCACATGAGGGTCAAGGCATCCTGCCCCCCAACGTTTCGCAAGTCATGGGTGGCGTTTGGCCGAATCCGAATCGGTTCATCGAGCGGCCCTTCTTGAACCGTCTCCTCGATTTCTTGGGAACCGAGGTTCCTTTGCCGCACCAAAACTTTCCCTTGGACGGTATAGAAGATTTCCTCTTTGCGCGTGTGATAATGGCCGCCTTTGGATTGCCTTGGATAAGTAAGGTTCTCGCTCACCTGACCATAACGGGCGGATTTCATGATTTCTTCAAAGGTCCCGCGCGCATCGCGTGAATAATGAAAGACGGAACCATCATCGGATAGATACCAGCAGAACGTCTTGAACAGCTTCCGTTCGAATTCATCGTGGATGACGGGGAGGCGAGAGGGGGAGGCAATCGCAGCCTTGAATCTTTGAAGCGTGGCAACGAGATTCCCCAAAGAGCAAAGGTAGGCGGGCTCGAAGGAGAGGGGCTCCTTCTTGCCAAGGAAAGGTCCATTTTCCAGCAAATCCGCCCAAGCGGAGGCGACATCCTCGACGAATTGATAAACGATCACGATGTGGGGATCGGTGACCGTGATGGAGAGGTCGCGGGCGATGTTATGGCAAAACGTCGCGGCGGCGCTGTTATAGAAAGGCTTTCCTGCGCGCCCAAAAAGATTCGAGAGACGATAGACGTAAACGGGCAAGCCGCTTTGGAAGAGGATGTCCTCGGCCATTTTCTTGGAACGCCCATAATCGTTATCCCTTTCCGCTTGGATCGAACTCGAAAAAAGAATGGGGGTGTCCCCTCTTTTTTCTTTCGCAACGGAAACAAGGCGTTCCGTTAGGTTCGCGTTTCCCTCGTAGAATTCTTTGGGATCGCGGGGACGATTTACCCCGGCGAGGTGAAAGATGAAGTTCGCCTCGCGCACCAATTCGCACAGCCGACTCTCGGGAGTATCGATGTCAAAGGGGAGCACGGTATGCCCTCGACGGGATAGTTCCCTCGAAACGTGGGTTCCCAAAAAGCCGGAGGCGCCAGTCACGAGGACCTTCATTCGGCGCCTTTCCTCCAGACCACGCGGTTCACGATGGCCGTGTAAGACTGGATGATCTTGATGACTTTGTCGGAGACATTGGTGTCCTGATAATCGGGAACGGGCAAGCACCCTTCTTTGTTGAGCAAAGCGACTTGGACGGCCTGAAGAAGGCTCTTTTCCGTGGTTCCCGCGAGCACGAAGCAGGCTTTGTCCATCGCCTCGGGGCGTTCGGTCGAGGTCCGAATGCAAACCGCGGCGATCGGGCGCCCAATCGAGGCGTAGAAGGAACTTTCCTCGGGTAAGGTCCCGGAATCGCTCACGACGCAGAAAGCGTTCATCTGAAGGTTGTTGTAGTCGTGGAACCCAAGGGGCTCATGCATTTTCACAAGGGGATGCAGCGCGAATCCCGAGCTCTCGAGTTTCTTCTTGCTCCGCGGATGGCAGGAATAGAGGATCGGCATCTGGTAGGTTTCCGCGAGGGCGTTGATCGCGGAAAAGAGGGATTGGAACGTTTTGTCCGTGTCGATGTTCTCTTCTCGGTGGGCGCTTAAGAGGATGTATTTGCCTTTTCCGAGGCCAAGGCGCGACAAGATGTCGCTTTGCTCAATCGAAGGCAAGTGCTTCGAAAGGACTTCCGCCATCGGGGATCCCGTGACGAACGTCCTTTCCTTGGGCAGCCCGCACTCGGCGAGATAGCGGCGCGCATGCTCGCTATAGGCCATGTTCACGTCGGAGATGATGTCGACGATGCGGCGATTCGTTTCCTCGGGCAGGCATTCGTCTTTGCAACGGTTGCCGGCTTCCATATGGAAGATCGGAAGGTGAAGGCGCTTGGCCCCGATGACGGAGAGGCAGCTGTTCGTGTCTCCGAGAACGAGGACGGCATCGGGTTTCGTCTCGACCATCGCCTCATAGCTTTTCGCGATGATGTTCCCCATGGTTTCGCCAAGATCCTTGCCCACCGCGTCGAGGTAGAGGTCCGGCGCTTCGATTTGGAGATCGCGGAAGAAGATGCCATTGAGGTTGTAATCGTAATTCTGCCCCGTATGGACGAGAAGGGTATCGAAATATTCCCGGGCCTTGTTGATGACCGCGGAGAGACGGATGATCTCGGGTCTCGTGCCCACGATGATCATCAGTTTGAGTTTGCCGTTGTTCTGAAAACGCATATCTGTCCCCCTTCTTTTAGTCGTGTTGACGGACCGGTCCGCCGAAAAGTTCCAATTTCTTGAGCAGTTTTTTCATGCCATCCTCATCGAGCCTTTCCGTGTTGTGAGACGTGTAGGATTCCCCAAGGTTGAGTTTTTGGTTCCCTTGCGTGAAGTACTGGTCGTAATTGAGGTCGCGGTTGTCGGCTTTCACGCAGAAGAAGTTGCCCATGTCCACGGACTTTAGCATTTCCTCTTGGGTGACCAAGGTCTCGAAGAGCTTTTCCCCATGCCTTGTCCCGATGTAGGTCACCCCGGTTTTGGCGCCGGTAAGCGACAAGACGGCCTTGGCGAGCGTCTCGATGGTCGCGGCAGGAGCCTTTTGGACAAAGAGGTCCCCTTGCTCCCCGTTTTCAAACGCGTAGAGGACGAGGTCGACCGCGTCGTCGAGGGTCATCATGAAGCGCGTCATCTCGGGATTCGTAATGGTGATGGGCTTTCCTTCGCGAATCTGGTTCAAGAACAAGGGGATGACGGAACCGCGGCTGGCCATGACATTCCCATAACGGGTGAGGCAAAGGACGGTGTCCCCCGGCAAGAGCTGCCTGCTGCGGGCAATCACGTTTTTCTCCATCAAGGCCTTGGAGATGCCCATGGCATTGATGGGATAAGCCGCTTTATCCGTCGAGAGGAAAATCGCTTTCTTGACGTGGTTGCGAACGCAGGCGGTGATGACGTTATCGCTGCCGATGACGTTGGTGCGGACGGCTTCCATCGGGTAGAACTCGCAGGACGGGACTTGCTTCAAAGCGGCGGCGGAGAAGACGTAATCAACCCCGCGGAAAGCATCCATGATGGAATCAAGGTTCCGGACGTCACCGATGTAGAACTTGAGTTTCGGGTTGTTATACGCCTTCCGCATGTCGTCTTGTTTCTTCTCGTCCCGCGAAAGGATGCGAATTTCGCGAATGTCCGTTTCGAGGAAACGATCGACGACCGCGTGACCAAAAGAACCCGTGCCCCCGGTGATGAGGAGCACTTTGTCCTTGAGAACCGTCGGGTCTTTCGCGGCATGCTCGAGGAGAATTTCTTTCATCCGTTCGAGCTTCAAGGGATTCGCAGCGCCCTCGTCTTTCTCGTATTCGGCGTAGGTCCGCAGAGAAACCTCCACGATTCTCGCCGCCGCTTTCTGGGTAAGGCGGTACGTTTTTCGAATCTCTTTCAACGTCATATTTCGTCCTCTTTTCCCTATTCCAATCAATTGTTATGGAATGTAATGTGCAGTTTTTGCTTGTTTTGTTACTCAATTATACCAATATTTCTAATCAGTCCAAACCCAACGAGCAATCTTTGCGTAGTTTGCTTTTCTGTTTTGAATCACATTCAAAGAATTGCATTTTTGTAAAAAGCATTGCTTTCGCCTTACTTTTCAGCACTTTTTTAGCGCTTGTTTTGATTCCATTTCCTACAACCCATTTAAGGAGACAATCAATGGAAAAGGATCTTAATTTTTTCCAAAAAATCCACAACATTGAGGTCATCAAATACGAGCCCAGCGAGGCCGATGCCAACGAAACGGTGTTTTACCGTTACCCGGAGGAAGATTTCGGCAAGGCGGCTCGCCTCATTGTTGCCCCAAACCAGGTCGCTATCCTCGTGAACGAAGGCGAATGTGTGCCCTTCGGTCCGGGCACCCACGTCCTGAACGACTCGCACAATTCGTCGTTCTCGCTCGTGAACAAATTCACCCGTGTTTGGTCGGGTGGTGAATCCTACTATCACTGCTACGTCTATTTCGTGAACACCGCGAACTGGAAAGACCTTCCCTTCGGCACCAGGGAACCGATCGACCTCACGGATCCGGGCCTTGGCCTTCTCGTCAAAGTCCGCGCGAACGGTTACTACTCCTGCCACATCGATGTCGGCGACGAGGAAGGTTCCGCCCCCGGCGTTGGCTTCCTCCGCTTCTTCAAGAAGATCGTCGGCACTCGCGATTCTTTCACCACGCGCGAGCTCTTTGATTATCTCCGCGGCAAGATCATCGAACGTTTGACCACGATTCTCGGCGAAACGATCATCGAACGCAAGATCAGCGTCCTCCAGATCGCTTCCCACATGACCGAGCTCAGCAACGCGATGCTCGAGCAAATGAAGCCGTTCTTCGCTGACCTCGGTGTCATCCTTTCGAGCTTCTCTTTCAATAGCATCAACATCCCCGAAGAGATTCTCGGGGAACTCCGCGAGGCCCAGATGGAAGCCACCAAGATGGACATCGCTTCTGCGGCCATGGCCAGAAAGCGTCAACGCGAAGGCTATACCTATCAGCAGGAAAAAGGCTTCGACGTCCTCGGCACCGCGGCCGGGAACGAGGCGACCCCGGGCGTCATGATGGGCGCCGGCATGGGCCTTGGAATGGGCTTTGGCATGGGCGGCGCCATGGGAGGAGCGATGGGCAACCTCGCCAACTCCACGATGGGCACCATGGGCAATCCAGCAGGCGCGCCCCAAGTCGCTCCCCAACCCGCCGCGCAAGGGGCGAAACCTTGCCCGAGCTGCGGACAGCCCGTTCCCGCCGGAATGAAATTCTGCCCCAATTGCGGCAACAAGATGGGCGGCGAAGTGTGCCCGAATTGCGGCGCCGAACTCACCCCCGGGGCTAAGTTCTGCCCGAATTGCGGCAACAAAATCGCGAAAGGATGCCCGAATTGCGGCGCCGAACTCGCGCCGGGCGCCAAATTCTGCCCGAACTGCGGAAATAAAATCTGATTGGAACCAATAGGAGAACAACCATGAAAAAGTTCCTTCGCACCAAAACGATGCTCCTCCTCGTCCTCATCGGCTTCGCGATCTTCAACGTGATCTTCTGGCCGATCTGCGCGAATCACATGGATACCCGCAACATCGGATGCTGGCTTGGCTATGGCTTCCTTTGCTTCGGCTTCATCCTTCTCGGCGCCTCGACCTTCATCCAGTCCAAGACGCCCCATGCTGCCGAAACGGTTCTCCCGCTCGCCATTTGCAGCGGAATCTATTTCGTCGTCATGGCCATCACCAATACGATCGTCACCTTGGTCAACTCGGAACAATTCACCGCGACCATCGTCATCAATTTGATCGAGATCCTCCTCTACGCCGCCGCGTTCGTCATCTGCTACCGCTATTTCGGTCGCGTGAACGAAGCGATCGCCGCGCAGAAGAAGCGCATGTCGAACTGGAACATGATGGGCGTCACGGTCAACGGCCTCCGCGAATACACGGATGACCAGGAAATCCGCGATGCCATCACCGGCCTTTACGAAACCGTCAAATACTCCTCCAGCCGCACCACGGACGAATCCCTTCCCATCGAAAAGGAATTCGAAGAGCAGATCGCCTTCATCAAAACCTCCCTTCGCAATGGGGCGGACAAGGAAAGCGTCCTCAAGGCCATCCGCATCGCCCATGGCATCATCAAGACGCGCAACCAGGTATTGATGGCCGTCCAAAAATAAGAGCGCATGGAAGCCGAAAAATACATCTGTCCCGGTTGCGGCGCTTCCTTGAGTGCAACTCAGATCGACCGCAAAACGAGGACTGGCACTTGCCATTTCTGCGGACTCACGGTCCGTTTCGCCAAAAAGCACAGCGCTAATTCCCCGAGCGTCCAAGTCGCGTTGGAAGAAGGCGTGCGCCTCTTTCTCGCCGGGAACTTCGATTCCGCGAGGAGCTGCGCCGAGAACGTCCTCACGATGTCTCGCAACAACGCCGCCGCGCTATTCATCGTCAACTACTACCGTTCCTACGCCGCGGAAGTGAAGGACAGCCGCCTCATGGCCAGCTTCTTCCGCGAAACGTGGGATGACTGCCTTTTCGAGGTCGAGGAAGAGGAATTCTGCAAGCAGATGATTCTCAAATCCATCATGCATTCCGGCGAATTCGAAAAGGAAATCCTCAGCAAATTTAACGATTACGACGACGCATCGGAAATCACGGAATTCACCGAAAGTTTCTCCCCGATGCTCATCATGCGCCAGAAAAACATCGATTGGTTCACACCCGAGATGGCCGAGATTTACCAAAGCCTGACGGACAAGACCAATCTCCCTAAAACGTGGTACGCCTTGTACGCCGGAATCACGAAGAACCCGGATTCCCCCTACCCGAACAACCAGTTCTTCCTGAAGACGAAGACGCAGCGTTTCTACCACGATTACGTTCTCCGGGTCGGGCAGATTTTCTCCCACATTAAAGACCCGGTTCTAAAGCAAAAATATGGAGGTGCGTTCCTGAAGGCAAAAGCAGATATCGAATCCAAGATGAAATAAAGGCACAAGGAAAAGGAGGTAAAACATGTCAGATACAATTTCCATTGACCTTTCTGGAGTTTATCGCGCGATAGACGTGGTAAACGGCAACATCGGCGTCGTTAGCAAACAAGTCCGCAACGTCATCGATAACCAAGAAATCATCAACAACAACGTCGAGAAAGTCCGCAAACAGACGATGGCGGAAATCAACAAGATCCGCAATCAGCTGATCGAGATGGACCGCCGCCAGAGGATGGCCGCCGCCTTGCAAAGAGCCCTCACGGAAATCATCCGCGTCCGCCAAGAACTCGAAGCGAAGTTCGGCAACCACAAGCTCGTCCGCGACAACATGCTCGGCATCCTTC
>JAQYPI010000128.1 GCA_028726925.1 Caryophanales bacterium | reverse complement strand
AGTGAGCGAGCGGATGCGGTTATTGACCCGGCAGGCGATGATTTTCTTGTCCGGATCGCGGTCCCCGAGGATCTCGAGGAGGGAGACCTTCCGTTCGTAGGTCTTGGTCTCGCCAAAGGCAGTGACGGTATATTTCATGGGCATTACCTCGCTTTCATTCTAATGTGCCGCGGGAGAATGGGAAGAACCCGCGGGCCCCAAGCCGATTACTTTAGAATGTAAGGGCTTACATTGCAAGCGAAATCCGCTGGCCCTCCCCCTGTTTTCGAAATACCGATACTTTCGTTGCCCCCGTCCCAATGCAGCGATTTTACCTTGACCTTCCAAAGGAAAGACCTACAATACATATGTTGGTTTTATGTCTTTAGCGCAGCGTTTCTCTTCCCTGTCCGAAGAAAAGAAAAATTTGTTTATCCTAGGGGCCATCGCCCTCCTCGGCGCCTTGGTCCTCGTTTTCTCGTTTTTCATCGATAATCCCGGCCTCTTCTATGGCTGGTTACTAGGCAGCGCCATCGAGATCCTTTGCTACGTCACGATCTTCCTCGGCGCCCGGTTCCTCCTCTCGGGGGATGGGGAAGCCACCAAAGGCGGCCTCGTCGGGGCGCTCTTCGGCACGTTCCGCCTGCTTTTCTACGCGGGGGGACTCGTCCTCGGGGGCTTCGCGACCTTCGTCTGGGGCACTCCCTCCCATGGGTATTGCAACGTCTTTACCGTGTTCGCGGGCTATCTCCCGCTGCTCTTCGTCTTGCTCGTGACGACCTACCTCGGCACCCGCAAGAGCAAGAAAGGGGACGGCAAACCCGTCGAAGAAGAGAAGAAGGAAGGAGAAAGCGAGAATGCGTAACCTCATCCTCTCTGGCGACCCCCTGTCCGACATGGCGCAAAACCTCTCGGATTGGACCTTCCGTCTTTCCGGGCCCGTCTTTTCGTCCCTCATCATCATGGGGATCGTCGCCATCTTCGTCATCATCGCCGGCATCCAAGCCCATTTCCACGACCCTTTGAAGCCCGCGAAAGGCCCGCTATTCCTGCTCGAGGCCTTCTATGAATGGACCGAGAACTGGGCCACGGACATCATGGGCAAGTCCCCGCGTTCCTTCACCGGCTATTTCATGGCCCTCTTCGCCTATCTATTCCTCAGCTTCATCTGGTCCATCACGGGCCTCCCTTCCGTCATCGACTATTTCACGATCCCCCTCATCCTCTCCTGCGTGATGTTCGTCCTCATCCAGGCCACGGGCATCCGCTACCAGAAATGGGGTTATTTCCACCGCTACATCGAGCCGGTCAAGCTTTGGCTTCCCATCAACCTCCTCACGATGTGGACTCCGATCATCTCGACCTCCCTCCGTATGTTCGGCAACGCCCTCGCGGGTTCCGTCATCATCGGCCTCGTGAACTGGGCCACCAAGAAACTATCCCTCGCGATCTTCGGCTTCCTCGGGGAGGCCGGTATCATCTTCGTCGGACCCGTGATCATCGGCGTCCTCAATCTCTATTTCAGCTTGTTCTCCGGGTTCATTCAGACCCTGGTTTTCGCTTCCCTCAACGCGGTTTGGATCGGGCAGGAAATGCCCGAGGACGACCCGATGGGGACGGACCGCCAAGTCGCCCGCCCGGAAGGCAAGATGGACTAAAACCCTATAGGAGGTAACACATATGGGTATCCTTTCCGCACTCGCGGCCTTCGCCGAAACCATGAGCAACAACCTCGGCCTCGTCGCGATCGGCGCCGGCATCGCCATTCTGACCGGCGGCTTCTCGAGCCTTGGCGAATCCTGGATCTGCTGCCACGCGATCGACGGCATGTCCCGCAACCCGGAGAACCAGAAGAAGCTCCAGAGCACGATGATCCTCGCGGTCGCCCTCGACGAATCCTGCGCGATTTACGCCCTCATCGTCGCCATCTTGATCATCTTCGTCCTCGGCGCCAAGGTCGCCTAAGGCAAGGGGTATCGAAATGTTCCCCTTGATCCGGAATTTCGATGCCTTTGCGGACGCCGTCGGCGACCAGCCCTTTTCGAGCGACGATTTTATCAACAAACTGTTCCCCAACGGCCCCTGGGATCTCGTGATCCAGCTGCTCGCCTTCCTCGTCCTCATCCTGATCGTCTTCTTCATCGGCTACAAGCCCGTCAAGAAGATGGTCGCGAGGCGCAAGGAGCACATCGCCCGCGAGATCGCCGAAGCCGAGGAAGCCAAGAAAGTCGCCCTCGACGCGGCCGCCAAGGCGGATTCCGTCGTCGCGGAAGGCAAGAAGCAAGCCGCCTCCATCGTCGAGGCCGCCCGGGCCGAAGGCGAGGCGGAACGCGCCAAGATCCTCTCCCTCGCTGAGGAAGAGGCCGCCGCGAAGAAGAAGCAGGCGGACATCGACATCGCCCTCGCCAAGGAAAAATCGCGCCAGGAAGTCCGCGACGAGATCGTGGACGTGGCATTGCTTGCATCGGAAGCGGTGCTCGGGCGCGAAGTGAGCGAGGAAGACGGGAAACGCCTCGTCGCCTCGTTCGTCGAGGATCTCGAAAAAGGACGCTAAGCCATGGACGAAATCGCGAGCCATTACGCATCGGCACTCTATGAACTGCTCCCCGAAGGGAAGCGCGAAGAAGGCGACCAAGCCCTCGCGCTTGTTTGCCATGCCCTAGAAGAAAGCGAGGACCTGCGCAAGGCCCTATGCTCCTATGCCTTCTCTACGGAAGAGAAGGAAAAGGCCCTCGATGCGCTTTTCCCCGCGCTCGCTAAGATCCCGCACGTCCTTCCTTTCCTGAAGATTGTCGCGCGGAATCATCGGTTCGGCGATTTCCCCGCGATCGCATCCTCGTTCCACGCGATGCTTAACGCCGATCTCGGCGTCAAAGAAGGCATCGCCTATAGCGCATTCCCCCTCTCAGAAGAGGAAAAAGCCGCCCTCGAGGAGGCCTTTTCCCGGAAGCTCGGCGCCAAAGTCGAGCTCATGGTCGTCATGGACCCCCATCTCATCGGCGGGGTCAAGGTCGCCCTCGAGGGGAAGGTGTACGACGGCACCGTCAAGAACCGTCTTTCCGAGCTTCGGGCTCGGCTCAAAAACGGAGGTAACGCCCAATGAAAATCGAATCCCGCGAGATTTCCGCCATATTGAAGGCGCAGATCAAGGACTTTGAGAGCAAGGTCGAGGAAGATGACGTCGGCACGGTTTTGACCGTCGGCGATGGCATCGCCCTTTGCTATGGCCTCGACAAGGCGATGCTCGGCGAGCTCCTCCTCTTCCCCCACGACGTCATGGGCATGGTCATGAACCTCGACCGCGAAGACGTCGGCGCCGTCCTCCTCGGCTCCGACATCGCGATCGAAGAAGGCGACACCGTGAAACGCACCCGCAAAGTCGTGGAAGTCCCCGTCGGGGATGGCCTCCTCGGCCGCGTCGTGAACGCTCTTGGCGCCCCGCTTGACGGCAAAGGCCCCATAACGTACGAGAAAACCCGCCCGATCGAGCGCATCGCCCCGGGCGTCATGACCCGCAAATCCGTCGACACCCCGCTTGAGACCGGCATCAAGGCGATCGATGCGATGATCCCGATTGGCCGCGGCCAGCGCGAGCTCATCATCGGCGACCGCCAGACCGGCAAGACCGCCATTGCCCTCGACACGATCATCAACCAGAAGGGCAAAGGCGTGAAATGCATTTACGTCGCGATCGGCCAGAAGAATAGCT
>JAQYPI010000127.1 GCA_028726925.1 Caryophanales bacterium | reverse complement strand
CGATGAAATACGCTTTCTTCGCCCCGCGGGAGAGGAACTCGATGCCCATGGCCCCGGATCCGGCGAAGATATCCGCGACGACGGCGTTCTCGAGGGAAGAGAGGAGACTCGAGGCGATGGCTTCGCGCACCCTGCTCTTGGTCGGGACCGTGAGGGTGTCCGGGACTTCGAGGTTCCGCGAACGGTAAAGGCCCCCGATGACCTTAATCATGGTGCCCCCCGCAGCGAACATGGTCCCGGTACGGGGCGAAGAGGATGCTTTCGATTTCCGTTAACAGGCGCCGGACCTCTGAATAGGCCGCTTGATAGTCGCGGGTTAGCGGGTGCTCGTCGAGGGCTTTCTTCGCTTCGTGGAACGCCTTGGTCGCCCGAGCTTTCCCTTTTTCGTCTTCGACTTTCATCGCCACCGCGTATTCTTCGGCTTTTTCTTTCGCGTTCCTCGAGAGGATTTCAACTTCCTCAGAACCCGAAAGCAAGGCCTCTTTTTCGTCAAGCAGGCGAGAACGGGGGTCGTTTTCGATGATTTCCCTAAGCAACGCAAGGGACGCACGGGTGATTTCGAGCATAGTTAGATTATCTCCTGATGGAAGCAGATTGGAAAGTATGGAGAAAGGAATGAAACGAAAAAAATCGCCCCTTTCGGAGCGATTGCCGTTCACCCGGTTTCCCGGGACTTGGATCATTTGGCGGAGAAACAGGGATTCGAACCCTGGCTGGAGCATGACCCCACTAACGGTTTTCGAAACCGCCCCCTTCAACCACTTGGGTATTTCTCCAAGTAACGGCGTGCGTAATGATAGCATCGCGCCCCTTTTCCTTCAAGCGCGGATTTCCTCGTATAACCCCGAGTTTATCAAACCTACCACTTTGTGGTATCCTTTAGGCCATGTGGGATGCTTTTAAGGACGCCTTCCTCGCGAATTGGCCCGTCTATCTCTCGTTGACCCTCCTGGCCGTTCTTTTCGTCCTCCTCGTCATCTTGCTCATCGTTTCCTGCACGCGCTACGCCCGCTTCGGCCGCGACCTTGAGCACGCGATGAACTCGAGCATGGTGTTCGTGATCGACGCCCCGAAGGAAACCGTCCGCTTCTTCAACGTCATGTCCCCTTCCGACGCCCAGGGCCCCTTGCCCCTCAACGCGTTCTATTCCCGCTTCCCCCACGACCAGCAGCCCGCGATCATGAAATGGGTCCATGCCCTAACGGACAAGGATTTGCAGGGCGTGCCCGACTATTTCGAGATCGAGGCCGTCTCCGAGAAGCGGAAGAAGGGCAAATCCGATTTCTCGATGCTCGTCCTCGACCGCGTCGACCAGGAAAAGGGGATCATCCACCTGCAATCCTACCGCATGAGCTCCCTTGGCTCCGTCCTCGGGGGCAAGAAGGAGAAAGCCGGCGTCGCGACCGCGAAGGATTTCGAATCCGCCCTCGCCTCCTCCTCGAAGAAGAAGGGCGTCACGATTCTCGCCATCCTCCGCTATCGCAGCATCCAAGACCAAGACGAAGGCATCGACCGCCTCGTTATGAACCAGGTCAAGAACGTCCTCATCCCGTTCTCGACCTCCCGCCGGTTGCTTTTGTCCCTCGATGAAAACACCTTCGCCCTGAGCGATTTCCATATCGTCGCCAAGCCCGATGGGTTCCGCCTCGCCAAGGCGATGGCGGGATCGATCTCGCGTTACCTTTCCCTCAACGGCTACCTCACGAGCATCGAGTTCCGCCTCGTGGTCCTCGAGCACAAGACGTTCTCCCATCAAGGGGACGCGATCCTCGGCCAACGCCTCAAAGCCCGGCAATACGCCTTCGCCGAGGACTCCAAGATCCTCCTTTACGAGAAGGGGATGGAAGCCTTACTGCATGGAGAAGACGAATCCTCGTTCCACACCGAGGTCGACAACATCATCGCCCAGAACAAGATCGCCGTGCGCTTCCGCCCCGTCTTCGACGTGCGACGGGAAACGGTTTTCGGCTACCTCTCCGCCGCAATCCCGACGAACACCTACTTCGACTCGATGCGGGATCTCTACGACTACGCCCACAAAACCGGGGACGACCGCCGCCTTTTCTCGGCCATCGTCCGCCGCATGGTCGCGACCTTCGTAAGCGAAAACGCCCGCAACCCGAAAGCCAAGCTCTTCGTCCCGACCCGCTTCACGGACCGCGCCTTCCTCCTGCCGGTCTTCTCCCGTCTCCAAAGGGCCGCCGCCGCGAACCCCGTATTCCTCTTTGAGGAGGACGACGTGGTCGCCCAATTCGACCCAAGCGACCCCGAGGCCATCCGCGAGAGCATGCGCGAGATCAAGGCGAAAGGCTACGAAGTCGGCATCTTCCTCAAAAACGCGGAACTTTCCCTTCCTGCGAGCGTGTACAACGCCTATGATTATTTCGTTTGCGGCTTCAGCTTCGCGGGGAACGCCACCGCGATGGACGCGAAGATCCGCAGCAAGCTGCACAGCCTCGTCGAGCGGTTGCTCAAATACAAGAAGCCTATCATCGCGAGCGACATGGAGGACTGGTACGCCATCGAGATCATCGTCCGCAGCGGGCTCGATTACATCTCAAGCGATGCCTTCGCCCCCTACGAGCTGATGCTCAACCCCCCGCCCGCCAAGTCGGTGAAGAAGATCCGCGACATGAAGTCGTGACAAGGAGAATCCCATGAAAGAGAACAAGACCGTCAAAAACGAATCCATCACGTCCCGCGACGTGGATTTCGCCCAGTGGTACACGGACGTCTGCCGCAAGGCGGAGCTCATGGATTACAGCTCGGTGAAAGGGTTCATCGATTACCTGCCCTATGGCTACGCGATCTGGGAGCAGATCCAGGAATTCGCGAACCGCAAATTCAAGGAGAAAGGCGCCGAGAACGTCTACCTTCCCTGCGTCATCCCCGCCTCGCTCTTCGGCAAGGAGAAGGAGCATATCGAAGGTTTCGCCCCGGAATGCCTCGTCGCCACCATCGGGGGCAACAAGAAGCTCGAGGATCCCCTCATCATCCGCCCGACCTCGGAAATCCTTTTCTCCGACATGTACAAGCGCCTCGTCTCGAGCTACCGCGACCTCCCGAAGCTCTACAACCAGTGGTGCTCGGTCGTCCGCTGGGAAAAGACGACCCGCCCCTTCCTGCGCGGAAGCGAATTCCTCTGGCAAGAAGGGCACTGCCTCTTCGAGACCGAGGAGGAAGCCTGGAAGAACACGATGGACATGCTCGAGGTCTACGATTCCATCGGGCGCGACCTCCTCGCCATCCCGTTCGTGAAGGGCAAGAAGACGGAGCACGAGAAATTCGCGGGCGCCGTCGCGACCTATTCGATCGAAGCCCTCATGCATGATGGCAAAGCCCTCCAAAGCGGCACCACCCATTACCTCGGAACCGGGTTCGCGGAAGCCTTCGGCATCTCTTACCTCGGCCGCGACAACAAGCTTCACGCCCCCCACCAGACCTCCTGGGGCGTCTCGACCCGCCTCATCGGCGCGGTCATCATGGTCCACGGCGACGATAATGGCCTCGTCTTGCCCCCGGAAGTCGCCCCCATCCAAGTCGTCATCGTCCCGATCCGCCAGCAAGCGGAAGGCATCCTCGAGAAATGCGACGAGATCGCGAAGAAACTCCGTTCCGTCGGCGTTCGTGTTAAGGTCGATGTTAGCGACCACACCCCCGGCTGGAAATTCGCCGAATGGGAAATGAAGGGCGTCCCCCTTCGCCTCGAGCTCGGCCCCCGCGACCTCGCGGAAGGCAAAGTCGCCCTTAGCAAGCGCTATAACGGCGAGAAGCTCGTCGGCGCCATCGAGGACGTCGAGGCGGAAATCCCTGCCCTCCTCAAGGCCATCCAGGAAGAGATGTACCAGAAGGCCCTCGCCTTCCTGCAAACCAAGATCGTGGACGTCGAGAACCTCGAAGAGCTCAAAGCCGCCCTCGAGAAAGGCGGCTATGCCCGCATGGCCTATTGCGGCGAGCCCGAATGCGAGGATGCCATCAAGGCGTTTACGAACGGCGGCACCGCGCGCTGCATCTACAAGGAAGAAGTCCCCGAAGGCAGCGTTTGCCCCGTCTGCGGCAAGCCTTCCAAAATCGTCGCCTATTTCGCGAAAGCCTACTAAGAACCGGAAAAAACGGCCCGCGCCAAGCGGGCCTTTCCTTTTCTTGCCCCCCGCCATGGGGGCGTTTTTCCCCACCTGCCTTTGGGGGATGCCGCGCGGGCAACAAAAAAAGTTCGATCGCTCGAACTCTTGAAATCATGTTGGCGGAGGCAGAGGGATTCGAACCCTCGCACCAGGTATTCCCGATCTAACGGTTTAGCAAACCGTCCCCTTCGGCCTCTTGGGTATGCCTCCGTG
>JAQYPI010000126.1 GCA_028726925.1 Caryophanales bacterium | reverse complement strand
TCCTTTCATGCCCCCGAATTTGTGGGCGGAGAAGGAAAAGAGGTCGATGTCCTGCAAAGGCATGTCGATCTTGCCGATCGCTTGGGTCAGGTCACTATGAAGAAATGCCTTGGGGAAACGCCGCACGATTCGCGCGATTTCAGCGATTGGCTCGATGGTCCCGGTTTCGTTATTCACCCCCATCACGGAAACGAGGATGACGTCCTTGTCCATCTTGGCTTCGAGGTCTTGGAGGGAAATCACGCCATCTTGGTCGACCTCGAGGGGAATCGCCTCGAAGCCGAAATGTTCGGAGAGTTGGGCAATGGGAGCGAGGACGGAAGGGTGCTCGATGGGGGAATAAAGGATCTTCTTTCCCCGGTTTTGATAGCAGAAAGCGGCGCCTTTGAGGGCGAGGTTGTTCGCCTCGGTCGCTCCCGAAAGGAAAATCAAATCATGGGTTTTGGCTACGCCAAGGACGGAAAGCATGGAGCGGCGGGATTCCTCTAGGATGTCGGAAGCGTCAAAGCCGGTCCTATGGCGCGAGGAAGGGTTGCCGAAATGAGAAAGGCAAACCTCCTCATAGGCATCAAGCGCTTCTTGAAACGGGCGCGTCGTGGCGGCATTGTCGAAATAATGGGTCATCACTGCTGCTCTTGGGAGGCGCGGACGGCTTGCTTGGCCACTTCGTAAGCCCCGGAAAAATCACCGGAGAGATAAGCCCCATAGGCTTGCTCGCAGGCGATTCCGATCGTGGAATCCTTCATGCGCTGGCGATTCGCGTAAAGAATCGCGACGTCGGCTTTGTACATGGCGCTGATGTCGCGGTCGACCGCGTTGCAAAGGGCATCGCCTTCCCCTTTGAGGCGGTTGACGAGCTCGTTGATGGTCTGGACGTCGATTGGGGTGACGAGGCGGGCGTGGATCGAGTCGATCACCGCGTAGAGATCCTCAAAGGATTGGGCGTATTTCTCGGTGATGCAAGGCAAATCGATGACGCGGACGCGGTATTCGGCGGTCCGGAGGCGATCCTCGTAAACGTAAATCGAGCGGGCGGCTTCTTCGCTGTCGGATTTGAGGGAAAGAAGATAACGGTTGAAATCCTCGATGGCCTGAAAGGCTTGGTTCGATTCGTCGCGCAGGGCATGCATGCGCTCGACGAGAATGGTGTAGGGTTGACGGGAACCGGAATGCATGAGGGTGTCGAGTGACCGCTTCGTCGCCCCGCTGCGATTGATCTGAGCCTTGATGGCGTCGATCTTTTCCTGCTCAGAACTTGGGATCGCGAAAATCGAGCGGACCTCGGGAAGGGAATTGCAAAGGCGGATGTAGCGGTTCTCGACCTTGGAATCCTCAGCATAGATGCCTTCCACCTCGCCCTCGAAGGCGACACGAGCTTCTTTCTCGCGCTCGAAGGCGGCGATGTAATCGTCGATGCGCGCGATGATGCCGTCTAAGTGTTGCTGCACCCCGGAAAGGTCGAAGTTTTGGACTTGGGCGGTGACTTCGTCGAGTTCGTCGCGCATCTCCTGGATGTTGGAAGGGCCGAGGAGGTGATGCAAGGGGTATCCGGCTTTCTGGAGTTCTTCGTAACGGTCGCTTAAGGAAGCGAGCTTGTCGGGGATGACGCTTTGGATGGTGACGCAAAGGTTCGGCATGTCGCGAAGGATTTTCGAGAGGGCGCCGATGACCTGGCCGATCTTGGGGAGGAGGGCTTTGGCTTCGTCGTAATTCGCGCATTCGAGCATTTTCTCGAAGGATTTGAAATTGTCTTCCAGCAAGGAAAACGCGCGGTCAAAGGAACGGGAAACGAGGGAAAGATCGGCTTGCTTCACGTAGAAATCCTGCTTGATCTTCCGAAGGTTTTCCTTCATCGAGAGGGAGGCTTGGCGGCATTCTTCTTCGGGCAAGAGGACGTTGTGGAGATCCGTGTCGAAGGCATTCACTTCCGCATCGTACCTCTTGATGATGTCGCGGGCGTTCGGGATTTCGGCCTTGAGGGCTTTGAAATCGTGCTCGCCGAGCAAGTCCTTCAGGTGATTGATCTCGCCTTGGGCGGTGTTGTCGTAAGAGTGGCGGATTTGGTCGGAACGCTTCTTGAAATTCTGGTGAATGGTCACGTAGACGAGGTTCGTGAGGGAAATGTTCTCGATTCGCTTGAGGTTTTGGGCGTCTTGGCCGACGAGCAAGCCGTGGAGATGCTGGAATCTCTTTTCGAGTTCGCGCACCTGCTTTTTGGCGCGCATATGGGCGAAGACCGTGAAATTCAAAAGGAGGGCGAGACCGACGAGCAAGGCGGCGCCGAGAGCGGAGAAGACGATGATCAAGGTCGTCTGCGTTTCAAGAAGGGTAATCATATCAATGCTATTCTAGCACTCTTGCGCGCACTAGCGTGAGCGCGACTTGCAATTTTTCGCGGGCCTTGTTTTCTTTCCCGAAAACCCGAAAAGAAAGGGGGCATATGTGCTTCTTTTCGGTTTTTTAGGGCCGGAAATCGCGGGTCATTCGCCCCTTTCCATCCCCGTTTTTGAAAAGAGTCTTGCGAACGCTCCCCTTTCGCGCGTATAATCACGCTTGCGTAATGAAGCAGCATGCCGCTACGCTTCCGTCAGACGTCCTTCCCACAAACAAGTAAGGCCAAGCTACTCGCCCGAACGGAACAAGGACACCCGGGAAATGGAAGAGGCACTCCTCTCTTTGCGCGAGAAAGGAGACATGAAACATGTCTAGATACACTGGTAGCTCTTGGAAAAAGAGCCGTCACCTTGGTTTCTCCACTCTCGAGACCGGTGATGAATTGAAGAAGAGAGCCTATGGTCCGGGCCAGCACGGCCAAGACCGCAAGCGCAAGCCGTCCGAATACGGCCAGCAGCTCCTCGAGAAGCAGAAGCTTCGCACCCTCTACGGCGTCAACGAGCGTCAATTCCGTCGCTTGTTCGTCCTTGCCAAGGCCGACAAGGAAACCGTCACGGGTCTCGCGTTCTTCCGCATCCTCGAATCCCGCCTCGACAACCTCGTCTACCGCATGGGCTTCGCCCGCACCCGCGCCGCGGCCCGTCAGCTCGTCAACCACGGGCACGTCCTCGTCAACGGCAAGAAAGTCGACATCGCTTCCTACCTCTGCAAGGTCGGCGACGTCATCTCCTTCAAGGGTGACACCCCCCTCAAGGTCGTCAAGGAATGCATCGATGCCAAGATCACCGCTGCCCCCTTCGTCACCGTCGACGTCGACAAGATCTCCGGCATCTTCACCCGCAAGCCCGAACGCAACGAGCTTCCGAACGAGATCCAGGAATCCCAGATCATCGAATACTACAACCGCAAGCTCTAATGCTTCGGATCGAAAGACCCTCCTCGCGAGGGTTTTTCTTTTGCCAAAAAGCCCCGCGCGAAGGCGGGGCTCCCATTCGTTCTTATCAAAGCAAGAAGGAATATTCGATGCGTTCGGGAAGGGCGCCAAGCCCT
>JAQYPI010000125.1 GCA_028726925.1 Caryophanales bacterium | reverse complement strand
AGCTGAACGCCCAGAACGGACCCCTCATCGGGTGGTTCCAGAACAATCCCAACCCGTTCTTCCTCATCATCGTCTTGCCGCTTCTTGTGATCCTCGCCCTGGACATCATCTACCTCATCGTCTTCGCGGTCCGCAAGGAATCGCGTCTCTCGGATTCCGAACGCGAGGAAATCGCCAAGGCGGCCCGCGAAGAAGCCAAGAAAGAGCTGATGCGCGAGATGCTCGAGGAAGCCAAGAAAGAGGCGGAAAACCCGAAAGAATGACGGAAACCGAATAGGAGGGGGCGACCCCTCTTTTTTGTCGCCCTTAAGTTTCCCCTAGAAAAGTAAGTTTTTCGTTACTTTTTGTGGCTCGAACATTGACCCCTTATAGGGGTTCCCCTAAAATGGTGGCGGTGAATGAAGGGGGATAATCTTCTCCCGCGCTTCCCACCCGTCGAGGCTTACATCTCTGGGGCCCAAAGCGGGGTCATATCCCGGGAATATCCTTTCCCTCGTCGCGGAGGCAATGGGCCGCGAGGACGGAAGGGGGCATGGGCCCGCCTTTTTTGTTGTCGTAGGCGCGCTCACGCAGGCAGGAAAGGCAGGAAAGGAGGTTTCCCTTGAAGAAAAAAGAACCCAAACCCGCGCCGGAAGAGAAATCCCTCACGGACAAGGGGCTGCATGCCCCGGCGTATTCCGTGAGCGAGAAGGTCCGCAAGAGGCGTCGCAACAAGAAGATCGCGTCCATCGTCATGGCTGCGTCTTTTAGTGGCCTCGCCCTCATGGCCATCATCGCTTTCATCGGCCGGGTGTCTGGCAATTTCACGATTCAGGTCGCGCAGAAGGAGGCGGACGCCCGTCTGCTCCTTTCGACCGACAAGGACTTCTCCTCTTCCGCCACGCGCCTTTTAGGCGGGGGCCTAGAGAACGCGATCGCCGCAAGCAGCGAGATCACGGTCCCGGCGGCCAAAGCCTTCCACGCCTCCGAAATAGGGGGCGACGACCACTCCCTCGACGACACGAGGGTCATCGCGGGCGAAGAGGTGACCGTCAACCGCGGCCTTCTCTATTCCTGTTTCCTCCAAAACGGGGGACAGCGCACGGTTTCTTACGATGTCGACATGAAGATGACCGGCTACGCCTCGCCCAATAACGGGGCGGCGGAACCCTACACTTATCTTCGCGTCGGCGTGTTCGAGACGATTTACGACCTCGAGGGCAACCCCACGCATTCCTCCACCAAGTTCTACGCGGCGGCGAGTTCCATCGACGCGGTCAGGGGGGATAGCGGCATCGTCTACGGCGAGACCCGCGAATTCCTCGCCTCGGCGGTGGCAAATGACGCAAGCGGCAGGCAATACCGTTACCCCCTTTCGGGCGACACGATCCCCGAGAGCAAGGTCCTTTGCGACCCGTTCCTCGACGGCATGAACCACATCTTCTACCAGGCCTATACCCCGGAAGGCGAATTCTCCACGAATACCCTCGCCCCCGGGCAAATCGCCCATTACACCTTCCTCCTCTACCTCGAAGGCAGCGACTGGGACTGCAAGGGCATCGCCCCGAGCGGCTGCTCCATGTCCTTCGCCCTCGAATTCGGCCCTAGCGCCCTTTGATCACCATGAAACGCGAAAAGAAAAGCAGCAAGAACGCCGCCCGGGGACTCTTCCTCGGGGGATCTTTGTCGCTTCTTCTTTGCGCCATGGCTCTTGGGACAGCCACCTACGCGTGGTGGGACATCGCATCGGGTGTCACCGTCGACCAGTTCCTCATCTCGACTTCTTCTTCTCCGAAACTAGAGATCGGGGTCAAGGGGCAAGACGGGACGATCGTTTATGGGGACCGGCTCACCGACGGCGCCCTCGGGGATAGCAACGAGGATTTCGTTTCCTTTGCTCCCTTGGGCGAAGCAAGCTCGATGTTTACGAGCCGCTGGCACACTCCCGATTTCGATTACGAGAATGGGTTCCCCTCCCTTTATGGCCCTTATTGGACCGCCGGGTCATCCGTCACGGAGACCCCGGCCCTCGCGGAAGGGATCCTGCAATTCGAGTTCTATTTCCTTAGCGACCTCGACGTCGACCTTTATCTCGACGATGGCACGGAGATTGCGCCCTTAAGCGAAGCGAACGCCCTAAGGGCCGCGGAACTATCCCTTCCCGGGGTGACCGCGGAATCCCTTGACGAGGTCGTCTCCTTCGCGCGCGTATCCTTCTTAAGCGAGGACGCGTATACGATCCTCGCCCCTGGCAAGCACGAAGCCACCCTATATGGGGGTATCCTGAACTTGCGGGGCAATGATCCCTATTACGACTATAAAGACGGCAAAGAAATCGTCTATGGTGAGACTTCGGGCGCCCCGAGCTACCTCCCTCCCTTGAGTGAAGATAGCGAAACCCCCGCTTCTCCTGACGCCTTCTCCGCCGTCCACAAGGCCGGCATCG
>JAQYPI010000124.1 GCA_028726925.1 Caryophanales bacterium | reverse complement strand
AGGCTACTAAAAGCTCCCACAATCCTGTACAATGCCACTCGATATGAAACACCTGCCTTCTTTCGTTTGCTTCCTCTCCCTCTTGCTCGGCTCTTGCTCCTTGAGCCCGGTTTCGTCCTCTTCCGGCCCGGACTCCGCTGACTCTTCCCCTAGCGCTTCGCCATCCTCCCCCGAGAGTTCCTTTACCCCCATTGAAGGCCACGTGTCCTCGATTTCTTTCCCTTCCTCAAGCGTATCCCTCGCGACCAAACGGACACTCCTGCTACAGCCCACGGTCTTGCCCATGGATGCCCCCGATCGCTCGATATCTTTCTCCTCGAGCGACAAAAGCGTCGCGACCGTCGACGAAAACGGCCTCGTCTACGGCTGGAAAGTCGGCAAGGCGATCATCACGGCGACCGCTAACGACGGCGGGGGAGCAAGCGGTTCGGTCGAAGTGAACGTCGTCCCCGTCGAGGTCGAGGAAATTTCTCTTTCTTCCGACCGCATGAGCATCGCTCCCGGGGAAAGCAAAGCCGTCGCGTTCGAGATTCTGCCCTCCGACGCGGCGAACAAGAACGTCAATTACCTAAGCGACGACGAATCCGTCTGCACGTTCGAGAACGGCATCGTGACCGGCGTCGCCGAAGGTTCCACGACTTGCTACATCATCGCGGATAACGGCGTCGAGGCCGAATTGACCGTCACGGTCGCCTCCTTGCCCCTGCGCGATGCCTATTTCCGTTCCCGCATCGTTGATCTTTCTATCGGGGAGAAACGTGCCCTCGATCCGGTGATCGTCCCCTTGGGCGGGAATCCTTCGTCCCTAACTTATGTTTCCTCCGACCCCTCGGTCGTCGCGATCGAAAACGGGCAAATCGTCGCGAAAAAAGCCGGCTCGGCGACCATCACCCTGACGTCGCCCGCCTCGAAGTCCTCGATGACCGTGAATGTCGTCGCGGATGGCGCCCTCAAGCGCACGAACCTCCGCTATTCCTATCAAGACCTTGTCGACAATAGCGTCTTCGCGACTTCCTACGCCCCGACCGGGCACGAAGCCAAGTTCCTGATCGTCCCCGTCTGGTTTAACGATTCCTCTTCCTATATCGACCCTTCTAAGAAAGAAGCGGTGCGCGAGGACATCGAGCGCGCCTTCTTCTCGAAGGACGACCCCTCCGTCTTGAGCGTATCTTCCTATTACGAGCAGGAATCCTTCGGGACGTTCGAGATCACCGGCACCGTCACGGATTGGTATGCCCCAGGGAGCGCCGCGCGGCAGTACGGCAACAGCCAAAACGCGACCCGGAACCTCGTGACCTCGGCCTTTGATTGGGCGAAGAAGAACGACCCGACCCTCGATCCCAAGGACTATGACCGCGACGCGGACGGCTACATCGACGCCGTCATCCTCGTCTATGCCGCCCCGGATTACAACACCGCCTCCTCGAATTACGGCAATTTCTGGGCCTATACCGGCTGGGTTGGCGACGCTTCTAGGCGCGACGTCGAGAATCCTTATCCCAACGTCTTCCACTGGGCGAGTTACGACTTCATGTACGGGAGTAACGCCTACGAACGCACCGGCTTTGGCTATGGTGGGGGCGACACGACCTACGTCGAGATCGACACCCATACCTTCATCCATGAGGTCGGTCATGTCTTCGGGCTCGAGGATTATTACGATTACAGCGGCCAATACGTCCCCGCGGGCGGATTCTCGATGCAGGATTATAATGTCGGCGCCCACGACCCCTATAGCGTCATGGCTCTCGGCTGGGCAGATCCCTTCATCCCGACCTCTTCCTGCGAAATCACCTTGCGCCCGTTTGCCACGTCCGGCGACCTCGTCCTCCTCACCCCGGGTTGGAACGACCTCGATTCCCCCTTCGACGAATACCTGCTGCTCGAATACTATGACGAAGTGGGCCTCAACCAAGAAGACGCCGAACACGCCTATCAAGGGGGATACCCGACGGGCCCAGGAAGGGATGGCATCCGTCTATGGCACGTCGACGCGCGCCTACTTTATAGCTACGACGGCAAGACCGTTTCCGCGAGCGAATGGACGGTCGACCCTTATGATAAGAGGGGACCGGTCGTCTCGATGATGTCCAACACCTACTATTCTTCCGATAACGACCCCATCACCTACCTCGGCAAGGATTACGCGGATTACAACCTCCTGCAGCTCATCCGCGACTCGAAGAAGGCGACCTACCATGAAACCTCGGCGATCTCCGCTAGCGACCTCTTCGTCCCTGGGGAGAGTTTCTCGATGGAAAAATACGCTTCCCAATTCGTCCGGGGCTCCGTCCTTAACGACGGGGGCGCCCTCGGATGGAGTTTCTCCGTCCTTTCGAAGAATAGCGACGGGATCAAAGTTTCCATCGTCAAGGAATGATTCGCGAGCCTGGGAAACCCTCCTAGAAGGGGGGTCCCGGGCTTTTTCCTTGCAAAGAAAAGTAAGGAAAACCCGGAAGGAAGAAGAAGTTTCCGCCGAAAAGAATCCGCTAGAAGAGTGTTTTTTCCGAGAGCCCTTTTCTTTTGGTAAGGCAAAAGCGTCCCAAAAATCCTCGTGCGTGCACTCGCGCGATATACTACCGAGGCTTCAAGGGGGACGGCTAGTGGATTTTGGTACTCATTTGCTATCTTATCTATCGGAGAATGTCGATCTCCTCTTTTTGATTCTCGCCCTCATCGCGCTGCTTCTGAAGCCTGTGCCTCTCAAAGGCGTGGACAAGCGCTTTCTTTACGCGGGCATCGGCATTTCCTTTGCCCTCTCTCTTACTTCCTATCTTGCCACGGCCTTCCCCAGGGATCCCGCCTTCATCGTGGGGCACCTTGTCGCGGGCTTCTTGACCTTTGCTCTCCAACCCGCGGTCATCCTCTTCCTCGCCTTCGCCCTCGAGCCGAGGAGGAAAATCCGGCTCGCTTTGCTTACGCCTCTTGTAGCGAACGTCGCGGTCTATC
>JAQYPI010000123.1 GCA_028726925.1 Caryophanales bacterium | reverse complement strand
CTTGCGGAATCTCGGCGTTCGCCCGGAAGACGGGTATCACGAACTTGAGATGGTGAATCTTCCCATCGACCTGCACGACGTCATCACGATCGACCCCCTCCCGTTCGAAGGGGATACCTATATCACGTGCAACGACCTTCGCTTGCTCGGCCTCAAGGGCAACCTTTGCACAAGGGCCCTCGAAGCCATGCGCGAACGGTACGGATTCAAGGAGAATTTCCGCATCTCGATCCACAAGAACATCCCTTTCGCCGCGGGACTCGGCGGCGGATCGAGCAACGCCGCGTGCGTCATGCTCGCTTTGGACCAAATGCTGAAACTCCATGCGAATAAAGAGGATTTGAACGAGATCGGCCTCCGTTTGGGAGCGGACGTCCCCTTCTTTTTGAACCCAAAACCAAGCCTTGTGACGGGAATCGGCGAAAAAACGTCGCCCATCCCGGTCAAAGGGGTGATTTATTGCTTGGTCGTCAAGCCGTCCGAAGGCTTATCCACGAAGGACGTCTATGCGATTTGCGATTCATTCCCGAAGGAGAACATCGACACGAAAGGCGTTTTGGAAGGGCTTGAGAATCAAGATCTCAATCAAGTGGCAAGATGCCGGGGAAACGATCTCTACGCCCCGGCGAAGAGCCTGCTTCCGACAATCGCGGATATCGTCTCTGCTTTGAAGACGGAAGGTTTCTCCGTCGCGGCGATGTCGGGCTCCGGCAGCGCGTGCTTCGGGCTCACTTTGGACCATCGCCTGGCCATGAAGGCGGAACGGAAATTCATTAAAGCCGGTTACATCGTGCGCTTGAGCAAAGTGCTCAACTAAGCGTCAAGATTCCGAAAAATAACGAGGGCATGGCCCTCTTTTTTTCATGAAAAACCGCCCCCTTCCGAAGAAGAGGGCGGTAGGTTCCTGATACAGGATGCCTTATTTGGCTTTCTTTTCGTGGAGGATCGCCGCTTGAGCCGCAGCGAGACGCGCGAGAGGAACGCGGAACGGAGAGCAGGAGACGTAGTCGAGGCCGACTTCATCATAGAACATGATGGAAGCGGGATCGCCACCGGTTTCGCCGCAAACGCCGATGAGGAGTTCGGGACGGGTGGCACGGCCACGCTCAACCGCGATCTTGACGAGTTCGCCGACGCCTTCGACGTCAATGGTCTGGAACGGGTCGAATTCGTAGATCTTGCGATCGTAGTAGTAGGGGAGGAATTGACCGGAGTCATCACGGGAGAAGCCCATGGTGAGCTGCGTGAGGTCATTCGTGCCGAAGGAGAAGAATTCCGCATCCTTGGCGAGATCCCCGGCGCGGAGGGCGCCTCTCGGGATTTCGATCATGGTGCCGACGTGATAGACAAGCTTCTTGCCTTCTTTGGCCATTTCAGCCTCGACGGCTTCGACGACGACCTTCTTGGCCCAGAGGTATTCCTTGGATTCGCCGGCGAGAGGAATCATGATTTCCGGCTCGACGTCGTGGCCAAGTTCCTTGGAAGCCTTGATGGCGGCCTGCATGATGGCCTTCGCGAGAACCGCGTAGATTTCCGGATAGGCGACGCAGAGACGGACGCCACGGAAGCCCATCATCGGGTTGGCTTGCTGGAGCTGGTTGATGCGATCCTTGACCTTTTGCTCGGAGATGGCGAGCTTGGCGGCGAGATCCTTGATGGTCTTTTCGTCGTCGATGGTCGGGAGGAATTCGTGTAGAGGCGGGTCGAGAAGACGGATGTTGACCATCGAATCGGGGTTCGCCATGTACATTTCGTAGAAGTCCGAGGCAAGGAACGGGCGGATGCGCTCGAGGGCGGCTTCGCGCTGTTCGGTGGTGTCGGAGAGAATCATGGAACGCATGTTGAGGATGCGGTCATCCGCGAAGAACATACGCTCGGTGCGGCAGAGGCCGATGCCTTCGGCACCGAAGTTGCGGCCGTTAGCGGCGTCTTCCGGGGTGTTCGCGTTGACGCGGACCTTGAGACGACGATATTTGTCGGCCCAGGCCATGAGACGGCCGAAGTCACCGCCGAGGTCGGCGGGAACCATCTTGATTTCGCCTTCATAGACGAGACCGGTGGAGCCGTTGACGGAGAGGACATCGCCTTCGTGGTAGACTTTGTCACCAACTTTGACGGTCTTTTCTTCTTCGTTGACGACGATCTCGGTGGCGCCAGCGACGCAGCACTTGCCCATGGAACGGGCAACGACAGCCGCGTGGGAAGTCATGCCGCCGCGAGCGGTGAGGATGGCTTCCGAGTTGACCATGCCGATGATGTCTTCCGGCGAGGTTTCAGCGCGGACGAGGACGACTTTCTTGCCCTCATCGTGCCAGGCTTTGCATTCTTCCGCGGTGAAGACGATGGCACCCGTGCCAGCGCCCGGGGAAGCGGGGAGGCCTTTGATGACGGGATCGTGGGCCTTGAGGTCCTTCTCGTCGAAGGTCGGGTGGAGAAGGTCGTTGAGCTGCTTCGGTTCGACGCGGCAGACGGCTTCCTTCTCGGTGATGAGGCCTTCATCCACGAGGTCACAAGCGATCTTGAGAGCGGCGCGAGCAGTTCTCTTGCCGTTGCGGGTTTGCAAGAAGTAGAGCTTGCCTTTCTCGATGGTGTACTCCATGTCCTGCATGTCGCGGAAGTAGTGTTCCATCGATTTGATGGTGTCCATGAACTGGGCATAGACTTCCGGCATGCGCTTCTTGAGCTCATCGATGTGGAGCGGGGTGCGGACGCCAGCGACGACGTCTTCGCCCTGGGCATTCGGAAGGAATTCCGCGTAGATTTCCTTTTCGCCGTTCGAGGGGGAGCGGGAGAAGGCAACGCCAGTGCCAGAATCTTCGCCCATGTTGCCGAAGACCATGGATTGGACGTTGACGGCGGTGCCCCATTCATAGGGGATGCCGTTCATCTGACGGTAGACGTTCGCGCGAGGGTTATCCCAGCTGCGGAAGACCGCGGAGACGGCTTCGCGGAGCTGTTCGTACGGATCGGTCGGGAAGTCTTCGCCGAAGGTCTTCTTGTAGTAGGCCTTGTATTCGCTGACGAGAACCTTGAGCTGATCGACGGTGACTTCGGTGTCGAGCTTGTAGCCATTCTTGGCCTTGAGGTCATCAAGCATCGCATCCATCTCGGTGCGCGGATGGCCCTTGGCGATGTTGGTGAACATCAAGATGAAGCGGCGGTAGGAGTCCCAGGCGAAGCGCTCGTTGTTCGCGAATTCCGCGAGTTTGACGACGACTTCGTCATTCAAGCCGAGGTTGAGGATCGTGTCCATCATGCCCGGCATGGACTGGCGGGCGCCGGAACGAACCGAGACGAGAAGCGGCATGACGCCGTCCTTGACACCGCCGAAAGATTTGTTGTTGTTTTTCTCCACCTCGTGGATGTGCGCAACAATGTCGTTCCACACGTAATCGGGGATCTTCTTCCCGGATTCGTAGTAGAGCGTGCAAGCTTCGGTCGAGATGGTAAAGCCAGCGGGGATGGGGACACCGGCGGCAGTCATCTCAGCAAGGCCGAAGCCTTTTCCGCCAAGGATTTCCTTGCCCACTTTGCCTTCGTGAGCTTCCTTGAAGGAATAGACGTACTTCTTTTCTGCCATTTTTTCCTCCTAATGACAATGCGTGGGGCAAAGCCCCGACAGCGATTATCTTAACATACTAGCGCACGCGCGTAGAAGCAAAAAAAGCGGATTGCAAAACCCCAAGAAAGGAATCGTATAAGAAAACCGATATATCGATTGGCTCAACCCAGGATGTCGTCAATGGCTTCTTTGAGATTTTGATACGTTTTTTCGGGAACCGCTTCGCCATAACGCTTGCCGGGATTTGGGTCCCCGCTGAGCAACAAGGCGGTATGGGTGCCCGCGTTTTGCCCGGTTTTGACATCGCGGCAGGTGTCGCCGATGAACCACGAGGAAGACAAATCGATGTTGAAGGCCTTGGTCGCCTCTTCAACGAGGCCGGTTCCGGGTTTCCGGCAACGACACTCTTTCGTAAAACGTTTGTCGGATCCCGGGAACTCCTTCGGGTAGTGCGGGCAATAATAGATCGCGTCGAGATAGGCTCCTTCTTTTCCGAGCAGCATCTCGAGATTCGCGAGGATGTTGGCCATCTCCTGCGGGGTGCATTCGCCCCGGGCAACGACGGGTTGATTCGTGACGCAAATGGCAAGATATCCCGCGTCGTGAATTTTGTTGATGGCTTCCGCCGCGCCGGGAATGAGGTGCAGCATCTCCGGCCGCACGACGAAATCGCCAAAGACATTGATGGTTCCGTCTCGATCGAGGAAAAACGCCTTTTGCGGGTTTTTCAGACATTTTTGCGCGGGAATGCCCATTTCAAAATCGCGCCTTGCTTTAGCGAGAGTTTCCGCGTTCGTGATTTCAAGCGCATATTCGGTCGAGAAATAGGAATAAAGGCCTTCGACGGCAAGAGTCGGTTCCAGCGTCTCTTTGCGGAAATCAAGAGGCCAAGGATCTTCGGGGTCAAACGTGCAAAGGAGGTCTGGCGAAAGGATTGCGAAATCCGTGGGGATCAAATTGGAATAGAAGAAGTCCCTTGCCGCGGTTGTCTCCTTGGGGAGGATGATGAAACCCCTTCCGTTCTCTTTGAGGGTAAGGACATCTTTTTTCTCAGGGTGGGCTTCCGGGCGCGAAAGGCACGTAAGCAATGCCTCGCGTTCCCGGTGGAAGCGGAGCATGGAGGGAATATCGACTTCGAAGAAGAAATTTCCCGGGACGAAAAGGAGGTCATCATCGAGCGGAGCGAGGGCTATCGCGCCCCCTGTGCCAAGGGGCTTTGAAAGGAAAATCGGATGCACGCCCCCTTTGGTTTGCAAGAAACGCGTCGCTTCCTCGGATCCTTTCGGCAAGACGACATATACGTTGTCGACCCCGTTTTGCAAAAGGGCGTCGACTTGATGTTCAAGCAGGGTTTTGTCCCCGATCATCTCGAGGCCGTTGGCATTGAGGTATCCTGGGTTGGAAAAGTTCGGGCGGTAAGAGGATGCGGATAGAAGTGCGTTCATGCCCATATTATGAAGGGACGACGCGCGATTCGGAAGCATATCCGCCTTAATCTTTTTGGACTTTTCCTAGGAATCGACAATAATAAGGCGAATATGATTTCACCCAAAGACCGTTTGATACTGACCTTCGATTTCGGAACGCAGTCCGTTCGCGTGTCCCTCATCGACCAAAAAGGCGAGACTATCGCCATGGAAAAGGAAAGCTACAACCCCGCGTATTTCTCCCCGAAACCCGGTTACGCGGAGATGAATCCCGACACGTATTTCGAGTACTTGTGCGCCGCGACAAAGCGGTTGACCGCTGAACACCCGGACGAGGTTTCTCGCATCGCTGGCATCGCGATTGACTGCTTCCGCGATTCCGCGGTTCTGCTCGACAAAGATCGCAAGGTCATTCGCCCCATGGTTCTTTGGCTCGATTCCCGGATGGCGAAATGCAAGGAAAAGATCCCTTTCTTTTATCGACTTGCCTTTTGGATTGTCGGCATGACGGATGTCGCGGTCATGAACCGCCGCCGCACCATCATGAACTGGATCAAGGAAAACGAACCGGAGAATTACGCCCGCTGCGACAAATATGTATCCATTTCCACCTATTTCATCTATCGCCTGACCGGCCTTCTTCGCGATTCCGCGGGATCCTACACGGGCCATTACCCCCTCGACATGAAGAAAGGGCGTTGGTTCAGAAATCCCGAAAAACACCTGAAGGGGTGCCTCTTTGGCATCAAGGAAAGCCAGCTCTGCGAGCTAGTTCCGCCCGGGGAAATCATCGGGCGCATCTCCGAAGAGGCCGCGAAACTTACCGGCATCCCTGCGGGTATTCCGATTCTTGTGAGTGGTTCGGACAAAAGCTGCGAAACCCTTGGCTGCGGGGCAATCGAACCGACGAAGGCCGCGATTTCCCTCGGGACCGCTTGCTCGATCGAGATCACGTCAAAGCGATACGTCGAGCCTGTTCGTTTCCTCCCTTGCTACCAAAGCGTCTTGCCGGGATATTACAACGCGGATATTCAAATTTACCGCGGGTTCTGGATGCTCAATTGGTTCTTGAAGGAATTCGCCGCGGAGAAAGTCGGAGATTTCTATGAAGACCCGAATCCCGAGCACTACAATGCCCTGCTTGGCAACGTTCCTCCCGGATGCGACGGCTTGATGCTTCAACCTTATTGGGGCTCCTTGCTTGATCGCCCCGAAGTGCGGGGGTCCATCGTCGGGTTCAGCGATTCCACAACGAGAATGCACATCTATCGCGCTTTGCTCGAAGGCATCGACTTCGAGCTTTACTACTCGATGAAGAGCATCCAAAAACGAATGGGGCGTATGGCGAAAATCGAAGAGATTCGCATCTCTGGGGGCGGTGCGAAGAGCGATGAAATCTGCCAAATCGTCGCGGATGTTTTCGGCCTCCCCGTCACGCGTGTTCAAACGATCGAAACATCCTCTTTGGGCAGCGGGATCGCGGGCTTCCTCATGACGGGGGACTTCAAAACCCCGGAAGAGGCGATTGCGTCCATGGTCCATCCAACGTCTCGGTTTGTGCCGAATGAAAAAAACCACGCCACATACACGGAACTGTATCGGCGCGGTTATTCGAAACTCTACCCTTCTTTGAAAAACGTCTACGCTTATCTATATCGTCGCGCGCACGAAAACGATTAAACCCCTTTCACGAACATTCGATACAGGATTTTCCCCGGGATAGGCCTTTCGGCGCCTCCCGAGATTTTTTTGCGCATCAAAGAGCCGCGAATCAACAGGAATAAAGCTCGGACGAGATCGTCGGGAGAGCCATCGATGACTTTTCCTTCCTTTTGGCCTTCGCGGATTAACCGCGCGAAAAGAGGGTGAACGTCAAACCGTTTCTGGAATTCCGGGCAATCCTCTTTGGCTTTCTCGGATTGGGAAATCGACAAAATGGCGAGCAAAATGGATAGATCCTTGCCCGAAACCGAGGACATGGTCTCGACGTTCTTGCAGACGATTTCGAGACCTTCTGCCCCGTGCAGGGCGCTCGACGCGTCGAGATGGAGGTCGATTCGGGATCCCAAGATGATTTCGTTATAGACCGCGCGAAGCATATCCCCCATGGACGGGAAATAATGATAGAAAAGGCCATGGGAGCATTTCGACACTTTTGTAATGTTGTCAATCGTCACGGAGCTATAGTCTTTGCAAGCGAAAACTTTTAAGGCGGCATCCATCAATTTTTGACGTCGTTTGTCTTTGATGGCTTGGTTTTGTTCGGGTAAACGAGGCATGGGATATCCCCCTATTTATAAACCCGATACTAGAAGCAATACGAAAAACGTCAAGAAGTTTCTTTAAAAAATTGTCAATGAATCCGATTCAAATGTGACGATCGGGATTTTCGGAGAAGGAAATAACCGCCAATAGCGACGGCGAGGAAGGCGATGGCCCCGATGAGGAATTGCCACCACGCGTTGGTTCCTTCCGTGGTGTATACGGCGTGCATTTGGTTATTCACGAACATGGATACCAAGGAACCGAGAACGAACCCAAGGACAACCGTGAAGGTTCCTTTGTGGTGGTTCGCGATTAAGGATTTCATGGCTTTTGACGTCCCAAGCAAGCCGGCGAGGACGCCGATTAAGAGAACAAGGGTCAAAAGGAGTCCGGGGACAAGGCGCGCGGAGTCGTGGAAAATCGAGGGATGACTCGGCGTGGAGATGTAAAGATTCACGACCGGTTGGTAAAGGCCGAAGATGAAAAGCACCATGGATCCGGAGATGCCGGGGACGAGGCAAGCGATCGCGGCGATGGCCCCAACGACCAAAACGAGAGGGAACACCCATGCGTTTTCGTAAGGCGCGTCAAAGGCGGTTTGGAGATCAAGGCTCGGCAAAACGCCCGCGGCGCTTAGATAAGAGAAGACCCCGATCGCCGCGGCAAGGACGAAACCAAGGAGTACCCTCAAGGTGTCCGAGGCAGTCCAGGGAGAGCCTTTGAGTTCGTCGATCAAGACGGGGATCCCGGCGACGACGAAGCCCGCGAGGGCGGCGATGAGAGGGAAAGGGAAATAGACGCTGCCGACCTTTTGCCAGAAAAAGAGCAAGGCGATGGCCGAGACGATGCAGCCCAAAGCGATGGGAAGAAGGGTCAAGAACGCCTTGCCGAATTGCCGACGAAGCCCATCGATCGCGTCGATCAGCTTGTCGTAGACATTCACGATGAGACCGACGGTCCCGACGCTGACGCCCGGGAGGATTCCCGTCCCGAGCGCGGCGCCCTTTGCCGCGTCAAGCCATTTTTCTTTTGCTGCCATGGACTTAAGTATATTCGAATTCCCTAAAGGGACAAAGAATGTGCTAGGATAACTACGTTATGCGTACCCTTGTTCTCTATACCTCTTACACCGGCAATACGAAGAAATACGCCGAGAAGATTGCCATGGGGATTTCCACCGAAGCGATCCCGTTCAAAAAATCGAAATGGAAGCGGATGGACCTCTCTTCTTACGACACCATCGTTTATGGCGGGTGGATCTGCGGATCGCAAATCCAAGGCTTGGATGATTTCCTCTCGCGTTACGAAGAAATGAAGGACAAGAACGTCATCGTCTTCTGCGACGGCATGGGATTCGTGAGCAAGGAAAGCCGCGACAACCTCATTTCCGCGAACATCCTCGATCTCTATCACATCCGCTTCTATCAGCTTCGCGGCTCTTTCGATTACTCCAAGCTTCGTTTCCCGAAGAACCTGATGATCCGTCTCGGCATCAAAGGGGCAGTCGACCGCAACGACGGGAACACGGACGTCGAATTCCTCAAAAGCATTCTCAATACCCCGTTTGAATACAATGACCAAGATGGTGTCGACCGGATTTTGTCCGTGTTGCATCGCCTTTCGACCGAGAATAAGGCATGAAACTGATTGTAGGGCTTGGAAATCCCGGGAAACAGTATGAAAAAACCCGGCACAACATGGGCTTTCTTGTGCTTGATTCCCTTGCTGAGTTTTTGCGCGTCGATATAGACAAAGAAGGTTTCAAAGGCCTTTACGCCATCGTGAAAAACGAGGTGTTGCCAGAGCCCGTGATTCTGCTGAAACCCCAGACGTTCATGAATTTGTCTGGCGAATCGGTCCAGCCCCTCATGGCGTACTACAAGATCTCGCCCGAAGACCTCATCGTCGTTTACGATGACATGGCCATTCCCGAAGGGAAAATCCGTCTCCGGCCTTTCGGCTCAAGCGGAAGCCACAACGGGATGAAAAGCATCATCGCGCGCCTCGGGACGGATCGATTCAAGCGCATTCGCGTCGGCATCGGGGAACCCACCTATGGCGGCGCGGATTACGTCTTAAGCGCCCCCAAAGGGGAATCTTTGGTTTTGGCGGGGCAAGCCATCTCCGCGGCGACGGAAGCTCTCAAAGACGCGTTGGTTCACGGCTGGGACCACGCGATGAACCACTTTAACGGATAAGAAGGGGAACGTCTTGGCAAATTTACTGGAAATCGTGGCCTCGAGCCCTGCGAAAAGGGCGCTTTTCGGGCGCGAGACCATCGTGTCCGACGATACCCTTGGCCCCGGATTGCTAGTCGCCTCTTCCTTTTTGGAAAACCCTCGTGACATTGCCCTCGTCGCGAACAACCAATACGCCGCCCAAAGGCTTTATGAATTTTTACTCAACTTTTTGCAAGAAAGCGATGTCGTGTTCTTCCCGGCGGACGAGCTTTTGCGCGCGGAGACGCTGACCGCGAGCCGCGAACTACTGTCCCAACGCCTTTATGCCTTGGGCTTGTTGCAAGAGAAAAGCCATCCGAAGATCCTCGTGACCCACCCAAGCGCTTTGCTGCGCTTCTTGCCGGATCCTGAGGTGTTTCAAGAACGAACCCTTTCCCTTCGCGTCGGCGACGTGGTGGATCTACGAAAACTCAAAGGGACCCTCATCGAGATGGGCTACCAAGCGGTCGGCAAAGTCGAGCATTCTCTGCAATTCGCCTCCCGCGGCGATATTCTGGACATCTATTCCGTTTCGGAACTCGACCCCATTCGCATCGAGTTTTTCGACGATGAGATTGAGGACATCAAACTCTTCGACGTCCAAAGCCAAGAATCAAAAGAAAAAAGGAAAGCATGCACGATCTTGCCCGCGACCGACCTTCTCTTGTCTCCCACGGAAAAAGAAGCGTTCCTTAGCCGGGCGCGAAAGGATCTCGAGGAGCAAAGAAAGGGCTTTGCCTCTTTCGCCCCCCGAACCGCGGAACTCTTGGAAAGCGAAGTCAGCGCCGTCTTGGAGGATTTCGCCGCCTCTCGTTATCCCGTCGCGAACTACAAATACATGGGGTATGCGCTCGCAAAACCGCATAGCGTTCTCGACTATTTTTCCCCGATAGCCGTATACCTTCCCGACGAAGCCGGGTTCTTCGAAGCCTGCAGCCGCCTCGAAGTCGAAGCGACGACGTTTTACGCGGAACTCGCCTCGGGCGGTCGCGCCCTTTCCGGCTTGAAGCCATATCGCCGGGAACGCGAATCCCTTGGGGATGGGTCCCTCCTTTTCCGAGGGTCGCCTTTTTCGACCAAAGAAAGCGACATCCCATTCGCGGTGCACCGCATCTCGCTTTCTGGCACCTCCTTGGCCGCGATCCCGCCCTCGATTCAAAGCTATCTGTCCGTGAATGACCACGTGGTCCTTTCCTTGCCGGACGCCCATCAAAGGGAAACCGTCATCGGGCTGCTTAACGAAACCAAGATCCCGTTCGAAACGGTAGAGGGTTACGCTTTGCCCGGCGGGAAGCTCGGCATCACGACGAAGCCCATTTCCGAGGGCTTTGAGATCCCGAGTTTGCGCATCGCCTATCTATCGAGCGCCGAACTTTTCCGTAACCGCGCGGTTTCCTCGCGCTTCGTGAGCCGTTTCAAGGAAGCGACGATCCTAAGGTCTTACGAGGAACTCAAACCCGGGGATTACGTCGTGCACGAATACAAGGGCATCGGGCGCTTCCTCGACATCCAGACCATCGAGGTGGATGGGGTGCATCGCGATTACCTTCACATCGAATACGCGGACAAGCAATTCCTCTATGTCCCACTCGAGCAATTCCGCCTCGTTAGGAAATACGCGGGCAGGGAAGGGGTCGCCCCGAAGCTATCGAGCCTTTCTGGAAAGGATTGGGACAAGAAAAAAGCCAAGATCCGGCAACGGATCAACGAACTCGCGGATCGCCTCATCGCCCTTTATGGGGCTCGTATCCGCAACAAGGGTTTCTGCTTTCCCCCAGACGACGACTTGCAGCGCCAATTCGAGGCGGAATTCCCCTACCCGTTGACCGCAGATCAGCAAAAAGCCGTTGATGAAATTAAATCTGATATGGAATCCCCCGAAATCATGGATCGCCTTCTTTGTGGTGATGTCGGGTTCGGGAAGACCGAAGTGGCCTTCCGTGCGATTTTCAAAGCCATATCCGCGGGGAAACAAGTCGCTTTGCTTTGCCCCACGACCCTTCTTTGCCGTCAGCACTTCGAGGTGGCGAGCGAGCGCTTTGCGTCTTTTGGCATCCACATCGCCATGTTTTCTCGCCTTGTTCCGGACAAGCAGCAAGACGAGGATATCGCGAGGATCAAGGAAGGGAAAATCGATTTGATCATTGGGACGCACCGCCTCTTATCCAAGGATTTCCGCTTCAAGGACCTTGGCCTCCTTGTCATCGACGAGGAGCAGCGTTTCGGGGTGGAGCAAAAGGAGAGAATCAAGGAAATGAGCGAGGACGTGGATGTCTTAACCCTTTCCGCGACTCCAATCCCGAGAACCCTTCAAATGTCTCTTGTCGGCATCCGCCCGATATCCGAGATCAACACCGCTCCCGCCGCCCGCATGCCGATTCAAACCTACGTTACCCCGTTCAAGAAAGACGTCATCAACGAGCTCATTGAGAGGGAACTCGCGAGGCAAGGGCAGGTTTATTACGTCTATAACCGCGTCGAGACCATCTACGCGATTGCCCATCGCATTGCCTCGGACATTCCAGGGGCGGAAGTCGGGGTCGTTCACGGCCAAATGGACAAGGAAGAAGTCGAGGAGGTCATGGAGCGTTTTTACGAGGGACAGGTCAACGTTTTGGTTTGCACGACCATCGTGGAAAACGGGATCGACGTCCCGAACGCGAACATGGTCATCGTCGAGAACGCGGATACGTTTGGCTTGTCCCAACTCTACCAAATCAAAGGAAGGGTGGGGCGCGGCAACCGCATCGCCTATGCCTACTTAACCTATCGCGAGCGGAAGCAGATGAACGAAGACGCCCAAAAGCGTCTCCAAGCCATCCAGGAATTCACGGAACTCGGGTCCGGTTACAAAATCGCCCAGCGCGATCTCATGATTCGCGGGGCGGGAGATTTGCTCGGCCCCGAGCAGGCGGGTTTCATCGATTCCGTCGGCCTCGATCTTTACCTCAAACTGCTCAATGAGGCGGTGGACGAACGCAAGACGGGCGTCCCCTTGCTTCCGCCCAAGGAATCCACGGTGTTCGGCATCGATGCGTACATTCCCGGGAATTATGCCGATGAAGGGGACAAACTCGCCCTGTATCAGGAACTCGAGGACGCGAAAGACGAGCTTGCCGTTCAGCAATTCGCCAAAAAGGTGCGGGACATCTATGGGAAATTGCCGAAAGAAGTGTCTTTGCTCATCGAGAAGAAGAAACTTGACATCCTTTCCGATTTCGAGGAATTCGGCGAATTGAAAGAATACCCGAATCGTCTCGACATCCCCTTGAAAGACTGCTTTTCCAGGATCTCCGGAATCGGGACGAGGCTCTTCGATGCGTTGGTTCCTTACCTCGAGACGACCAAGGTGTCTTTCGTGAGCAAAAAACTCGTCCTTTCCGTCTTCAAAAAGAAGGATTGGCTGGGGATTGCTTACAAGGTCATGAAGGCCACCCACAAAGTTTACGTTACTCACGCACACACGTTGTAAAGCGGTGTGGTATGATTTCCGTATGAGGATGGACAAGTTTCTGAAGGTCTCTCGCCTTATTAAAAGGCGCGAAGTCGCCAAAGAGCTCTGCGAGGCGTCCTTTGTCCTGTGCAACGGGAAGGTCGCCAAACCCTCGACCGAAGTCGTCCCCGGGGATGAGTTGTGCTTGACGTTGGGAAGGCACGTTTTGACCGTCAAGGTTTTGGGTGTCTCGCCCTACGCGAACAAGGAAACCGCCTCCGGTTTATATGACATTATGGAAGACCGCGTCCAAGAAAGGAGCGATATCTATGCTTGATTACAAATTTGACCCGAAAGCCGTTTACCTCGTGGCCGTGACCTATGGCCCCGACTCCATGGCGCTGCTTGACATGATGCAAAACGAGGGAGTGAAGCCCGTCGTTTGCTGCGTGAATTATCACGTTTTCAGCGATGCAAGCGACAGCTATGCCCAACTCAAAGCCTATTGCGAAGCCAAAGGCCTTCCTTTCGAGTATCTCGATTGTGCGACCCTGCCAGAAAGCGAGCGCTATCCCGAAGGGGCCGATTTCAGTTTCTGGGCCCGCCGCGTCCGTTACGACTTTTTCCGGTCGGTTTATGAAAAGCGGGGCGCGGAAGCCCTCTTTGTCGCCCACCAACTCGACGACGTCCTCGAAGCCTATCTTCTTGAGAAGCAAGGCGAGATCAAGAGCGGCAAGTATGGCTTGAGCCCCGTTTCGGAGGTCGAGGGCATGCTCGTTGTGCGCCCTCTTCTAGCCTGGACCCACAACGACCTCGTGTCCTACGACCGGGAACACGGTATCCCTTATTCGGAACAAAGCGAGATCTTCGAGATCGAGCATACCCGTGGCGATTTGCGCAAAACCGTCATCGCGCACTTGAGCGCCGTCGAGCGGGAAGCGATCCTCAATGAGATGCGGGCCGAGAAAGAGGGGGAATTCTCCCTGAGCAAAGAGCTCGGCCAGCGAATCGATGAAGGCGAAGAACTCGAGATTCGCGCCCTCATCGCCCTCCCCCGCGATGAATTCGCTTCCGCGGTGGTTCGCTTTTGTTCCCACGTCTCGGGCCACGTCGCTTTGACCCCAAAATCCATCGACGAGATCCGCGCTTTCCTCCTCTCGCGCAAGACGAACGACGCCTATCCTCTCGGGGGCAACGCCTACCTCATCAAAGAATACGACATCGTCTTCCTCGGCAAGCAATGGGACACCCTCCCGTATACGTATACCCTTGAGCAACCGGGCGAGCTTCACACCGAGCAGTTCGACCTCGACTTCTCGATGGGCGCTGAGGATCGCGGCATCCACGCGGAGGATTACCCCCTCACGATCCGCACCGCCCTGCCATCCGACAGCTATGTGAGCCATGGCTTCCTCCAAAACGTGTTCCGCGCTTTCTCCGTCTGGAAGATGCCGACGAAACTCCGCTACATCTGGCCCGTCTTCATCGACAAGAATGGCAAAATCATCTACGTCCCGCGCTACGCGAGGAATTTCCAGGAATACCATTCCTCCGTGCTTAAACTTCATCTCCCCGAGGAAGAATGAGCACAATCATTGACAAAAAATCCCCACCCTATACATTGAATCTTCAGGCGCACTTGACGCCTGCTAGCACGAGCAACTCGAGAAAGGATTGAAGATGAACGACGGAAACAAGAAAAGAAGCATATTCTCCTATATCCTCCCCTACCTTTTGATTGGCCTCACGGTCGGCATGTTCGTTTGGCTCATGGTTCGCAATCTCTGGAACCAGACGGACACCTGGGCGGAATCCCAGCTCGACACGTATCTAAAAGTCGAGCTTGATGATGACGCAGACGGGGACGGCCTCTATGAGATTTCAGCGAAGAACACCCGTTACGAAGACGTTTTGACCCAGGGGCACGCCGTGGTCAACTACACGGTGTCCGAGGGATACAAGTGCGTCAACGTGAGCGGCACCTACAAAAACGCCTCGGATCGCTTTGTCTCCTTCACGGTCCGCGTCGAAGCGGAAAAATGGAATTCGGACTTCTACGTGAACGCGCAGGATCTGAGCAATCCGAACGACCCGGTTACTGTGACCGCGCGCCACGTCTCCTATTCCTCCTTGTTCGCTTTCCGCGTCCAGCAAGGCGCGGCCTATGACACGGCGAACAAATCGATGTACGGTTATTCCGTGAACGACGCCTTCGAGGTTTCTTGGTGGGATACTTGGGGCCCGACGATCATCACGACGGGCGTCACCGTCCTCCTCATGGTGCTCCTGTTCTCGAGGCTTTCTTCCGCGATGAGCGGCGGGGGCCAAGGCGGCGTCATGTCTTTCAACAAATCCCCGGCCCGCCGCGCGGATAACACGAAAGTCAAATTCAGCGACGTCGCGGGGTGCGACGAGGAAAAGGCCGAGATGGTCGAGCTCGTCGAATACCTCAAGGACCCGAAGAAATACACGAAACTCGGCGCCCGATTGCCCAAAGGCGTCCTCTTGATCGGCCCGCCTGGCACCGGCAAAACCTTGCTCGCGAAAGCGGTGGCCGGAGAAGCCGGCGCCCCCTTCTATAGCATTTCCGGTTCTGACTTTGTCGAAATGTATGTCGGCGTCGGCGCGGGGCGCGTCCGCGACCTCTTCAAACAAGCGAAAGCTACGGCCCCCTGCTTGATTTTCATTGACGAAATCGATGCCGTTGGCCGCCAGCGCGGCGCTGGTTTAGGCGGCGGCAACGACGAACGCGAGCAGACTCTCAACCAGTTGCTCGTCGAAATGGATGGCTTCGAAGCCAACTCCGGTATCCTTGTCATCGCCGCAACGAACCGCGACGACGTCCTTGACCCGGCTCTTCGCCGCGCGGGACGCTTTGACCGCACCATCACGGTTTCCTTGCCCGACAAGGAAGGACGCGAAGCGATTTTCAAGGTCCACGCCCGCAACAAGCATGTCGATCCAAACGTTGATTTCGGTGCCTTGGCCAAGAGAACCGTCGGTTTCTCCGGCGCGGACATCGATAGTGTCCTCAACGACGCGGCGATCCTCGCGGTCCGCAAGAACAAATCCTCGATCGGCCTCGCGGAAATCGACGAAGCCATCGACCGCCGCATCTCCGGCCCCGCGAAATCCTCGCGCGGCATGTCCGAGAAGGAACGGCGCCAAGTCGCCTATCACGAAGCGGGACACGCCGTCATCGGCCTCAATTTGCCCTACTCCGACAAGGTTCAGAAAATCACGATCGTTCCGCGCGGCAACACGGGCGGCCACGTCCTCATGACGCCGGAAGACGACCGTTTCCTCATGACCAAAAACGAGCTCATCGCCCGTATCACCGGCCTTCTTGGCGGACGCACTTCGGAGGAGATTTTCTTCCAAGACGTGTCCACGGGTGCCTCGAATGACATCGAACAGGCGACGCGTCTTGCCCGTCTCATGGTCACCGAATTCGGCATGAGCGATCTTGGCCCCATCCAATACGAAAAGGACACGGGTTCCGTCTTCCTTGGCCGCGATTACACGAACACCCAGCGGAACTTCTCCACCCAAGTGGCTTACGAAATCGACAAGGCGGTTCGCGAAATCATCGAGAAGGCCCACGAGAACGCCCGCAAGGTCCTCACGGATCACAAAGACCAAGTAATCTTGGTCGCTGAGCGTCTGCTCGCCAAAGAGACCATTACCGCTGAGGAAATCGAGTTCCTTTGCAAAAACGGGTATCTCCCGGGCGACGAAAACGAGCCGAAAGAGGCTGAAGTCGTCGAAAAGGCCCCTGAAACCCCGAAAGCGGAAGAGCCCTCTCCCGAGGACGCTCCCGCCTCCGAAGGCGACAAGAAGGACGAATAACACCTCCCAAACGAAGGCGAACGGCTAGAACCGCTCGCCTTTTTCGTTTCCGCTTTCCTCGCGCCCAAATAAGGCCATTTCTATCTTGTTACCAATTTACCAAGGAAATATAATTTCCTATGCACTAGAAAGAGGTTTATCCAATGATTGCTAAAACCAAAACCATTGGCAAAGTCAAATATCTCCTTCCGCATCGGCCTCTGGAGGAAGCCCCCGCGCCAAGCATCGTCTACTTGGCCGTCGAGCACACCAGGGCCCCGAAGGGAGATGTCTTTGTCAAGGAAGGCGACCACGTGAACTTCTGCCAAAAAGTTGGCATGAGGCACGGGCCGTTCTTCGAACAGCCCATCTTTTCCACGGTAAGCGGCACGGTTCTCGGCATCGAGAAACATTGCCTTTACTCGGGGAAACAGGTGAACTTCATCAAGATCCAGAACGATTTCAAGGACACCCTGGATCCCGCGGCGGTGGAGCGCACCCCGGAAGAAGTGAACGCCCTCACCAAGGACGAGCTCGTCAAGCTCGCCGCCGATTTCGCCCTCGTCGGCCTCGGCGGATCCGGCTTCCCGACTTCCGTCAAGCTCGCGACCAAAGAGCCCATCAAGCACATCTTGATCAACGGCATCGAATGCGAGCCCTATCTCTCCACGGACCAGCTCTTCATGATGAATTACGCCGAGGACATGATCCACGGCACCGCCCTTCTCATGAAGATGTACGACTGCCATGACGCCCGCATCTGCGTCAAGTCGATCCACCCGGAAATCATCGAGCACCTGAACGCGGAAATCGAGCGCCTCTACCCGGGATCCGGCATGGTCGTCGCCCCGATGAAGAATTTCTACCCGCAAGGCTGGGAAGTCTCCATGATCAAGACCGCTCTCGGCATTGAGGTGAAACCGGGCACCCTCCCGCCCCAATACGGCATCATGAACGTGAACGTCGCGACCGCGGCGAGCCTCTACTGGGCGGCCCGCTTCAATCGCCCGACCGTTGAGCGTTACGTCTCCTTCAACGGCGACGGCATCGCCGAGCCGAAGGACTTCCTCGTCCGCCTCGGCACCCCCGTCACCGACCTCATCCCCCTTGTGGGCGGATACACTGAGGAATCCGGCCTCCGCATGGTCGTCGGTGGCCCGATGATGGGCATCGCCGTCCCGAATGACGACGTCATCATCACCGAAACCGTCACCTCGTTCCTCATCATGAAGGAACACGGCAAAGCCGAGGCCCCCTGCATCCGCTGCGGGTCTTGCGTCTTGTCCTGCCCGGCCCATTTGGAGCCGGTCCTCATCATGGAAGCCGTCAAGAGCAACGATCGCGATCGCATCAAGGCCCTCAAGCCGCTTACCTGCGTCGAATGCGGCCTTTGCACCTACAGCTGCACTTCCGGCATCCGCGTTACCGATTTCATCAGGAGGGCTAAGCTCCTAGCGAAGCTTTGATCATTATGGATTTTGTCAAAGAAACTGCCCCGCACCTTCAGCGCAAAGACAACCTGAAGTGGATGCTCCTCAACGTCATCATCGCCCTCGCGCCGGTCTTCGTCTGGTCCTTCGTCGTCTACCCGATCCCGTCGCTGCAAATCTACCCGCTTAGCATCGCCACCTGCTTGCTCTGCGAATTCCTCTTCATCCTCATCACGAAGAAGAAGGCTTCCGAATTCAAGATCGAGAACATCCTTTCGTCCTTGATCACGGCGATCATCTATGCGATGTGCCTCCCGACCGACATCGGTTTCGCCTCGGGCACCGGCTATTTCGCGGTCGTTGCCGGCGCTGCCATTGGCATCGTCCTCGGCAAGCTCGTCTTCGGCGGCCTTGGCAACAACATCTTCAACCCCGCGGCTCTCGGCATGCTCGTCGTCCGCGTCGGTTGGGGCGGCATTTCCGGCTTCGCTTCCTCCCCGTTCATCACGACGGGCGGCAGCGCGATCGCGAATGGCGCCGTCTATTCCAATATCGCGAACGCGAACTTCCTCGACCTTCTCCTCGGCAATGTTCAGGGGTCGCTTGGTGAAACGTTCCACATCGCCATCTTGGTTGGCCTCGTCTATTTGCTCGTCACCCGCACCATCGATTGGCGCGTCGTCGTCTCCTATGCCGGCACGTTCCTCGTCTTGATGCTTGCCGCGGGCATCGTCGTCTCGACGAAGATTGCCTTGAATCCGGCGATGTTCCTCGCCTATCAGGTTCTCTCCGGCGGCTTCCTCTTCGGCCTCGTTTACATGATCACCGACCCGGTCACGAGCCCGGCGGGTTCCCCGGCGCGCTTCGTTTACGGCGCGTTCGGCGCGGCCATCGCCGTCATGATCCGTCTCTTCATGGGGACCGAAGGCGTCGGTTTTTCGATCCTCTTCGCGAACATCATCGCCTGCGTCTTGGATTATCCCGGCTGGGCCAGCGCGCGTTGGAAGAAGTGGCACATCATCGCCCTTCCTTGCATCGTGGTCCTGAGCTTGGTCGCCGTTGTCCTTGTTCTGCTCTTTAAGGAGGGCGCGATCGCATGAATAAGCTTTACATCAAGGCTCCCATCGTCTTGGGTGCCATCTGCGTCGTTTCCGCCGGCCTTCTTGGCGGCGTGAATTTGCTCGCAAAGAAATTTGGTCCCGCGCCTTCCGGCGATGCGCCGGACACCATCACGGTCCTCAACCCGGGCGCTTCCTTCGTTTCGGTCGAGGGATTTGAGCCCTTCCCCATGATGGGCAGCAACACCAAAGTCACCATCGAGGGCATTTACGAGATGAGCGAAGGCGGTTCTCGCACCGGCTATGCCTATCTCATCAACAGCGGCAAAGCCGTCAAATCGGAAATCAAATTCTCCGTTGCTTATCAAGGCGAAGTGAGCGAAGCCACGGTCAATGACCTGAAGCCTCTCGCGATCAACGTCATCGCGGGCGGCGATACCGGCTATGACGTCAACATTGGCAAGCTCGCCGACGCCATCGTCGCCGGCAGCGCCACGATGAACGACAACTCGGGCCTTCTCTCCGGCGGCACAAAATCCCAGAAATGGCTCCTCGACGGCCTCCAAGTTGCCCGTCAGGATTATGTCGCTCGTTGGAATGGCCAGGCCCCGGGTCCGGTTGGCGACGAGACCCTCGCGACTATCAAGGGCGTCTTCCCCAATGCCGTGAGCTATGCGCTCGACGAGGATTTCACCCCGCTCAAATCCAAATCCTATGACGCGACCGACACGCAAGTCACCGCGACCACGGACAAGCGTTATACCGTTACCCTCGAAGACGGGTCCATCGCCCGCGTTTACGAAGGCACCGGCGACGTCCAAGTCTCGCCTTACGATCCCACCCTGGCTTCCATCGACCTCATGGTCGGCTATTCCGGCGCAGTCGTCGAAGGGAAGAGCAAGGACATCCAGCCCGCGGGTTACAAGGTCATCAGCAGCGACTTCAGCTACTCGCAATGGGAAGATGTCTATCTTGCTGGCGTGATGGGCGGTTCCATCGACATTGATGACGGGAAAGCCATCGTTTGCAAAGCGACGATTTCCTCGGACATGATTCGCAACATGATGGTTGCCATGAGGAACGACTACTACAAAGTCACCCTCGCGGCCCAAAAAGCCAACGTCGCCGGCTATTTTGAAACGATGTTCGGCGAAAACTATAAGGCCTTCGCCGCGGATGAAGGATTCACCGCGATCGAAGCGCCTCTCGTGAGCGAGACCGGTTCCTACAAGATCGACAACCGTTACGCGATCACCCTCCAGGATGACTCCACGGTCAAGGTCTACCACGGATCCGTCGCTTGCACCTTCGACATCGACGGCGAAGAAGAATCCATGAGCGCCAAGCTCTACGTCGGTTTCAAGGGCGCGGAAGGCCAAATTGCCGCCGCGCTCAAAGAATCCGTCGGGGGCTGGACGAACTGGGTAAACAGTTATCTGCCGGGCGTCACGGACGGCTCGATCAGCATCGGTGACGAAAATGCCGCGCTCAACACCGGCTCGACCCATTCGTCGAGGGCGGTGCGCGAATTGCTCGTCGGCATGCGCACGGACTATCTTGCCGCGATCGCCGCATGAAAGGAGTAAACCATGGCTAAGGAAAATCAATCCAGCAAGGCCCGGATCTTCCTCGATCCGATCCTCAAGGCGAACCCTTTGTTCGTCATGGTGCTCGGGACCTGCCCTGCCCTCGCCGTTACCTCGTCTATCGAGTCGGCCATCGGCATGGGCATCCTCTTCACCTTCGTTCTCTTCTTCTCAACGCTCCTCGTCTCGTTGCTCCGCAAGGTCATCCCTGACGAGGTCCGCACCCCGGCTTACATCGTCATCATCGCGACCTTCGTCACGGTGGTGAAGATTCTCACCGAGACGTTCCTCCCCGCCCTCTATAACTCTCTGGGCGTCTTCATCTCCCTCATCGTCGTCAACTGCATCGTCTTGGGACGCGCGGAAGCCTTCGCGAGCAAGAATGGGCCGGTTGACACGATGCTCGACGCGCTTGGCAACGGCCTTGGCTACGCCTGGGCCATCATCGCCATCGCCATTGTCCGCGAAATCATCGGCGTCGGCACCATCACGATCGGGAAGATCTTCCCCTTCTTCGGCCCGAAGCCGATCACGATCCCCGTTCTCGCGGGTTATCCGGGCTCTGACATCGCCTTCAACATCCCGCTCTTCGCGGGATCTGCCGGCGGATTCTTGGTCCTCGGGATCGCCCTCGCTATCATCGCCGCGGTCACCAATCACAAGGCCGCGAAAGAACGCGAAAAGGCCCGCGCTGCCAAACTTGCGGCTGCCCAAGCCGCGAAAGGAGGCAAATAATCATGCCAGGCATCGTTTCCTTCCTCCTCGCGATCATCAGCTTCACGGTGATCGACAACGTCATCCTCAGCCGTTATTTCGGCATTTGCTCCTTCGTCGGCGTCTCCAACAAGGTCAAATCCGCGGTCGGCATGGGTCTTGCAGTCACGTTCGTTACCATCATGGCCGCCCTCGTCTGCTGGCCGATTTACAACTTCATCCTCGTCCCCGCGGGCATGCAGTACATGGAGACCATCGTCTTCATCCTCGTCATTGCTTCGCTCGTCCAGATGGTCGGCTTCTTCATCAAGAAGAAATCGCCCGCCCTCTACAAGTCCTTGGGCATCTACCTCCCGCTCATCACGACGAACTGCGCCGTTCTCGGCGTTTGCTCCGGCAACGTCGGTTATGACTTCGGGTACGCCATGGCTAACGCCATCGGTACGTCCCTCGGCTTCCTCCTCGTCATCTTCCTCTACGCCTGCATCCGCGTTCGCCTTGAAGGGTCTTCCGTCCCGAAGGCTTTCAAAGGGGTCCCGATCGCTCTCATCGTCGCGGGCCTCATGGCCTTCGTGTTCGCGAGCCTTAATGGCATGATCGATCTCGGTGCCTGGGGCGTCATGTAATGTCGCAAACCGGATACATCATCCTCACGATCGTCCTTACGCTCTTCCTCCTCGCCGTCTTCGTCATTTCCTTCGTGGCCTACGTGAAAACGCCGGCCCCGAAGGGATGCGAGAAGACCTATGGGCCGAATTGCGATAACTGCGATCAAGCATCCTGCCAGTTCTACCATTACGCGGAAATGCGAATGCAAAAAAAGAAAGAGGAAGAAGAAGCCTCAAAAGAGGAAACGACTTCCGAAAGAAAGGAATAACCATGCCCATTGACATCCTGTACGCTGTCTTGCTTCTCGGCGGTCTCGCGGTCGTCTTCGCGATCCTGCTCGTCGTGTTCTCCGTGATCTTCCACGTGGAAGAAGACCCCCGCATCGACGCAGTCGCCAAAATGCTTCCGGGCGTCAATTGCGGCGCCTGCGGGAAAGCGGGCTGCCACGACCTCGCCGAAGCGCTTGTTAGCGGCGAAGTTAAGAAGGTGAGCGCTTGCCGCGCGGGGAAGAAAGACAAGAACTTCGACCCCATCGTCGCCTATCTCAAGAACACGCCCGGCCCCGACGGAAAAACCATCGACGTCGGCATGTGACGAGAATACCGCCGCAAGGCGGTTTTCTTTTGCTCTCCGTGGCAAGCGGGCAAAGGACGAGCAATTCCTCAACCCATCCCTTTACGCGCGCGTACGCGCCTTTATGGCCTTTCTCCGATTTCGCGTGTATGGAAAGGAAAGGTTGGCTATAATTTACCCGCTTATGAAACGCCGCCTCTTGCCTTCCCTCTTGCTTCCCGTCCTCGTTCTTGCCTCCTGTGAGAAAACCCCGGTTTTCTATTCCGGTTCCAACATCGATGTGTTCCATTCCTTTTTCACTTGGAATTACGAGACGACAGAAGGGGACATCTCGGACGAGATTCAGGATTTCACGTTCCGCCTCGGCCGCCTCTGCGACCCCTATAGCGAATCCACCTACCAAAACCTTTGGTCCATCAATCAAACCAACGACCCCGTAGCCGTCGAAGACGACCTTTTCGACATCCTGAGCCTCGCGGTCGACCTCCAGGAGAAGACCGAAGGCTATTTCAACCCTTTGATTGGCAAACTCACTCTGTTATGGAAAGAGACCTTGTTTGGCCTTGACGGGGAAAAGCGGAACGAAGGCCCGACGAGAGAGGAAATCAAAGCCGCGGAGGCCCAGGTTCCGGCGCTTGTGCGGGAAATGGAGGCGTCTTCCCTTGTTTTGGATCCCGAAGCCAAAACCGTTCAGAGAATCGGGGATGCTCACATCGACCTCGGGGGGCTCGTGAAAGGCTACTCAACCGAGAGGGTCAAGCAGATGGTCCAAGGCATCGGTTCTAAGCATTATGTCATCAACGGTGGGCAAAGCTCGATTTCCTTCGGGACCACGAAAGACGGAAATCCCTACAACGTATCCCTCCAATACAGCGTCGTTCCCAAGGAAAACACGTATTCCCTCGCGAATTCTGATATCTCGACGTCCGCGATTTACGAACAATATCTCTATGTCGACGGGATCGCTTATTCTCACGTTATCAACCCCAAGACGGGGCTCCCCAACGCGGATTACTCCATGGCGTTCCTCGTTGGGAACAACTCGGCCTTGCTTGACGCATTCTCGACGTCCGTCATGATCGCCGGGCCCGAAAAGGCACGGGAATGGGGGGCGAAATTCGGGTTTGAATACGCGTTGTTCGATGATATGTTTAAAGGCTATGCGCGCCTCGTGGAAGAAAGCGAAACCTTGACCGAGAAACGCGTCTCGGCGAAATGATATGGAAGGCGAAGAACCAAAAAAGAAGAACTTCTTCCTGCGGCACCTCTTCGATTTCGTGTTGCTCGTGGTTCTTTCCCTCGGAACCGCTTCCTTTTTCGTCGTCCGGGCCGTTCAGGACTCCACCTCGATTCCAGAATCCGGGCTAAGCGCGACCGTGCTTTTCGAAGGGAAGCAAATGGAAATCGTGGGGGAAGACGGGAAAAACAGGAACCCCATTGACTTGAATTCGGTTCACGCATACGAAGAAATCGTGATTCAGGGCCGCAGGACGACCTTGACGATTGGACTCAAGCACAACGCCATCGGCGTCGTCCATTCCGGCTGCCCAGGGCAAGAATGCGTCCACGTCGGATGGGTCGAGAGTCCCAATCAACCCATCGTCTGCGCCTATAACGGCATCTATATCGATGTGAAAGGGTCCTCTTCGGGGGATATCATCATCGGGTGATTTTATGGATCGGCGCGCCGGCATCAAAAAACTCACGACGATCGCGTTGCTTCTTGCGATGGCTCTCACCTTGAGCATCGCGGAAAGCTTCATTCCTTTTGGTATCCCCGGGCTCAAGCTTGGCCTCGCGAACCTCGTGATCCTCCTCGCGATTTATTATTACGGCTTTTGGATTCCCCTCGCGATCGATCTTGCCCGCGTCGTGGTCGCGAGTCTTTTTACCGGGACTTTCCTTGGGATGGGGTTCGTGATGTCCCTCTCCGGCGCGGTCGTTAGCTTCTTTCTCATGTATTTGGGATACCGCGTCCTAAAGTTCTTTACCCCCGTCGGGGTCTCGATCATGGGCGCGTATGGGCATGCGCTCGCCCAGATGTTCGTCGCGGTCGCTTACCTTGGCTCCTGGGGCGTTTTCTATTATTTCCCCGTCATGGCCCTTGCTTCCCTTGCCACCGGCACTCTCAACGGGTTCCTGGTGGAAGCGATTCTAGCGAACCGTTACCTCAGCCATTTCGTCGAGATGACGAAACGATAAAACCGTTCCTCGCAGAAAAAGAGGGGGGCGTTTGGCTTTTCCTCTCCTCGCCAAAAGTCAGGTTATATCTCCCTATGGTTTCGCTTTGATGGAAGAAGGCGGACAATAAAGACCAAATCACCCTATTCCTATATGTTTATCAATTGGTTAATTGGGGAACTCGGAACCCCCGGTGAATATCAATACCAAGGAATTCACCTCATTTCGACTGGCGTCGTTCTGCTGGTTTTGGCCCTGGTCATTTTCCTCGGCAGAAGCCGAAGGATCACGGACAAAGGTAAACGCATCATCTTGCGCGCCATCGCCATCTTCCAATTGGTATTCGAAGTCACTTGGAGGTTGATTTATCTCTTTGTCAAAAAGGACGACATTCTATGTTGGTGGCCAATGTATCCCTGCAATTTGGGCGGCATCATCCTTCCGATCATCGCATTGACGAATTGGACCACGGGCAAGAAGATGTTTTATCTGTTCGGTTTCATCGGCGCGGTTTTGACGTTCGCGTTGCCCGAAGGAATCTTCTGCAGGGACGTAATGGTCTTCCCGATTTTAAAGAGCGTTTTGCAGCATACGGGCCTGTTAATGATTCCCTGCTTTGAACACGCGGCAAAGTTTTATCGGCACAATATCAAAGATTATCCCTGGACCATTCTTGGGTGCTTCATCCATCTATTCAATTGCGAAGTCATCGACCGATGGCTAGGATTCGAGGGCGATTACATGTTCTTAAGAAGCGGCTTGCCCTTTGTGATTCCCGGGATCCCGGGCTTTGTCGTCACGGTTGTATTCGCCATTCTCGTGATGGCGATCCTGTCCTATCTGAGTGACATCAAGGCCTCGAACGAATTCTTCCTGAAAAAGAAAACGGCGAAATGAATCGCCGTTTTTCATAGTGGCCTGCTTGCAATGGCCCTTTTTGGAGCCGGCCGGTTCCCGGGCGCTTTTCTCCCTTTTAAGGGAAGGTGGCGGCAAATCCTTTCTGTTACCTATCTCTAAGATAACACGTAGGAAGGCGCGCTTTTCGTCTGAACATAAGGCGTCGGCGCCATGCCCAAGCAAAGACGGGGTATGGTCCCGATCCTTTATGCTGCGATGAAACGGTTCGATAAAAGCGCGGGATCCCCCCACAATGCAGGAAAGTTCACAAGAAAAACCCGCTTCCGCGAGGGAAACGGGTTTTGGTTTGACTCAGAGTCCGAATTAGAACATCGCCTTGGCGGCGTCTTCGGCGTTCTTGATGAGCTGGACGTAGGAGGTGGTGCCTTCCTTCTTGGTGTTGAGGTCGGTCCAGGTCGCGCCGGTGACGACGTCTTCATCGCCGTTCTTGACGACCCAGTACGTCTTGCCATCTTCGCTGGCTTCGGTCTGCATGGTGGCCGCAAGGCAGGCGTCGGTGCCATAGGTCATGACCATCGCGACGGTGGCGTCACGGTTGGCCTTCCAATCGAAGTCTTCAGCTTCGCCATAACCATTGACTTCCTTGTCATAGGCAGTGACATCGGCTTCGATGTTGCCAGTGGAGACTTCGTAGACAACCTTTTTGCCGCTGACGAGGTGGTTGACGTAGGCCTTCTGGTTTTCGACGTTGGCGAACCAGTTGGTTTCTTCGCCGTCTTTGACGTAGCCAACGAGGCTGACCTTGCCGTCCGCGCCGGTGACGGTCTTCGCGGTGAGGGTCACGTCGCCGATCTTAGCGGTCTTGTAAGCATAGGCATCGCCGTTCTTGCCAGCGTATTTGACATAGTCGGCCTCGGTGAGAGCGGAGACATTGGTCGGACCGACATAGGTCGGGAGGCAGTATTCCTTGAGGGTAACCGCGGCGATGTTGATTTTGCCATGATAGTCCTTGGTGAGGCCAACGGTGGCAACGCCAACGTAGCCAGCGTCGTGGACAAGATTGACATCGGTGCCAACCTTCATGGCATCGGACATGGTGACATTGATGGTGAGATCATTGGCCGGCATCTTCCAGATGGCGGAGGTCTTCATCGTGTTGTTGATGGAGGCTTCGAGGGTGTTGTTGGCAACGGTGACACCTTCAGCGGCAATCTTGTAGGAGTAGTAGCCGCTGTGGTAGTTCTCGAGGTCAGCGCCCTGGATGAGGAAGCCGCCCATCGCACCTTCGAGGAGCTCGACGGTGTGGGTGCCTTCGGTCTTGAAGTAGGAATCGAGGGCCTTGCCTTTGATGATGTCCCACTCTTCGGTCTTGACGTTGTAGCGTTTGAAATCGGTGGTGTTGTCGGCGATGTTGATGGTCGCGGTGTGGAGGGTTCCACCGGTGACGGCCTTGGAGTGGAACTTGAAGGTCGGGACTTCGGTGGTCATCGTGTATTCGACATAGCGGATGCCTTCGAGGCTGAGCTTGCCGGCATAGGTGCTGATTTCGGTTCCAGCGGTGCCGACTTTGGCTTCGAGGCGGGTGCCGTTGACTTCGGCGTAGTCGAGTTCATTCGCGCCAGAGAAGGTCGGGACGACGACGATTTTGGTGTTGGCGAGCGGGGTGTAGATGAAGCCGCCGGAATAGTCGCCGAAAACGCCAGCGGTGAGGAGGTTGGCGTCAGAGCCGTAATCAATGACGACGCCGCCCATGACCGAGGCGCCCGGTTCGAGGCTGGGTTCCGGTTCGACGCTGGAATCCGGAGTCGGGGTGTCGGGGTTACCGCAAGCACTCAAAAGAGCTGCCGCAGCAACAACGAGAAGAACATTTTTCATGTTTTTCATTTCTTTTCTTTTTCCTTTCAAAAAGATCCATTTAGGACAATCGTTATTTTATATACGAGCGCACGCAGGTGCAAGAAAACAAAACAATACGTTGAATGATTTACCGATTTAACGATACCGATTGAAAAAAGGGGAAGGACAGGTATCCCCTTTTCCAACAATGGGAAGGGTCAGAGCACCGTGCGTAAAACCAAATAAGTCAGATAACCCACGTAAAGAGCCGCGAACAACCAACCGTGGATCTTCTTGATTTTCCCGGTGAAAGAAAGGCCAAAAAGAAGAAGGGCTGCTCCCGCCATAACGACGAGATCGACCCAGATTTGATTTCCCACGACGAGGGGATTCACCGTGGAGGCAATGCCCAAGACGAAGAGGATGTTGAAGATGTTGGAGCCGATGACGTTGCCAAGGGCCATGTCGTTTTGGCCCCGCATCGCCGCACGGGTGGAAACGATGAGTTCGGGCAACGAGGTGCCGACCGCGACGATCGTGAGGCCGACGAGGGATTCAACGAGGTCATGGTCGAGACTGGCCGCGGTCCCGATGCCGACCGCGATGTTCTTGGCCCCATAGACGACAGCTTCGCCGCCGACGATGACGCCAAGGAGGCCCAAAACCGTGAACAGGATGGCTTTCCCGACGGACATTTCCTTGATGTCGGGTTCTTCGGCATCCATCTCAAGGCCAAGTTTTTGTTGACGTCTGGAAGAAACGACGAGGTAAGCGACGTAGCCGATGATTCCGACGACCAGGATGATGCCTTCCCAACGGAGAATGGCGTATTCTCCGTCCGCGTTATTCCAAAGCAAGACGAACAAAACGCATAACGCGGTTGCCCCGAGCATGATAGGAAGCTCTTTTTTCAAGGTGCTTTTTTTGACCGCAATTGGGGTGAAGATGGCCGAAACGCCAAGAACAATCAGGATATTGCAGATGTTAGAACCAACGACGTTGCCAATGGCGACATTCGCGTACCCACCATGCAGACGGCAGGTGATGGAATCCGAGACGGAAACCGCGAGTTCGGGGCAAGAGGTTCCGAAAGCGACGACCGTGAGGCCGATGATCATGGTGGAGACCTTCATTTT
>JAQYPI010000122.1 GCA_028726925.1 Caryophanales bacterium | reverse complement strand
TCGGTTTCACCTCGGTCATGTACGATGGCTCCCTTTCCTCGGTCGAAGATAACATCGCCGTCACGAAAGAGGTCACGGATTACGCTCACGCCCACGGCGTTGACGTCGAAGCCGAAATCGGGGCTCTCCCGAGCCGCGAGGATGGCTCTTCCAACGGCACCATCGACCCGACTTCCCTCTACACGGATCCCGCGCTTGCCAAGCGTTTCGTTTCGGAAACCGGGATTGATGCCCTCGCCGCGAGTTTCGGAACGGCGCATGGCATCTACAAAGCGAAACCCAAACTGGACTTCGAACGCATCAAGAAAATCACCGCCCTGACGGGCGTCCCCCTCGTTATGCATGGGGGATCCGGCGTCTCGCCCGAGGATTATTTGACCGCCATCGACTGCGGCATTCGCAAGATCAATTACTATTCCTACATGGCGCGCGAAGGCGTTTTCGCCGCCAAGAAATACATCGAGGAAGCGAATCCCACCTTCTATCATGAGGTCGCCGACGTCGCCAAAAAGGCGATGAAAGCGGATGCAAAGAAGGCTATGATCCATTTCTCGAACGGCTATTGCCACGAGTGATGTCGTTTCGAACAAGGCGCCGCTGAGCGCCTTTTCTTTTGCAAAATCTTCTCTTGTTCTTTCTCTTTTTCGCGAATCAATCAGTTTCCTTGCTCACTTTAAAGAAAGGGACTGATAATTTAATGGATTATGAGTGAACTCGTTTTGGCTATCGATATCGGCGGAACGTCCATGAAGGGCGCCTTGGTTGATCGTCAAGGTCATCTTTCTTCCCGTTTCGTCGTTCCCGTTGTACCGGGCGAAGAGCAGGAAAGCGCTTTGGACCGGCTCATCGCTTCCGCGAAAGAATCCCTTCAAAGCCTATCGGAAGGCGATCGCGTCATCGGCATAGGCTGTGGCGTCCCTGGCGGGATCAATACGTTCACCGGCGTCTGCGATTACGCGAGCAACCTCGGATGGAAAAACCTTCCGGTCGCGAGAATCCTCTCGGATAAGCTTTCGCTCCCGTGCAAAATCGACAATGACGCGAATGCCGCGATGCTCGGCGAAATCCAATTCGGCCAAGAAAAGGCGTACAGGAACGCGATTCTCTTAACCCTTGGTACCGGTATCGGCGGCGGCATTTTCGTGAATGGGCAACTCTACGTCGGCAACGAAGGCAAAGGCGCGGAAATCGGCCACATGGTCATCGTGGCCGGCGGCATTCCTTGCCCTTGCGGAAGGAAAGGTTGCTTTGAGACTTATGCCTCTGCGACGGCCTTGACTCGCGAGGCGAAAAAGGCGGTCGAGGCCCATCCGGAATCCTTAATGGCAGAAGAAGTCCGCAAAGGCGTGAAAATCGATGCCGCCCTCCCTTTCGAATGCGCGAAAAAAGGCGATGAAGTCGCTCAACAGGTCGTTGATCAATACATCGAATATTTAGGAGTGGGGTGCCTAAACCTCATCGATATCTTCCGGCCGGAAGTCATCGTCCTTTCCGGCGGGGTCTCCAAGCAGGGCGAGAATCTGCGCCAGCCTCTTGAACGTTATCTTGAGAAGTTCGGTTATGGATTCGGGGTCGACAAGGCTCCGAAGGTCGACGTCAAAATCTCCCGCCTCGGCGCGGATATCGGGATTTATGGCGCCGCGGCTTTAGGTTTTTCAATCGGCGAGTGATCCGGCGAGAAGCTTTTGGACCGCTTCGTCCACTTCCTCGGTCAGATAGACCTCGAAATGCGGGTGATCGATGAGCGCGGTCACCGGGCAGTCGAGGTCTTTTTTGCCTTGGAGGAGCTTGGCGATGGGTTCGGCTTTGTCGAGGGTGTTCGCGATCAAGGCGATCCGACGGCTCTTGGTGATGGTGCCGATGCCCATCGTGACGGCTTGGGTCGGCACGAGGGATAGGTCGTCGCGGAAGAAACGGGCATTCGCGACTCTCGTCGATTCCGTGAGGTCGACGACGTGAGTCAAACTATCCGCGGGGGTTCCCGGCTCGTTGAAACCGATGTGCCCGTTGCGTCCGATCCCGAGAAGCTGGAAGTCGACGCCTCCGGCTTCCGCGATTTCTTTGTCATAATCCGAAAGGCCGGTCGCGTTCGGGAAATGGGTGTTTTCCTCGAGGATGTCGATATGGGAGAAGAGATTCTCTTTCATGAAAGCCCGGTAGGTTTGGTCTTCGAGGGGGCAAGCGAGGTATTCGTCGAGATTGAAGGTTTTGACTTTCGAGAAAGAGACCCCACGTTCCTTGCTGTTTTCAATGATGGAGGCATAAGTACCAAGGGGGCTCGATCCAGTCGCGAGGCCCAAGATGATGGACGGGTTCGCCTCGACGGCGTCCACGAATTCCTTCCCGAGGGCGATTCCGAGTTCTTTGGAATCTTTGAAGATTTTGATGATCATGTTGTTCTCCTTTTATGGTTTTCGGTATGCGACCGTCCCGTTCACGATAGTCGCGAGGACGTGGAACGAAGAATCCAATAACGAGAAGGACGGCTCCTTCCCGATGGCGATCGAGCCAAGGCGCCCATCGAGCCGCAAGCTCTTGGCCGGGTTCAAGGCCGCGAGGTTCACGATATCGCTATAGGAATAGCCTTTTGCCACGGAACTCACGTTTCGTAACGCGTCGTCGATGCGGAGGATGCTCCCGGCAATCGTGCCGTTTTCGAGCAAAGCAAGCCCGTTTTGCACGTGAATCTCTTGGGAGCCAAGTTTTGCTTTGGCCCCTTCCCCAAGCCCTTTGGCTTCCGTCGAATCCGAGATCAAGACGATGTCTTCCTTTCGTTTTGTCTTGCAAAGAAGAGCGATTGCTTCCTTGGAAGAATGGTGGAAGTCCGCGATGATCTCGGCCTTCACGCCATCGCGGAGGAGGGTGGCCCCGACGATCCCGATGTCGCGGTGATGAAACCGGCTTTGAGCGTTATAGAGGTGCGTGACGGAGGTTACGCCTTTATCAAACGAGGCGAGGGCTTCTTGACCCGTGGCGTTGCTATGTCCAAGAGAAGGGGTGATGTTCAGTCTTAAGCATGCTTTCAAGAACTCTTCCCCGCCATCTTCTTCGTAAGCGAAGGTGACGATGCGGATCAAGCCGCCGGAAAGCTTTTGAAAACGCTCGAGCAGCGCGGGATTCGGCTTCTGGATATTGATCTCGGCCTGGGCTCCTTTGAAAATTGGAGAGATGAAGGGTCCCTCGAGATGGATACCAGCGATGTTCGCGCCGGAAGTTTGCTTCTTTTTCGCTTCTTGGATGGAAAGCAAAGATTTCTCAATCGCGGGGATGGTTTCCGTCATCGTCGTCGGGAGGAACGAGGTGACGCCTTCCTGAACGAGGGCGTCAGCGATCTTCAGGATCGATTCCGGATCCCCGTCCATCGCGTCGCGCCCGCAGGCCCCGTGGATATGCTCATCGAGGAAACCGGGAGCAAGGTAAACGCCTTCTGGCAGGGAAAGCGCGTTTTCCGAGGCCTCGAAAGAGAGGATGGAACGCTCGTCGAAGGTGATGCTTCCCTTCCGGACCCCATCGGGGAAAACGATGTTGATGTCTCGAAATGATTTCATGCTTTGATTATTCCATATTTCCTCGCAAGCAAGGAAGCGCCGACGATGCCGGCTTTCGTGCCTGCGCTAGAGAAAGCGTAAAGGCTAGGGTCCAGACGGATGGCCGGGGCGAGGACGTCTTGGGCGCCCATGACCCCGCCCCCAAGGATGATTTTCTGGGGATGGATGTCCTTCTGGATATCATCGAGGAGGAGGTTCAATAGGGCGCAGTAATCCCGGAATATGGCAAGGGCCTTGGCCTCTTTCCTGCGAACCCTCGTGAAGAAGTCTAACGTCTTGATCTCGATGCCATAGGCTTGTTTGGCGAAGCGCTTGAGAGCGGTTGCGCTCAAATAGCTTTCCGCGCACCCTCGCTTCCCGCAACGGCATGGTTCCCCGTCCCGGATGAGGACGTGGTGCCCATAATCGTAACGTTCGTCGTGAGCGATGGATCCATCGAGCAACGTCGCGCATCCGACCCCGGTCCCAAACGTCAGGACCACAAGATTCGATAGGGTCGGGAAACGGTTCATCTCGCAAAGAAGAGCCCCGACCGCGTCGTTGGCCGTGTAAACGGGGACCCGGAAGATCTCCTCGAGGGCGGCGCTCAAGGCAAAACCCTCGAAGCAAGGGATGTTGTGGACTTTCCTGTAGACCCCTTTTTCATCGATGTCCCCGGTCGAGACAACGCCGATCGCTTGGGGAAAGCCTTGCGATTGGATCAAGTAGCGGATGGAATCGACGATTTGCTTCAGGACGGCTTCCCGTCCTTTTGCGGCATTCGTCGGGTAGCGCAAAGACTCTAAGAGTTGGTTCGAGGAGAAAAACCCGGCTTTGATGGCCGTCCCCCCGATGTCAACCCCAATGACTCTCATGAATTCTATTCTAATCGATTTGGCATTTGATTAGCCTGTGTTTCCTTAAAAGGAAAACATTTCGCAAAGAAAGGAGAGAAATATTAGAAAAAGCGAGAGGTCATCTCGCTTTCAAAAGGGTTTCGATGATGGCGCTGGCTTCCTTTTCCTTGGCTTCCATGTCCAGAAGCAAGGCGAATTGGTCCCTGGCCCGGACGAGGTTGTGGTCCGCGTAGGCAACGTGGAAGTAATGGTCGCCATCGAGATAGTCGGTCAAGAAACGGATGCCGCATTCGAAGGTCATGAGCCATGCCCCATAGGGGAAGAGGCGGATTTCGTCTTCCGTCAGGCTGCCCTCTGCTCCGCGGATGAATCCTTCCGCGTACGCTTGGAACATCTCGAGGGAGAAATGGATTTTGCTGAGATTTTTCTCGTCTTCGGTGGCGGTGTTGGCCCCGAAACGGATGGAATCCCCGAAATCGTAGAGGGCGCTGCCCGGCATGATCGTGTCGAGGTCGAGGACGCAAAGGGGTTTCTCCCCGGTCACGTCGAACATGATGTTGTTAAGTTTGGTGTCGTTATGGGTCGTGCGCAAGGGAAGGGTTCCATCGCGAAGGCCGTCCACGACCTTGGAAATCTTGTCTTGACGTTCCAAAGCGAGTTCGATGAGGTCGAGGCAGGTGTCCTTCCGTTTGCTGAAGTTGTTATCAATGGCCGCCAAAAGGTCGCGGAAGCGCTTGGGCGTATCGTGGAAATGGGGGATGACTTCCTCGAGATCGGAGGCCGGGAACGCGGAGAGGAGATGCTGAAAACGACCGAATGCCTCCGCTGCTTTGCGGAAAACCTCAGGATTCTTGGGGGTGTCATAGCTCATGCCGAAGACGAAGAGATAAACGCGCCAAATGTCGCCGTCTTGATCCTGCCAATAGGACTTGCCCTGATCGCTTGGGAGCAGATTGAGGCACCCGGTCTTGGGATCTCCACCTTCTTTCACGATGCTATCGTGGAGAAAGTGGGTGACGCCCTCGATGTTTTTCATGACCTTGAGGGGTTCTTTGAAGGCGACGGGAGAGACGCGCTGCAAAAGGAAGGGGCCCTTCTCACATTCAACGCGGAAGGTGTCGTTGATGTGGCCTTGGGTGATGCGGACAAAGCTTTTCAAGGCGCCGCATTCCGGAAAGTGGGGGATGGCCTTTTTCACGAGGATTTCGTCGGGGGTGGAAACTGGGTTCATGGGGGTACTTGCTCAGGGAACGCGCTCATTGTAGAGGCGATGGGGCCAAAAGGCAAACGGGGGCTTTCTCCTCTGTGAAAAATTCGAACATCTCCCTTACGATTTTGCAAATCTTCTCCGAGGCGCCCGGCCATGGTAAAGTATCCGCGCCATGGACAACCTTTCCGCGATCATCATTGGAGCGGGCCCCGCGGGGCTCTCCGCCGCCATCCACGCTTCCCAATTCGGGGCTAAGGTCCTCGTGCTTGAGAAGAACGAGAAAGCAGGGAAGAAGCTTTTCATCACGGGCAAGGGAAGGTGTAACGTCTGCAATGATTGCACGCCTCAGGAATTCATTGCGAACGTCATGCGCAATCCCCATTTTCTTCACAGCGCCTTTGCGAACTTTTCCGCGCAGGACGCCATGGCTTTCTTTGAGGGGGAAGGCGTTCCACTGGAGGTCGAACGCGGGAAACGCGTTTTCCCGCGCAGCCATAAGGCATATGACATCACCGACGCCTTGGTCCACAAAGCGATGAAGCAAGGGGTTTCCTTCCATTTCGAGGAACCCGTTTTGCACATCAAGGACTCCTCGGAAGGATTCCTTGTCAGGACAGAAAGACGCGAATATCGCGCCGATCATGTCGTGATCGCCACGGGTGGCCTCGCCTACCCTTCTACGGGTTCGACGGGCGATGGGCATCGGTTCGCGACGGCATTTGGGCATGCAGTGACTTCGTTGCGTCCTGGGCTTGTCGGACTCAAAATTAGCGAACCCATCCCATCGAATTTGGAAAACCTGACTCTAAAGAACGTCGCGCTTTCTTATCAAGATGGAAAGAAGAGGAAGACCGAATTCGGCGAACTCACCTTCCGTCGAGGTTTCCTCGATGGTCCGATTGCCTTGACGGTTTCAAGCCGCCTCAGCAATCTAGAAACCCCCAGCCTTTCCTTGGATTTGAAACCCGCCCTAAGCCTCGAACAGCTCGATGCTCGCTTGGAAAGGGAAATCCAAAAGGACCGGAAACAGACTTTGCATAATCTCCTTTCATCGTTGCTGCCCCAAGATTTCATCCCGTTTTTCGCTTCTATTTCCAAAATCGACCTTTCCCGGACCGTTTCGGATTTCCGGAAAGAGGAACGCCTTGCCCTCGCGAAAGCCCTCAAGGGATTGCCCCTCCATTTCGCGGGTCTCAATCCTTTCGAGCGGGCGGTAATCACCGTTGGTGGCGTATCCGTAAAGGAAATTTCTTCATCCACGATGGAGTCCAAACTCATACCGGGTCTCTATTTCGCAGGCGAGGTTCTCGACGTGGATGCCTTGACGGGCGGATTCAACATCCAAATCGCCCTCTCGACGGGGGCTTTGGCTGGCGACGCTATAGCGGCGGAATGAATTCTTGCTCGCCTCCTTTTCGATGATTGGCGCTTTTCGCTTGATTAATTCCTATCTTATAAGATAATTCCGTTTGGTTTGTGTAAAGGAGTCCAGAACATGACAAAAGCAAAAGGACTATTGCTTCTAGCGACGAGCGCGATGCTCCTCGCTTCTTGCGGTGAACCGCCTACCGATTCATCCATCCCCGAGGAATCCTCCACGGATTCCGTTCCTTCGATTTCCTCGAGCGAAGTCGAGGGGCCTTCCCCCATCACGGGCAAAGGCATCGACCTCGAGGTGCGCGGCGCCTTCTTCGTCGGAAATTCCCGTTCTGTCTACGTGACCTTCCAGCAGGAAAAGCGGGGAAACGTCATCTTTGAGACCTCGGACGAGACGACCGCGGAAATCTCGAGCCTTCAGGATCTCATGGCGGAATCCGGTTATGACTACACCCTCATGCCGGAAGCCCTCGTGACCCCGAAATGCGCGGGGCGTTTCTTCATCCACGCCTATTTGGAAGAGGATCCTTCTATCGAAGTCAAACGCTATTTCGAGATCAAGGAGAAAGCCGACGGCGAACCCATGCCCGAGGATACCTTCCAGCTTCTCACTTCGTCCCTCAAGGTCAAGACGACCCAAGAGCAATATGCCTATGACCTCAACTATGGCGAGAAGCTCGAATACAATTACGAATTGACCACGATCTTCGAAGAAACCGGCGCCGCCTCGACCGACGTGAGCGTTGGTCCGCGGACGGACGCCTATTCCTTGACGGAAAAGAACCTCCAGACCGGCGCGACGAAGACTTACCAATACGTTCGCACCGCCAACAACAAAGTCGGGCGCGAATATGTGAGCATCGATAATGAGGTCTTGAGCGAGAAGATCGTCGACGAGGATGGCAACGACCGCGCCTGGGCCAATTCCGCCTACACGAATTTCTTCGCGGACAACACCATCGTTACCCCGGAATCCTTCGTGACTTTCGACGGAGGGACTTCCTATCATTTCATCGGGGAATGGCTCGACGCGAGCTATCTTTGCTACCCCCTCTTCCTTTCCGGGTTCACGCCCGATGACATCGTCTTATTCATGAACAAGGACGGCACGATCGGCTTCCACATCCAAGTCGACCCGACTTTCGACTCCGCCACCCATAAGAACAACGTCAAATATGGACAAATCCTCTATGGGACGTTCTCGGAATTCGGGACCGCAGAGATCGAGCACGCCAAACCTTACGAGCACAAGGACTACCACGATGCTGTCGGAACCGCGCTGCAAAAGATGAAGGACGCCCGGAATTACAAGGTCCATTTCACCTACGACTATTCTTCCGATAACGATTATGACGTCGATGAAACCTTGATTTTCGAGGAAAACACGATCGACCAGAGCTATTCGGTCGGCCCGAACTCCTTCCATACGGGCATCCGCAAGATCGATGACACCCATTACTACAAATACACGGTCAATTCCGAGAATCAAGTCGAGAAGAACTCGACGGTCAACGCTTATTGGCATAACCCCGCTAGCGGCGTGACCCGCTACCCGACCTTCCGCGGCGCCCCGGAGATCTTCACGAAGAACCAAGATGGTTCCTATTCGACTTCCGCGGACCACGGCGTCGCCGTCATCTACATGTCCTATCTACCGACTTCCTCGAGCTACGTGAGCTGGGACAGCCCCCTCACGATCACCTTGAGCGAAGACGGATACATCGCCTCCGCTTCGACCAAGGGAACCTATTTCGACGAGGAAATCACCCTCAACATCGAATTCTCCGAGTTCGGAACCGCTTCGACGGGTCTTGATTTCGACAACATCGTCGACAACACCATCGTGAAAAGCTGGGAAGAAGATCCCGAAGCCCAAGGCGGCCTGCTCAACAACATGAACGAATGGACCATCGAAGGAACCCCGCTCCCGCAGGTCCTCCCCTTCCTTGATTCCCCCGTCGGTTGGAGCGGCGTCGTCGGATGGCTCCAGAGCAACCCGACCTTCTGCTACGTCCAGACCGGTCAGTTCCTTAACGCCGACAAGACGACGGATCAAGCCTCCCTCGACAAATTCGTCGCGGACTATAAGGCGATCCTCCTCGCCTCTGGTTACGTTGCTACCTCCGAGACCGATTCGCAAAACGATGGGGCGACCCTCTATCGGAACGAGAAGAATTACACGATTTCCGTCGCTCAGGAAAAGTCCTGGAACGATTATCCTCAACCCTCGGTCAGGATTTGCATCCACGTGGACGACGCGTCCAAAATCCGTTGGGATACCACGGTTTCCGAATGACGAAAAAAGGAACGCCTCTTCTTGGGACGTTCCTTTTTGTTTGGAATCCTAGGGTTTTGCGTCGCTTTAGCGCATGGATAGAACCATGTCCCTTGCGGCTTCCATTTGCTTCTCCGTTGGGTTTTTGCCGGCAATCAAGGTCGCGATGGCCTTGATTTTCTCCTCGTGCCCGAGGACTTTGACATGGGCGGAGGTGCGACCTTTGCTCACGGATTTCTCGATGAGCAAATGATGGTCGCTGCGCGCGGCGACTTGCGGGGTGTGGCTGATCGCGATGACCTGGGTCGAGAGGGAAATCTCGGCGATCTTGGAAGCGACCTTGCTCGCGGCCTCCCCCGAGATGCCCGTGTCGATCTCATCGAGGATGATCGTGGAAACCCCGCTCGATTTGAGAAAGAGGGCCTTGAAGGCGAGCATGATGCGGCTCGCCTCGCCACCCGAGGCGATGCGCGAAAGGCTTTTCATCCCTTCCCCCGGGTTGGGCTCGATGTAGAAATCGACCGCGTCGATGCCATCTTCCTTGAGATCGGATTCCCCAAGATGGTTGAGATCGGCGAAAAAGCGAACCTCGAAGGCCGCGTCCAAAAGAAGGTCCTTGAGGTGATGGCGAATCTCTTTCTCGATGGATTTGCCAAGTTCTTGGCGATACAAAGAAAGGTCCTTGCCCTTTTCCAAGGTTTTTTGGAGAGCGTTTTCCATCGTCTTTTGGGCCTCTAGGAGCGTATCTTCGAGGCTTGCGTTCTCCCCGAGGCTTTCTGCGAGGGAATCCCGATAAGCGATGAGTTCCGGGATCGATTTCTTGTATTTCCGTTTCAAGGAAGACAAATCGCTCTCCCTCTGCTCGAGCTCATCGAGACGAGAGGGGTCGTAATCCATGTTCCGGAATTTCTTTTTGAGTGTTGAGAACGCGTCCTCGAGTTCGTAGTAGCGTTCATCGACCAAGGATTGAATGCCTTCGAGATCCTTTTGGAAGCGAGAAAGCTTATCGAGGGTTTTCCCTAGCTCATAGAGTCGGTCGAGGAAATCACTTTCGATCTCTTCCCGGGCCTCTTCCGCGAGGGAATGAATCTTGTCATAGTTCTTGAGGAGGGACAATTCCTTTTGGATTTCCTCTTCCTCGCCTTCCACGAGGTTCGCCGCCTTGAGCTCGCCATACTGGTACGCATAGAAATCGCGGTCTTCCTCGATTTTCCTCTTCCTCGCGACGATGGATTCATAACGTTCCTTGGCATCGCGATATTCCGCTAGTGCCGCGCGGTAATCCGCCTTGAGGATTTCCGTTTTCCCCGGGGACACGAGGTCAATCATGGAAAGGTAATTCGAGGGGTCGAGGATCTTCCCGAAGTCGAACTGGGAATGGATGTCCGCGAGATACGGCGCGATGCGGGAAAGCTCCGCAAGCGAGGCGGATGCCCCGTTGATCCGAACGACGCTTTTGGTCCGGGAAAGGATTCTCTCGATGACGAGAAGCCCGTTTTCGAGGTCGATACCCGCCTTGGAAAGGAGACTCTTCGTCTTGGGAGAATCAATCTGGAATTCCCCGCGAACCAGCGCCTTCTCTTCGCCCGCGCGAATCCATTCGCTATAGGCGCGCGTTCCTAGAAGCAGGGAGAGGGAATCGATGACGAGGCTTTTCCCCGCGCCCGTTTCGCCGCTAAGGACCGTAAAGCCGTCCTGAAAGGTGACGTCGACGTTTTCGAGGATGGCGAGGTTCGAAATCTGCAAGCGTTTCAGCATACTAAAAAGATTATATGCGCGCGCAAAAGAAAAGCAGCCAAGGAATTTGCGCTTGGCTGCGAAGAAGCGGATCAGTGCCCGCGCTTATCGCCGAAGAAGAAGAGGGCGACGGTGCCGGGGCCCGTGTGGGAACCGATCGTGGTTCCGATCGAGTTGATGAGGACTTTCCCTTTCATCTTGGGGAAAGTTTCCTCGACGAGTTTGGCGACCGGCTCGGCGAGTTCGGGGCAGGCGGACATGGACATGTAAACCTTGCCATCGTAGTCGAGGCCGTTTTCCGCGTGCTGTTTCATCATCTCGACGATGCGGAGGATCGCTTTGCGTTCCGGGCGGCATTTTTCCCGCGGAATGAGATGGCCTTCGTCGTCCATGTTGAGAAGCGGGCAGATATGGAGGATGCCCCCGAGGAATCCGCTGACACGGGAGACGCGGCCGCCGCGGACGTAATACTTGAGGTCCGTCGAGAAGAACCAGTGATGGACGTTGAGCTTGTGCTCTTCGGCCCAGGCAGCGAGTTCTTCGAGGCTCATTCCCTCGTCACGGAGATCCGCGAGCTTGTCCACGAAGAGGCCGTAGCCGCTCGAAGCACCCAAGGAGTCGATGACGATGATCTTTCGTTCCGGGTATTTCTCGAGCAACGTTTTCGCGGCGAGGGTCGCATTGTTGAATTCGCCCGAGAGGCCGCTAGAAAGGGAGACGTGGAGGATGTCCTTCCCCGCTTCGAGAAAGGGGGTGAAATATTCGAGATACTGGCCGGTCGAGGGCTGGCTCGTCTTGGTGATCACACCTTCTTCCATCTTCTGGTAGAAGGTGTCGAAGGGCATGGTTTGGCCGAGGTCATCGATGTGCTCGACGTCGTCCATCATGAAGTGGAAACAGAGATATGGGATGCCGCGGGACTCGAAGTGTTCCTTTGAGAGGTCAGCGGTGGAAGTAGCGGATAGAATATAGTTTTGCATACTAGTTCCTTTCGTTTTAAAAAATTAGCCGTATGCAAGAAGAAAGTCAAGTTTTTTACTTTAGTAAAGTTAGACAGTTTTCGGACAAAATGTTCAAAAAGCTGCCTTTAATGGGTATAATTCTTAGGCATTGAGGGCGAAAAGCCCCTCATATTCCGACATGATTATCTCTTTGATTTCTCTTGCGCTGGGGGTGGTCGCGGCCTTGCTGACCTATTTTTTCACGCCTTTGGCAGCCCTTCCTTGGCCCCATGCCTTTTGGATTATCCTGATGTCCCTTGGATATGGGCTCGGGGCTTTTATGATCCTCGTCATCTCGTTCTTCCTTTTCTGCATGGCCCATCCCCTCGAAAAGGACGTCAAGAAGCCGCGCCGCGCCGCCTACTGGCTCGTTTGCCAAATCATCCAATGGCTTTTCGGATTCCTTTGGATCAAAGCCGAGATCACGGGAGTCGAGAAAGTGCCGACCGACAGCCGCTTCCTGATGGTGAGCAACCACACCTCCATGTTCGACTTCCTGATCGTTCTCGCCCATCTTGGGCGCTTCCACATCATCCCGATTCTGAAAAAAGAAGCCGAGCACTTCCCGATCGCGGGGAAATGTTCCCATTACACGGGATTCATCCCCATCGACCGCTCCAATCCGAAAGAGGGGCTTCGCGCCATTCTCAAGGCCGTTCGGTTCTTGAAAGAGGACCTCTCTTCGATTTATATTGCTCCGGAAGGAACGCGTAACAAAGATGGGCGGATGTCCTCTTTCCACGCCGGCTCCTTCAAAATTGCCCAAAAGGCGCAGGTCCCGGTCGTCATCGCCTGTGTCACGGGTACCCAAAACGTGCATTCCAATTTCTTCCGCCGATTCACCCACGTTCGGCTTGATTTCCTTGAAGTCCTATCGAAGGAACAAGTCGCCGAGATGACGACAGTGGAGATGGCGGAACATAGCCAGGAACTCATCCAGGCCCGTCTTGATGAATTGGAAAAAAAGGAGTAGCAGTATGCTAAAAATATTTGTCGACACCGATTGCGACGTCACTCCGGCGATCGCGAAAGAGTATGGCTTCAGCCTCATCTCGATGCCTTACGTCGAAGACGAAAAGGTCATCAAACCCTACGAGGACTGGGAAACCTTCGAGCCCCATCCCTTCTATGACCGCCTCCGCCAAGGAAAGCTTGCCTCGACCTGTGCCCTGTCCCCGGCGGATTACATCCGATACTTCGAGCCGGTCTTCGCCGCGGGCGATGATATCCTCTACCCCCATTTCTCTTCCGCGATGACTTCCACCTTCAACGCGATGCGCCTTGCTTTGGAAGAACTCAAGGAAAAGTATCCGGAACGGAAATTCTACGAGATTGACACGAAGCATATTACGATTCCCGCCCTTCTCATGATCATGGAGATCGGCAAGCTCTACAAGAACGGGGCGACCGCCGAGGAAATCGTCGAATGGTGCGCGAAAGAAGAAGATCATTTCGCCGTCTATTTCTTCGCCGACGACCTCAAGTTCTTCGCCCGTTCCGGCCGCGTTTCCGGCATCAGCGCCACGATGGGCAACCTCCTTGGCATCAAGCCGATCATCAACATCAACGCCGAGGGCAAGATGGGTTCCATCGGTAAGGCGAAAGGCCGCAAGAATTCCATCGAGAAGCTCCTCGATTACGTGGAAGCACTGCAGGACGACATGAAGAACTACCCGGTGCTTGTCGCTTCCACGGATTGCGATGACCTCGCGAAGAAGCTAATCGATCGTTTCGTCGAGCGCTTCGGTGAAGGCTATGACATCCGCGTCATCCCCATCAACCCGACCGCCGGCGCCCACTGCGGGCCGGATGCCACCGGCATCGCGTTCCACGCAAAAGCGCGCGAAATCGCGTAAACCTCCAAAGACCAGCGCAAAACGCCGGTCTTTTTTCTTGCTTTCAACCCAAGGAATCGGCCTTGTCAATTCGAGGGTTCTGCGTAAACTTAAGGTGTTGAGGGAACCATCATGCTTGACAACCCACAGGAAACCAAACGCCGGCTCGTCGAATGGATCAAGGATTATTTCCGCCAAAATGGGCCGGAGTGCACGGCCGTGATCGGCATATCCGGGGGCAAGGATTCATCCATCTGCGCCGCTCTTTGCCTCGAGGCTCTTGGCCCCGAACGGGTGCTCGGGGTTTTGATGCCGAATGGAGAGCAGCCCGACATCGAGGATTCCCGTTCTTTAGTCAAGGCCTTGGGTCTCAAGGCCATTGAAATCAACATCGAGCAAGGCTATCGGGGAATGCTTGCCGCCCTTGGAGGAAAGGAACGTCTTGGCAAAGATGCCTTGATCAATCTGCCCCCTCGCCTTCGCATGGCGACCTTGTATGCGATCGCACAGTCCCTTCCTAAGGGAGGTCGGGTCGTCAACACGTGCAACCGCAGCGAAGACTATATCGGCTATTCCACGAAATTCGGTGATGCCGCGGGCGACTTCTCGCCTCTCTCGAATCTTCTCGTTAGCGAGGTTCGGCAAATCGGAAAATGCACCAACGTCCCCCTTATTTTGGTCGAAAAAACTCCCAGCGATGGCCTTTGCGGCCAAACGGATGAGGAGAAAATCGGCTTCTCTTACGAAACCCTAGACCGTTATATCTTGACCGGGGAAGCACCCGCAGAAACGAAGGCGAAGATCGACCGGATGCACGAAAGGAATCTCCACAAACTCCTCCCGATGCCTTCTTTCGACCCAAACGAGAACGCCTAACAATTCCCAAATAGACGAAACTAGGCTAGAATAGCCTACACATGGCAGAATACGAAATGAACTCGCAGCCCAAAGATGCGAAAAAGGGCGGCGCTTGGAAATATCTCATTTACGTTCTGGTCGTCTTGATCGCGACGGGCATTTCGCTTGCCATCTCCCTCTGGAACGATTTCGATTCGGTCGTCGAGACTTTCTCGAGCGCCGATTGGCGCTATGTCCTCCTTGTTTTCGGGGTCGTGGCCCTGACCTATCTCATCGAAGGCCTGATCGTTTTCATTTTCTGCCGCCTCTATACCCGAAAATATCGGTATCACCAAGGCTTGGCCTGCTCCATGGTTGGTCAGTTCTATAGTGATGTCACCCCAGGGGCGAGTGGCGGTCAGATCATGCAGGTCTACACCTTGAAAAGTCAGGGAATCTTGGTGAGCAACGCCGCGTCCATCATGGTCATGTGGTTCATCCTTTATCAGGTCGCCCTCATCCTATTCGGCGTTTGCTCCCTTTGCTTTGAATGGCGGACCGTCCTCTCCCTCAGCCCGGATATCGGCCAAGTCTTCGGATCGAGTTGGAATGTCCCCATGTGGCCTCTCATCGTCGTCGGCTTCACGCTTAACCTATCCGTCATCCTCATCTTGTTCGTGATGAGCTACAACCATCACATCCACAATTTCATTCTCCACCACGTCATCGGTTTCCTCGGCAAGATCAGGATTCTCAAGAAACCGGACGAGGCCCGCGAGTCCTTGCGCGTCCAGGTCGAGAACTTCAAGATCGAGCTTCGCCGCCTCCAGTCGAACATCCCGGTTTTGGTTTTGCTCCTCAACCTCTTTTTCATCCTGCTTGTCCTTCGCTTCTCGATTCCCTATTTTTGCGGTCTTGCCATGCACGCCTGGGGAACCGAAACTCCATTTGTTTTCTATTCCTTCGATTTGGAAACCCCGTCCATGCTCCGCGCGAGTTTCTACACCTCCTTTCATCAGATGGTCACGGGGCTCATCCCTCTCCCGGGTTCCGCGGGCGTTTCCGAGCTTTTCTACAACCTCGTTTTCCAGCCTTTCTTCGCGGGCTCCTTCCCCATCACGATCGCGACCCAGATTCTATGGCGTACCGCGACCTTCCACCTCGTGCTTCTCCTTTCCGGCATCGTGAGCGCCTTCTATCACAGCCGCGGCGGGGCTTCTGTCACCTACGCGAGCCGCAAGACGTTCGTCACTTTGCAGCTTGAGACGTACGAGGAACGCAAACGGTCGTCGGACACGATGTATGAGACGTCTCAGTTCTCCAGACGGGAATTCCAGAGGCGTTTCTCCGGGAATGCCCAGAAGCGCACGAGCAAGGAAATCAACATCCCTTACGAAGACGAGCCGAACAAACCCACCGATTTCGCGGCGACCCGCATGAAGATCGCCCCGACGGAAGAAAGGCGATATCTCGAAGCGGAAGCCTCCCCGAGCAAAACGGAAAAGCCGAAGAAGCAGAAAGCCAAGAAAAAGAAGAACGGCTCCTCCGGCGGAGGAAACGGGTGGGACACCTGGGAGATTTGACATGAATATTGCCTTGTTTTCCGACACCTATCTTCCCGAGATCAACGGAGTTGCCACCTCGACGGACAATCTCGCGACCACCCTGCGCGCCCACGGGCACAAGGTTTTGGTCGTCACGACGAATCCCTTCTCGAATGAAGTGAGTTTCGAAGAGGGAATCATCCGCATCCCCGGCATCCAGATGAAGATGTATTACGGGTACCGTTTCGCCCGCTTTTACAACGAGGCGGCCGCGAAACGCATCGAGCGTTTCCATCCGGACGTCATCCACGTCCAGACGGATTTCAGCATCGGCTTCTTCGGGATGTTCATGTCGCGCAAATTGCATTGTGCCACCGTTTACACCTTCCACACGATGATGGAGGATTACGCTTATTACGTGACCAAGGGCCATTTCGATCGCGCCGCCCGACACCTCGTCCGCGGTTTCTTCCGCGAACGCACGACCCATTTCGACGCCATTGTCGCTCCGAGCGAGAAGATTCAGGATTATCTCCGCGTCGTTGGGATCGACGCCATCGTCTACGTCATCCCGACCGGCATCGACTTCGACCGTTTCGCAATCGAAAGGGAAGACAAAAAGGAAACGCGGGCCCTCAAGGCCCAATTCGGCATCCTGCCCAATGAATTCGTCATCCTTTCCCTTGGCCGCGTCGCGAAGGAAAAGTCGATCGACGTGCTGCTGCGCGGGTATCGTCGTTTCCTCGATCTGGGGGAGCCCGTGCCGACCCGTTTCGTCATCACCGGATGGGGACCCGCCGAGAAAGAGCTCAAGAACCTTTCCCATGCTTTGGGCCTCGAGAACAAGGTCGTTTTCACGGGGAAGGTATCCCAAAACGAGACGCAGAAGTACTATCATCTGGCCGATTGCTTCGCTTCCGCCTCCATCACGGAGACCCAGGGCCTCACGTTCATGGAAGCCATGGCCGCCTCGGTCTTGACCCTCGCGCGCTATGACGACAACCTCGTTGGGACGATTCAAGACGGCAAGACGGGGTTCTTCTTTTTCGACGAGCATGATTTCTCGGACAAACTGAATCACGTCATCACCTTGGATGAGGCGAGCAAGGAACGCGTCCGAAAAAACGCCCTCGCCGCCGTCGATATCTATTCTCTCGAGCATTTCTACGAAAACATCATGGAGGTCTACACCCGTGTCTGCCGTCAAAACTGGTAAAACCATCGAATCCATCGCTTACAAGAAATCGGGTGTTGCGCTCGTGCTAAGCGATGGCGAAAAACTGACCCTCACCCCGGATTCCTTCACGGAGATGCCCCTATACGAGGGCAAAACCCTCTCCGAGAAAGAATGTGCGAAACTCGTTTCCCTCGCTCAAAGCGACGTGTATTACGCCTACGCCTTGAAACTTTGTCTCGCGGATACCAAAACCGTCGCGGAAGTCCGCAAGAAACTCGAAGGGAAGGGAGCCTCGAAGGAGATGATCCGCTCGATTCTTTCCCGTCTCAAGGAAGCGGGATTCCTCAACGACGATCTCTACGCGAAGGTCTACGCCTCCGACATCGCTTCCTTGCGCTGCTACGGCAAGAAAAGAGTTCTTTACGAATTGCGCAAACGCGGCATTTCCGACGCGATTCTTTCCAAACTTTCCTTTTCTTGGGAAGACGAGAAGGACAAGGCGGACCGTTATGCCGCCATTCTCAACAAAAAGGCATCCAAGGTCCCGAATTCCAAAAAGAGGATGAAAATGATCGAGGGCCTCATGGAACGGGGCTTCGAAGAGGACGTCGCCCGCGAGGCGGTCAACGACGTCGCGACGACCAACGACCCCGAGGAAGAGCGCAACGCCCTTACCCGGGATTATTTTGCCCTCAAGATCCGTTACGAGAGGAAATACGAGGGTTACGAATTGCAAGAGCATATCCTAAGCGCCTTGATCCGCAAGGGCTACCGTTACGACGACATCAAACAACTCGAGGAGGACAACGGCAATGATGATTAAAGATTTGACCGACGGGACGCAGGTGTATGGCCGCTATCTCGTCGCGGATGCCAAGAAATGCGTATCCAACGCGAACAAGCCTTACCTGAGCATTACGTTTCAGGATGCAAGCGGCATCATGGAAGCACGCAAATGGGACGTCCTGCCCGGGGATGAGGAACTCCTCCAAAAGGGAACAGTCGTCTACGTGGTCGGCACCGTCCTTTCTTACGGAAACCGCCTCCAGATGAAGGTCATGAGCGTCGAGAAAGTCGACGATTCCGCGATCGACTGGTCCGCCTATATCCCAAGCGCCCCCGTAAGCGAGAAGGAACTCGAGGCCAAGCTCGATGCCTATATTTCTTCCATCCAGGACGAGGCGATTCACGCCATCGTCGCCCGTTTGCTTGAAAAATACAAGGAAAAATACTTGAATTGGCCGGCCGCTTCGCGCAATCACCACGCGTTCGTCTCGGGCCTTCTTTACCATAGCGTCACGATGGCGGATCTCGCCGCCAAGGTGAGTCGCGTCTATTCCTCTCTCAACCGGGACCTCATGATCGGGGGAACTCTCATCCACGACATCGGGAAGGTGATGGAACTCTCTGGGCCGAACGCGACGTTCTACACGGTTCAGGGGCGCCTTGTCGGCCACATCTCGATCGGTCAGGCCGAGGTGCGCGAAGTCGCTAAAGAACTCGGCTACTACGCTTTCGTGGATCTTCCTCAAAGCGAGCAAGACCGCCTCGCGAAGGAAAATGCCCCGGAATTCCATTGTTACGAAATCGCCCTGCAGATGGAACACATCATCCTGTCTCACCATGGCAAATACGAATTTGGGTCCCCGGTCCTCCCTTTGACGAGGGAAGCCCTCGCCATCAGCCTGATTGACGATTTCGACGCGAAGATGCTCGTGCTCGACAACGCCTATTCCGGCGTCAATCCCGGGGAGCCGACCGGCCGTATCGGGTCCCTCGACAACCGGTATTTCTATTTGCCTCGCGACGCGAAGACCGAGCATTCGCCCTACGGGACGAGTCTCGAGGAACAGCTCCAGGATCTCGGAAAATGAAAAACCCGGGCGCAAGGCCCGGGATGGAAGGAAGGCTCTTAGCCTCCTTTTCCTTTATTCTTTGATTCCTTCTTGAATCGCGCACGCGAGACGCGGGAGATCGATGGAAGAGACGTCTTGCTCCTTCATCGTGATCTGGAACCCGTTGTCCTTGCCATAACGCGGGATGACGTGGACGTGGAAATGGGGGACGCTTTGCCCGGCTTCGGCCCCGACATTGCTTAAGATGTTCACCCCTTTCGCCCCGAGCATGCTGATCTGGGCTTGCCCGATGCGCTGGGCGACCGCGAAAACCTTGTTGAGGATTTCCTTCGGGGCGCTTAAGAAATCGCTGCAATGGGCCTTCGGGATGACCAAGGTATGTCCCTTGGTCGTTTGCGAGATGTCGAGAATCGCGAGAACGTCATCGTCCTCGTAGACTTTCACGCACGGGATTTCCCCGTCGATGATGCGGCAGAAGATGTCTTTCATGGTTCCTCCTGATGAATAGAAGAAAGGGCAGGAACGGATCCTGCCCTTTCATTATAGTCCAATTTCTTAGTCGAAGAGATCCGGGAAGGTCGTTTCGAAGTAAGAATAGATGTCGTCGTCGTGGAAGTCCATGGACATGGCTTCGACGTAATGCTGACGGGCGGCCTTCTTGTAGGAGTCGCCGTCGGCGATGAGATCCGCGACATTCCAGACGATTTGGTTTAAGGTCTCGCCTTGGCTGCCATCGCTCGGGCGCTTGGCATAGGAGGAATCGGAGTCCTCGACGTCCTGAACGAGCTTGGTCGCCTTGACGGCCTCGTCGATGCGGACGATGTACCAGGTCTTGCTCGAGTCATCATACATTGCGTAGGGGTATTCCTCGCCGCTTTGGAAGGTCTCGGGACGGAGGTAGTATTCGCCCTGGACGCGCCAGGTGAAGTTCGCCTTGACGGTCTCCTCGGCCGGTTTCGTTTCGTATTTCGGATCATCGACCTCGTTCGCGACTTGGGTCTTGAAGAGACGGGTCTTCATCGTGCTCGGGAGGTCGCTCAGACCGCTCGAGGTGTACCAGCCACGGGTGACTTTGGAGGCCGCGAGGATGTCGCGAGTCTTCATGTCGAGGCCGGTCGCGGCGCTATAGGCACCGCTATTGGTGAAGTCGGTGGACGTGCCTTCTTCCCAACGGGAGGTGTTGATCTTGCTGTAATCGTCAAGCAACTGGCCGTAGGTCGTTTCGCGATAGGAATTCACGACGCCATTCGGGGTTTCGACCGCGATCGGGTTGAAGCCGGCGTCCGCGTAGATCGTGTCGGCGAAGGCCTTCTCGACGGGGTCTTCGACGATGCCTTGGTAGAGCTTGTCGAGGAAGTCGAGCTTTTTGTAGGTCGCCGCTTTCTCGCCAAGAACGGAATTCGCCTTGGAAAGGACGAGTTTGCAGTAGGAACGGACGAGGGAACGGGTCGAGTCCTCGAACTTGTCGAGGTTCGGGAGCGCGACGTATTCCACTTTGCGGGCGTAGGAACGGCCGAGGGTGCCGTAGTTGGTGTCGATCAGGTATTGCTCGACGAGGGCCTTGCGATAGGCATTCGGGAGCAACGCGCGGGCGATATAATCCTTGTAATAATCGCGGAAGGCGCCGAACTCGGAGACGTGGAAGAAGCTAAGGACATCTTGGTAGGTGTGCTCGCCACGGACGAGTTTCTTCGCATAGGTCGCGGTCTCGGGGAAGGAATAGAGGTCACCTTGCTGGGCTTTGACGAAGAGCTTTTCGTCGAATTCCTTGTTCTTCTGATAGGTCGAGTTGTTGACGGCCGTCCAGAAGGATTTCAGGACCGAGGTCTTGATGGAATTGTAGAAGTCCTTGGCTTTCGCGGCATCGACGACATCGTTCTCGCCGACGAAGGCGCTCGGCTTGACGCCGGCCTTGAGGGTGCCATCGGCTTCGTAGTCTTCATAGAAGTCGCCGAAGTAGCTCTTGGCGTAGAGGAAGAGGATGTTGTTGAGGATGCGTTCGCTGTTGGAATCGCCGGAAGTGACGACATCGTCATAGAGGTCGCCGAGCTTGTTCGCGAAGATGGCGGCGTTGTTGAGGATGACTTCGTCGCGATCGGCGGAAGCGAGATCCATCTCGACTTCGCAGGAAGCAAGGCCGAGGGTCATCGCGGCAAGGAAGGTCGCGGAAAGGGTACGATAGAATTTCATGGTTGCTCCTCCTTGATTAACGCTTCTCATAGCAGGCGCCGCCGTTGCCCCAGGCTTTGACCTTGTTCTTGGCGTCCTCGGTGTTGTAGAGGATGGCCGCGGCTTCGGTGATGAGTTTTTGATCGCCCTTCTCGCGCAAAGCACGGGATTCATCTTCGCGGACGAGGAATTCGGCGTACTTGGTCCAGGAATCATCCAAGGACTTGCGGGCGTCTTCAGAGGCTTTCCGACGCTTTTGCTGAGAATAGTTGTAGATGTTGTCGACGACTTTCTTCACGCTCGCGTTCGCCGTGTTGAATTCGGCGTGCGTGTCGGTGACGAGCTTCTGAACTTCATAGGTTTCCATGATGTCGCTGTTGAAGCCCGAGACCGTGCTCTTGAATTTGTCGATGTTCTTCTGATAGACGGTCTTGTCGGCGACGAGGCCCTGGGAAATGAGAGTCGTTTTGTTTTCTACGCCATTATTCTTGGAGTAGGTCGGGTAAGAGACGCTCGTGCTCGGGTTCTCGAAGGTGAAGTACTCGGAGAGGGTCGTGATATCCGCGGTGCCCTTGTTGGCGGCATAGTAGGCTTCGTCGTTGGAGACGATCTTGTTGGCCTCGATGCGGGTGCCGTATTGGGAGAGCGGGGAACGATCGACGACGATGAAGTGGATGCCCTTGGTGCCGGAATCCCCGCGGACGGCGAGAATGATCTGGCCTTTCTCGTTCGTAAGGACGTTCGTGGCGGTGCCGCTTGCATCTTTCACGTTCGGGAGGATGCCCTTGGTGTCGTATTGGAAGCCGGGGAGCGCGGCATAGCCCGTGTCCACGGTGCCTTTCCAGCTATTGAGCTCGGCGTTCATCTTGTACGCGCCGCTATCTTCGACATAAGCCGCGCCGACGGATTCGGCGACGCTCGTGTTGAAGCCGGCCTCGACGACGTCGTTGTAGGCGATGCGGTTCGGGGTGATGACGGCGATGCGGTGGGAGTTGAAGTACTTGTTCCAGATGACGTTGCGCGGCATGTAGGCCGTGTTGCCGTCATTGACTTTGAAGGTCTGGCTCGGGAAGTTCTTCTGGACTTCGTCGTTAGCGAGGGCGACGGCCGCGCCGAAGGGGATTTGGCCGATTTCGCCGAAGACGCCGCTCGCGGAAGTCGCGTCACTCAAGGGTTTTTCTTCGCCCTTGGCGTTGCGGTAGGTCGCTTCGCTCGAGAACTTCAGGTTCGCGGCGAGGGAAGAAGAGGCGTTCTGCTGATTGAACAAGGTGTCGTACGCGTAAACGCCATATTGGAAGCCTTGGACGAAGGACGTGTCGATGTCCATGACGCCGAGGTTGCCATAGGCTTCACCGGAACCGGTATCCTTGGAATAGGTCTTGGCGAGGGTGCCGAAGGACAAACGCTTTTCCCCGACGGAGGTGTGGCCATAGTGGCTATCCTCGGTGTCGGAGCCCGCCATCATGAGGATGACGTCGCCGAAGGTCTTGGCCTCGGTTTCGCTAAGCGGGGTGCTCGTCGCGTCGGATTCGTTCGCGCCGCTCGCTTCCAAGAGGATGTGCGAGACGTTGTAGGGCATGCGGGTCTCGATGTAGCCGGCACTTCCTTGGCCGAAGTTCGCATCGGCCGGGAAGAAAGGGGAGCCGTCATCGCGCTTGCCGTCGCGGATGTACTTGAGGTTGTCGCCCGCTTTGTAGTCCTTCTCGAATTTCTCGAGCTCGGCGGCATAAAGCTTCTTTTGATAGAGCTCCTCGACGTTTTTGACGTCTTCCCCTTGGAGAAGGGTCTCGAGCTCGGCGGCATAGGTGGTTCCGTTGTTGTTGGCGTTGCTCTGTGCCTGGTTCTTGATGGCTTCGACATCGGTCGAGGCCTTTTTCTTGAGTTCCTCAATATCGCCGCTTCTGCCTTCGTAGTACTTGCGGATCAAGATTTCCTTAACTTTGCTGAAATCCGTGCTCGCGGTGGAAGTGCTGTCCTGATAATCTTCGAAGAGATCCTTGGCGGTATATTCCGTCCGCTTTCCGTCTGCGTTGGTGAATGTGATGGCGACACCCTCTTTGTAACTGGTTTCGTTGCAGCCCGCGAGAGAAGCGATTGCTGCGAGGCCAGTTGCAATGGTGAGGAGTTTTCCTTTTTTCATGTGGATTCGTTCCTCCTTCGTCTGAACGTAGCGCAAAAATCTTATACTCTTTAGAGTATCAATACAACCATAAAAATTATCCTTCTCTTGGATTCTTTGTTTTTCCTTCCGAGACGTTTTGCCTCGCGTGTCGCGATTGTTTCATTTGATAGCTTCCTTAGACATGCCGTACAATATTTTGGCTTCGCAAGGAGGCTTTTTATGTCCGAACTCATCATCCGCGATCTCCGCGTCTCCGTGAAGGGCACCGAGATCCTCAAAGGAGTGAATCTCACGATCCATAGCGGCGAAACGGTAGCCCTTTTAGGGCCGAACGGCCACGGCAAAAGCACGTTGCTCGGTGCTTTGATGGGAAATCCCAACTACACGATCACCGAAGGCAAAGCCTATCTCGATGGCCGGGATCTTTTCGCGATGAGCGTCGACGAAAGGTCCAAGGCCGGCCTTTTCCTTGCCATGCAGTATCCCTCCGAGATCCCGGGAGTCAACAGCGCGGACTTCCTCAAGGCGGCGATGAACGCCCGCCGGGAAAAGCCGATGAGCCTCTTCCAATTCTATAGCAGCCTCAAAAACGCTTATGCGGATATGGGCATCCCTTTCGAGATGAGCAACCGCAATCTGAACGAAGGGTTCAGCGGGGGCGAGAAGAAGAGGAACGAAATCCTCCAGATGAAATTGCTCGACCCCAAATTCGCGATGCTCGACGAAATCGATTCCGGCCTCGACGTCGACGCGATCAACGTCGTCTCGAAAGCCATCAACGAAGAACAGGAAAAAGGACGCGGCTTCCTCGTCGTCTCCCATTACGCGAGGCTTTACGATTTGATTCGCCCGACTCGCGTCGCGATCATGATCAACGGGCGCATCCAGCTCGAGGGGGATCCCTCCATCATCACCCGGATCGACCGCGAAGGCTATGAATGGCTCAAACGGGAGCACGGGATCAAAATCGAGAAGGACAACGCCCCGATGAACGACGTTTCGATCGGCGTCTGCGCCACCCGGGAGGCGGTTGGTAAAGAATGAATTCGCTTTTCGTCGACCCCAAAGGGCAACTCGATGACATCATCATCGAAAACGAGGGTACGTCCCCCTTGCTTTTCGCTTTTTTCGAGGATGCGTGCGACCGCGATATTCGCATTCGCGTCAAGGGGAACGCTTCGGTCAAAATCGCTTTGGCGGACTTTTCCCGGGGGAATGGAGAGACCCGCGTTTCCATCGATCTCGACGAACCGGGCGCTTCCGCGGAATTCCATGCGGCCGTCCTGTCCTCGGGGGATGACCGGAAGACCGTCCTTGCGAATTGCTTCCACCACGCCCATCACACCGACGGCTTGATCGAGAACTATGGCATCGCCGAGGGGAATAGCCGCCTTTCCTTCCTCGGGAAAAGCGACATTTCGAAGGGGGCGTATGGTTCTAAAACGCGGCAAAGCGCGAAAATCATCGTTTTCGATGAACACTGTGTCGCCCAAGCCTCGCCCATCCTTTGCATCGACGAGAACGATGTCCAGGCGAGCCACGCCGCGGTCGTCGGCAAACTCAACGAAGAGCACATCTATTACCTTTTGTCGCGCGGGCTTTCGCTCGCGGATGCGAGACGCTTGATTTCCCTTGGCTACCTCAAACCCATCGAGTCATTCTTTGAGGGAGAGACGAGGAACCGCATCGAAGAAGCCATCGAAAGGGGGATTTGACCATGAACATCGAAAAGATCCGCCGGGATTTCCCCATGATCCGCAATGGGACGACGATGCAGGGAAAGCCCCTCGTCTACCTAGACAATGCTTCCACGACCTTCAAGCCAGACGCGGTCATCCAAGCCGTCACGGATTATTACACGAAAGAAACCGCGAATTCCCACCGCGGGGATTACGACCTTTGCTATGTCATGGATCAGATGGTTCTGAGCACCCGTAAAACGGTTGCCGAATTCATCCACTGCGACGAGACGGAAGTCGTCTTCACGAGCGGGAGCACCGGCAGCTTGAACCTCGTGGCTTACGGCTATGCGGCCAAGTATCTCAAGCCAGAAGATGAGATTCTCTTGACCGAGGCGGAACATGCCTCCAACGTGCTTCCTTGGTTCCGCGTCGCCGAGATGACCGGGTGCAAAATCCGCTACATCCCCCTCGATGAAAAAGGGCGTTTGCTTCCCGAAAATCTGCGCAAAACCATTTCAAAGAACACGAAAATCGTTTCTGTTGCCCATGTCACGAACGTCCTGGGATTCGTCGTTCCCGCGAAGGAACTCGCGAAAATCGCCCATGAATATGGCGCCTTGTTCGTCCTCGACGGCGCGCAGTCCGTCCCGCACATGAAAACCGACGTTCAGGATCTCGACTGCGATTTCCTCGCCTTCAGTGGCCACAAGATGTGCGGCCCGACCGGGGTCGGCGTCCTCTATGGCAAATACGATCTTCTCTGCAAGATGGACCCCTTCATGACCGGGGGAGGAATGAACGCCAAATTCGATATGTGCGTCGAGGTCGGCTTCCTCGAACCGCCCCTTCGCTTCGAAGCGGGGACGCAGCCTCTCGCGGAAATTCAAGGCCTGCAAGCGGCCATCCGTTACCTTCAGGGAATCGGCATGGAGAACATCCAAGCCCACGAGAGGGAATTGAAGCGTTATGCCGTCGAGGCTTTGAGCAAAACCGGCAAGGTCAAGCTCTACAACGCCGATAGCGAATCGGGGATCGTGACCTTCAACGTCGATGGCGTTTTTGCTCAAGACGCCGCGACCTTCCTCAATAGCCGCGGCATCGCTTGCCGTTCGGGCCAGCACTGCGCGAAGATCCTTAACGACTTCCTGGGAACGATCGCGACCGTCCGCGCCTCGTTCTATCTCTACACGACGAAAAAGGAAATCGACGCCTTGGCCGAGGCCGTCGCTTCCGGAGGAGATTATCTCGATGCCTACTTCTGTTGAACTGAATCCCATGATGATGCGGGAAATCATCATCGACCACTATAACGCGCCGCGCCACAAAAGCGCCTGCCCCTCTCCCGCGGAATATGAGACCACGCATTCCTCTTCCGTGAATTGCATCGATGACATCGACGTCTATCTCAAGCAAGAAAACGGCAAGATCGTCGATGCCCTTTGGGAAGGGACCGCCTGCGCCATCTCCACGGCTTCGACCGACATCCTCTGCGATCTTTTGATTGGTCGCACGAAAGAAGAGGCCGAGAAAATCATCGGCGAGTACACCAAGATGATCACCGGCAAGGAAGATTACGATGCCTCGGTTCTCGATGAGGCTATCGCTTTCGCGAACACGTATCGGCAGCCTTCCCGCATTCATTGCGCCACCATCGGCTGGGATGCTTTCCGTGAGCTTCTCGAAAAGGAGGACGTCCATTCATGAGCCAAAAGAAACCGGATGTCCTGAACGAAGAATACAAATACGGTTTCCGCGACGAGGACGTCTCCATTTTCTCGACGGGCAAAGGCCTAAGCGAAGAAGTGGTGCGCGAAATCTCCAAAGCCAAGGGCGAGCCTGACTGGATGCTCGAATTCCGTCTCAAGGCCTACCGCCAATTCCTCAAGATGCCCCTCCCCGATTTCGGTCCATCCCTGAAGGAAGTCGATTTTGATTCCTTCACGTATTTCACGCGCGTCGCAGAAGGGGAACATTCTTCTTGGGACGAGATTCCTGACACGGTGAAGAAAACGTTCCAGAAGCTCGGGATCCCCGAAGCCGAGCAGAAGTATCTCTCGGGCGTCTCGACACAGTATGAGTCGGAAGTCGTCTATCACAACATGTTGGAAGAGCTCCAAGAAAAAGGCGTCATTTTCCTCTCGAGCGATATGGGCCTTAAGCTTTTCCCCGACATTTTCCGGCAATATTTTGGGACCGTCATCCCCATTGCCGACAGCAAATTCAGCGCGCTCAACGGCGCTTGCTGGAGCGGAGGCTCTTTCATCTACGTTCCAAAAGGCGTCAAGTTGGACAAACCCCTCCAGTCGTATTTCCGCATCAACAACCAAAAAACTGGCCAGTTCGAACGCACCCTCATCATCGCGGACGAAGGCGCGGACATCCATTACATCGAAGGATGCACCGCCCCGGTCTACAACAAGGAATCCTTGCACGTCGGCGTCGTCGAGATTGTTGTCAACAAAGGGGCGCACGTCCGTTACACCACGATCCAGAACTGGTCCACAAACATCCTGAACCTCGTCACCCAAAGGGCGAGGGTCGAGGAAAACGGCTTCATGGAATGGGTCGATGGGAACATTGGCTCCATGACCACGATGAAATATCCGGCGTGTCTCTTGAAAGGCGATCATAGCCGGGGATCGACCATCACGATCGCCGTTGGGAACCATGGGCAATTCCAAGACAGCGGTGCCCGCATGATCCACATCGGCAAAGACACCTCGAGTTCCATCGTTTCCAAATCCGTCGTCCACCATGGCGGGGTTGCGAATTTCCGCGGCACCGTGCGGATGATGCCCGGGGCAACGGGCGCCAAGAGCCATGTCGAATGCGACACGTTGATTCTCGATTCCGATTCCAAGTCCGACACGATCCCGAAGAACGAAATCCAGAATAACGACGCTTACATCGAACACGAGGCGACCGTTTCCAAGATCGATCAGGAGCAGCTTTTCTACCTCATGAGTCGCGGCTTGACCGAGCAAGAAGCCACCCAGATGATCGTTATGGGCTTCATCGAGCCGTTCGCCAAAGAGCTTCCGATGGAATACGCCGTCGAGCTCAATCAACTCATCAAAATGGATATGTCCGGATCCATCGGGTAAAAGAAGGGACCCATGGATACGAATTTTGACGTCATTGTGGTCGGGGGAGGTCACGCGGGAGTCGAGGCGAGCCATGCTAGCGCGCGCCTTGGCATGCGGACCCTTTTGGTCACGCTTCACAAGAACATGATTGGCAACATGCCGTGCAATCCCCATATCGGCGGCAGTGCCAAAGGCATCGTCGTCCGCGAGATCGACGCCCTCGGAGGATTGATGGGCATCGCCGCGGACCACCGCCCCCTCCAAGTGAAGATGCTTAACACCGGCAAGGGTCCTGGCGTCCAGTGTCTACGAACCCAGCAAGACAAAATCGGTTATCCCCGTTTCGTCCAAAACTTGCTCGAAGAAACCGAGAACCTCACCATTCTCGAAGGGGAAGTCAAATGCCTCCTTCATGATGAAAATCGCGTATATGGGGTCTCTATTTCGGGTAAAGAGTACCGCGCGAAAGCCGTGATTCTCACGACGGGAACCTACCTCGATAGCCGAATCATCTCGGGACGCGACATCCACCCCGGGGGACCGGATGACGAACCCGCTTCCGTGGGGCTTTCCGAAAACCTCAGGGAAATGGGAATCTCGCTTATTCGCCTTAAGACTGGAACCCCGCCCCGCCTCAAGAAATCCACGATTGATTTCTCTCGCGGCGAGATCCAGGAGGGGTCCGATGAGCCTCTTGCCTTTTCCTATGGCACCAAAACATACACCCCGAAAGAAAAACAATTGCCCTGCTATCTCATTTACGCGGGGCAAGAAACCATCGACCTTGTGAAAGAACACCTCGGGGATTCCGCGGTTTTGGACGGGACGATCCAAGGGACCGGGCCTCGTTACTGCCCATCTTTTGAATCCAAAGTCGTTCGATTCGCGGACAAGCCGCGTCACCAGCTATTCCTTGAGCCGGAATATGAGGACGGCGAATCCATCTATTTGCAAGGTTTTTCCACGGGAATGCCCCATGAAGTTCAGGAGCAGATGGTCCATTCTTTGCCTGGACTCGAACACGCGGAAATCCTCAAGTGGGCTTACCAAATCGAATACGATGCGATTCGCAGCCAAGAATTCGACGAGACCCTCCAAATCAAAAAATGGCCAGGGCTCTATATCGCCGGGCAGATTTGCGGGACCTCTGGCTATGAGGAAGCCGCCGGGCTCGGCCTTATGGCGGGCATCAACGCTTCCCGCAGGATCCTTGGATTGCCTTCTTTCGTCTTGAAAAGGAACGAGGCCTATATCGGGGTCATGATCGATGA
>JAQYPI010000121.1 GCA_028726925.1 Caryophanales bacterium | reverse complement strand
ATCAAGCTTAACGAGGATTTCGTCGTCCTCGACACTCCGGGCATCCTGCCGATGAATTATCCGGATTCCGCCCAAGCCATTCGCCTCGCCCTTCTTGGCTCCATGAAAGAAGAGGTTTTGCCAACTCTCGATTTGTCGCTTTCCTTGCTTGCGTATCTCAAAGAAAACTACCCCCATGCCCTCGATGAACGCTTCGGGATCGAAGATATCTCGGGACTAGACTCGAACGAAATTTTGGAACGTGTGGCGATGCGCCGTGGGTTGCTCGAAGGATCCAAACCCTCGGAAGAGAAAGCCGCTTATGCGTTGATCAAAGAATTCAAAGACGGGATACTCGGCCGTCTTTCCTTGGAAGCGCCCGATGCTTGACTTTGAGAAATCCTATTACTCGGATACCGTCATGGCGATCGTCGGCGTCGATGAGGCGGGGCGGGGCCCCCTCGCCGGACCCGTATGCGCCGCGGCGGCCATTTTGCCGTCTGACTACCAAAACGACCTGATCAACGACTCCAAGCAATTGACCGCGAAACAACGGGACGCGCTCTACGACGAAATCAAGGCCCACGCCCTTTCCTATGGCATCGCGTTTGCTACCGCCGAGGAAATCGACCGCATGAATATCTATGCCGCGACCCAGAAGGCGATGAAAGAAGCCATTGCTCAGTTGAACGTTCCCTATCAATTGATTCTGACGGACGCGATGCCCCTCCGTGGGCTTTCCGTTCCTGTCGTTCCGATCATCAAGGGAGACGCCAAAGCTATGTGCATCGCCGCCGCCTCGATCCTCGCCAAAGTGACGAGGGATCGTTACATGGAAGAACTCGAGCGCGCTTATCCGCAGTTTTCGTTCGGAACCCACAAAGGGTATGGGACGAAAAAGCACATGGAAGAGCTGGACAAATATGGTCCGATCGAGGGGATTCACCGCAAGACGTTCGCCCCGGTCGCGAAATTTTACACAAAGCAACTCACGTTATTTTGAGGCGATAGTTCTTTGAACTATCTATGTTCTTTCTCTTGAAGAAACGAAAACTCGTGGCGAATTTTCGCTCCTTTTTTGGCTCTAAGAATAGAGAAGGAGTATTCGAATGCAACCAAGAGACATCATTGCTTACCTATCTGACCACTATCGAGGCAATTGGAGAAAGATATACGACCACATTGTGGAGCAAAGGCCGGTCCCGAACGAGGCCGACCATTTCGCCGATCGATATCCATGCAAAATCGTCACGATCATGGATGACGATTACCCCAAAATCCTGCAGCATTGCCCCAAGCCGCCTTTGGCCCTTTATTACAAAGGAAACCTTTCTTTGTTGAATGATGAATCTCGCTGCGTCGCCATCATCGGCAGCCGTGCCGCTTCCGATTACGGGAAAAAGATGGCCAAATCCCTGGGAGAAGGGCTCGCGAAAAGCGGTGCCGTCGTGGTATCGGGCATCGCAAGGGGCATCGACGGGACGGCTTTAGAAGCCGCTTTTCCCTATGGCAAGGCCGTCGCGATCCTTGGCAACGGCGTGGATCGCTATTATCCATCCGAGAACGCGGATTTGCAGAAACGAATCGAGAAAGACGGGCTCGTCCTTTCGGAATACCCGTTGGGCGTCGAGCCGTCCGCGGAACATTTTCCAAATCGCAATCGAATCATCGCGAGCCTCAGCCGCATGATCGTCGTGGCCGAAGCCAAGCCCCGCAGCGGGACGATGATCACCGTCGCCTTTGCCGCCGAGATGGGGAAAGACGTCGGGGCGGTCCCCTTCCCCGCGGATTGCGAGACCGGATGCAATCGCCTGATCCAGGATGGCGCGGCCCTCATCACATCCGCGGAGGACGTCCTTTTCCAGATGGGAAGAAGCTCGGAAAGCCTTCGCATTGAAGAGGCTGAATGAAGGCAAAAATTATTTCTCAAGCCCCTATAAATAATCCTTATTTATATATAGAAAAAGGGAGGGCGTACCCTTTGACAAGGCAAAAAAGTCTTCCTATCATTCGGACGTTTCTATGAAACTAGTCATTGTTGAGTCACCGAAAAAATGTGAGACCATCCGCCGCTACTTGGGCGACGATTTCACGGTCATGGCATCGCAAGGCCATATTCGCGATCTTTCGACCCGCGGAAAAGGCGGGCTTGGGATCGATGTCGAAAACGGCTTCAAGCCGGACTATGTTCTTTCTCCGCGGAAGGCGGAAATCGTTTCGCGCCTTTCCGATGCCGCCCATAAAGCCGAAGAAGTTTATCTCGCGACCGACCCTGACCGCGAGGGAGAAGCCATCTCTTGGCATTTGGCCCAGGTGTTGCGTCTTCCCGTCGGTTCCACGAAGCGCCTCCGCTTCCACGAAATCACGAAGCCCGCGATTCTCGAAGCTCTTGAGAGCCCTTCGACCATTGACGAAAATCTCGTCAAGGCCCAAGAAGCTCGGAGAATGGAAGATCGCATCATCGGCTTTAAGGTGTCCTCCTTGCTCCAACGCTATATCGGCGTCCAGAGCGCCGGTCGCGTGCAAAGCTCGACCCTCGGCATGATCGTCGAACGGAAGGAAAAAATAGACGCTTTTGTACCGGAAGAATATTGGACAATCGAGATTGAAGTCCTCATCGCTGGAAAGAAATACAAAGCCAGCCTTGTCAAAGTCGATGGCCAGCCCTTCGCGTGCAAAACGAAAGAAGAGGCCGACGCGATTGTCGCGAGAATCCCGAATGAATTGACGATTTCTTCGATTGTCAAAACTCCGAAAACCATTTATCCGAAACTCCCCTTTACGACTTCCTCGATGCAACAGGAAGCCTACACGAAATACCATTTCTCGAACGCGAGGACTCAAGCGGTCGCCCAGCGCCTGTACGAAGGCATGGACATCGCCGGGGAACACGTCGGTTTGATCACGTACATGCGTACCGACTCCACGCGAATCAGCCCCGAATTCTATTCCCGCCACGCGAAACCCTTCATCCTCGAAACGTGGGGACCGGATTACGTTGGCCCCCTTCGTAACGCGAAGAAGAAAGATAACGTCCAAGATGCCCACGAGGCGATCCGCCCGACCGGGACGCATCGCACGCCTGAGAAGGTCGCCCCTTATCTCTCTTCGGACGAGAGTAAGCTTTATCGGCTCATCTATTCCCGCGCCATGGCTTCCGTCATGGCCCCGAAATCCGTTGAAGCCACGACCGTTTCCGTCGAAGGGAACGGACTAGTCTTCTCCCTCAAGGGATCCAGAACCCTGTTCCCGGGCTTCTCGGTTCTTTATCGCGATGCCGAGGAGGATGAAGCCTCGACGCTTCCCGCGATGGAAGAAGGCTCCGCCCTCCCCGTCGCAAGCATCGACGCCCAACAGAAATTCACGAAGCCCGAACCGGCTTATAACGAAGCCTCCATCGTCAAAGCGATGGAAGAAAAAGGAATCGGCAGGCCGTCGACCTACGCGAGCACGATCGAAACCCTTTTGAAACGGAAATACGTTTCCTCGAACAAAGGCGTTTTGACCCCGACCGAAGACGGGAAGAAGACGATCACCGTCCTTAAAAAGTATTTCCCGGACGTCGTTTCCACGTCCTATACCGCCGAGATGGAATCCACCTTGGACAAGGTTGAGTTCGGCGAGGAATCCTTGCTTCAGACGATGCGTGAATTCTATGATCCTTTCATCGAGAATTTTGAGAAAGTCAAAACCGTCATCTATAAAGAACCTCCTCGCCTCACCGGGGAGAATTGCCCGGTCTGCGGAGCTCCCTTGGTGATCAAGAGGAGCCGCAAAGGCGATGAATTTATCGGCTGCAGCAATTACCCGACTTGCAAATACATCAAGTCCGACCGTCCGCAAGATGAGCCGACTGGCGAACTTTGCCCCGAATGTGGGAAACCTTTGCTCTACAAACATTCGAGAAAAGGTGAGAAGTTCATCGGCTGCAGCAATTTCCCGACCTGTCGCTTCACCAAATCCCTCGACGGGAAGGTGAGTGAGCCGAAACCCAAAGTCGTCTACACCGAAGCGGATTACGTGAAACCTTGCCCCCAATGCGGGAAAGGCCATCTCGTGCTCAAGCAAGGCAAGAAAGCGCAGTTCCTCGGTTGCACCAACTTCCCTCGTTGCCGTTATCACGAGTGGATCGAAGACAAAACCAAAAAACCGGGGAAGTGAGCCATGATGCGGGTCGATATCATCGGTGGCGGGCTCGCGGGTTCCGAAGCGGCATATTTCCTTTTAAAACGGGGGTATGATGTGCATCTTTTCGATGCCCGCCCCACCTATCAAGACGGCGCCCACGAAACCGAGTACCTCGGCGAGCTCGTTTGTTCGAATTCCCTGAAATCGAAACGCCTCGACAACGCCTGCGGCCTTCTAAAAGAAGAGATGCGGTGCCTCGGCTCCCTCATGATGGAAGCCGCCGATTATTCCGAAATCCCTTCCGGCAATGCCCTTGGGGTGGACCGCGAACATTTCGCGCGTTTCATCACGGAACGCCTGATGGCCTTCCCCTCCTTCCATTTGCATCGCGAGGAAATCCGCGCCTTGCCGGAGGACCGCCTCGTCATTTTGGCGACGGGTCCTCTCACGAGCCCCGATTTGCTCGCGGATCTTTCGGATAAGCTAGGCGTCAAGAACCTTTCGTTTTTCGATGCCAGCGCCCCCATCGTGAAAAAGGATTCCATCGATTTTTCGAAGGCCTACGTGAAATCCCGCTACGAGCAAGAAGATGGTGGCTACATCAATTGCCCGATGAACAAGGCGGAGTATTTCGCGTTCGTCAAGGAACTCATCGGCGCGAAAAAAGCCCTCACCCACGAATTCGATACCCATTATTTTGAAGGCTGTTTGCCCGTTGAAGTCATCGCGAGCAGGGGACTCGAGACCCTTCGTCACGGCCCTTTGAAGCCTTTTGGTCTCGAGACGCCGGAACACCCAAAGCCCTATGCCGTCGTTCAATTGCGGCAGGACACCAAGCTCGGCGACTATTACAACATCGTCGGTTTCCAGACGAATCTCACTTACCCGGAGCAGAAGCGCGTCTTCTCGATGATCCCGGGTTTGGAGCATGCCGAATTCCTACGCTACGGGCTCATGCACCGCAATTCTTACATCAATGCCCCCCTTGTTTTGCAAAATGACCTGTCTCTGAAAGTCCTGCCAAACGTCTTTGTCGCCGGCCAATTGTCCGGGGTGGAAGGGTATGTCGAAAGTGCCGCGATGGGCATCCTCGCCGCGATTCACGCCTCCCGTCGTCTGGAGGGAAAAGACTTCCTCAAGGTGCCCCGAGAGACGATTTACGGGGGCCTTGTTTCCTATATCCTCCATGCCTCCCCCTCTTCCTTTTCCCCGATGAACGCGAACTGGGCCCTTTTGCCCATGGCGAAGAAAGAAAACCGGGATGCGACCATCTCCGCGTCGCTTGAGGCGATGCGCGCTTTCGCGGAGCGAGTGAAGAATGATTGACGAAGCGTTCCTCCCCTTGCTTCAGCCTTTCGTCCAAGAATTACTCTTTTCTCGTGGCTATTCCTCCAAAACCGCGGACGCCTATGTTAACGACATCGAGATTTTCCTCCGCTTCCTCCAAGCGAAAGACGTCGCGCTCAACGAGGTGGGCGAGGCATTGATCACGGAATTCCTTTCCACCGAGATTCGGCGCGGCATCGGGAAGAGGACCCTCGGCAGGCGCCTCTCTGCCCTCCGCCTTTTCTACCGTCACTTGAGGAAGCGTTCACCGAGCGAATTCCCCGATAACCCGTTCGAGGGTTTTTCCTCCCCAAAAGCCGAAATCAAGTACCCCACTGCCCTCTTTTTCGAGCAAGTGAAGTCTTTACTTGATGCAAACGCGCAAAGGGGTGATGCCCTCATGGTGCGCGACCAAGCCATCTTGGAACTTCTTTACGCGTCAGGGATGCGAGCTTCCGAGCTCATCGCGTTCGAACCGCGTTCCATCGACTATCGGAGCCGCATGATCCGCGTCTATGGCAAGGGCAAGAAAGTTCGAATGGTCCCTTTTGGACAGGCCGCGGAGAAGTGGATGCGGCGATACCAAGAGGAACTCCGCCCGGCCCTTTTGGCCAAAAATAAGCAGGACGTTGCATTGAAAAAGTCCAAGCCATTCTTTTTGAACGCCCAAGGAAATGCCCTTACGGTTCGCGGCCTTGAATACATCTTGGCCACGATCGAGAAGAAGATCGGGACCCATCTTGACCTCCACCCCCACGAACTCCGCCACACGTTTGCCACGCACCTTTTGCAAAACGGGGCGGACCTTCGCCTCATCCAGGAATTGCTCGGCCACGAGTCCATCAACACGACGCAGGTTTACACTCATTTGACTACGGAAGACATGCAGGAGCAATACGCCCGCTGCTTTCCGCAAAGAACGAAAAAGTAGGCGAATCCCCATAAGGGGAACTGTCTCTCGATTTTCCTTGCAGGCCCCCACGCGTATGTGTATACTTTCGTCGCTGCGTTTTCGCAGTAATACGCACCCCGTGGATTCCGCGCCGTGTTCCTCCTGGGCCGAAGCAGGCTTAAAAAGCAGTGAGGTGGTCAGTGGTTCGAAGCGAGGGAGGCATAAACAAATGGAGGTCACCAGAATGAGTGACGAAATCAAGGAAACCGTCGCGGTTGAAGAAACCGCGGCCCCGGCTGCTAGCGCCGAGCCGACCATGGCTGAAGTCTTCCACGATCCCAACGCTCCCATCATCACGATGAAGAAGTGCTTGGAAGCCGGCGTCCACTTCGGACACCAAACCCACCGCTGGAACCCGAAGATGGGCAAGTACATCTACGGCGCCCGCAACGGCATCTACATCATCGATCTCAACAAGACGGTTGAGCGCACCATCCTCGCTTACCAGGCCCTCAAGGCCATCGTCGAAGCGGGCGGAAAGGTCCTCTTCGTCGGCACCAAGGCGCAGGCCCAGCAAATCGTCATCGACGAAGCGGTCCGCTCTGGCTCCTTCTACATCACCAACCGCTGGCTCGGCGGCACCCTCACCAACTGGCGCACCATCGCGAGCCGCATCAAGCGTCTCCGCGACCTCGACGCCGCCCAAACCGACGGCTCCTGGGACAAGCTTCCGAAGAAGGAAGTCGCCCTTCTCCGCAAGGAATACGCCAAGCTCGACAAGAACCTCGGCGGTTTGAAGGAAATGCGCCGCCTCCCGCAGGCCATCGTCCTCGCCGATCCTTCCCTTGAGAAGAACGCCGCCCTCGAAGCCCGCAAGCTCAACATCCCGGTCTTCGCTCTCTGCGACACCAACGATGATCCCGAAATCATCGACTTCCCCGTTCCGACCAACAACGACGCCACGAGCGCCATCAAGCTCATCGTCGGCGTTCTCGCTGACGCTGTCGTCGAAGCCCGTGCCGGCGTGACCGAATTCGCCTACACCAAAGACGAAGGCGAAGAAGCCACCATGGCCGACGCCATCCGCGTTGCCGACATCGCCGCCGAGCAACACCGCCAGGCTGTCCGCGCCGCCCGCAAGGCCCGCGAAGAGCGCTATGCCAAGATGCGTGCCGAGCGCGAAGCCCGCTTCCAAGCCCGCCGCGCCGAGGCCGCTAAGAAGGCCGACGCCGCCAAGGAGACCAAATAATGGCTACCCCGACCATTGACCAGATCAAAGCCCTCCGCGATCGCACCGGAGCCGGCATCATGGATTGCAAGAAGGCCCTCATCGAGGCCGATTGCGACATCGAGAAAGCGATCGACGTCCTTCGCGAGAAGGGCATCGCCAAAGCCGTCAAGAAATCCGGCCGCGTCGCCGCCGAAGGCCTCGCCCTCGTGAAGAGCGATGCCTCCAAGGCCATCATCCTCGAGCTCAACTGCGAAACCGACTTTGTCTCTTCGAGCGATAAGTTCCAGAAGCTCATCGCCGATTGCTTGGATCTCTGCTTTGAGAAAGAGCCCGCGACCGTCGAGGAAGCCCAGGCCGTCTGCGCCGACCTCATGGCTGAAGCCACCATCGCCATGGGCGAGAAGTTCCAGCTTCGCCGCTACACCATCCTCCACGCGAAGGATGGCGAGGCGTTTGGCTCCTACATCCACATGCACGGCAAGATTGCTGCCCTCGTCGTCGTCTCCAAGGATCTTGGGGATGGCAACCGCGGCCTCGCGATGACCGTCGCTTCCGCCGCTCCGGAATACTTGACCCTCGCGGATGTCCCGGCCGCCGACCGCGCTCGCGAACTCGCGATTGCCGAGAAGGAAGTCGCCGAAGATCCGAAGCTTCAGGCCAAGCCCGAGAACGTCAAGGCCATGATCGCCCAGCGCAAAGTCGATTCCCGCCTCGGCGAGAACTGCCTTGAAGCCAAGCCCTACGCCTTGGATCCGGACGGAAAGCTCACCGTTGCCCAATACCTTAAGGAAAAGGGCGCCTCGGTTGTTACCTTCGTCCGTTACCTCGTCGGCGAAGGCGTCGACACCTCCGCCAAGGAGTAACCGTTCCTCGAATTCCCCCTTGTCCCTTCATGGCGAGGGGGTTTTATTTTGCCGACGCGAACCGGCTTCTTTCCAAGTACACGAGAAAAATCCGTGCAAGCAAAAGAAACCAGCTAACAATGTTTTCTGCCGATGATTTCAAGAAAGAACCTCAAAAGAGTCAATCGAAAAATCGGGAAAAACCTGACCAACGTTTTTGGGGAAAAGCTTGTGGCTACGTGGAAAAGGATTCATGTATAAAAAGCCTTGTTTTGACCCACGTCAAGCAAATTTTAAATGTGAGGGACGCGATATAAACGACGGAAACTCGAGTTTGCTGTGTTGCGTGTAAGTCGGGAATTCAGCCAATTGCCGTTTCGAAGCCGATTCGCGTTAATAAATCAACTCATCGTATGCCTTCCGAGACGATTCAAGGAGACCGTTCACTAGTGCGGGAACCGGACTAGATTTCAGCCATTCCAAAAATCCAATATAAATTACGTTGTATTCGAGATAGTCGTTTGAACAGATACATTCTTCAACAAACTCGCAGATTCTTTTGACCGTCTCGGTGTTTTTGTTCATAGCGGCCTTTTTGCAAAACGGATCGAATACGTCTTCGACAATCAACGTTGAACCTGTTTGAATTCCGTCTTGCCAAGAGGTGTAGGTTATAAAGTTATCGTGAATCTCCGGGAATCTTTCGAGGAGCTTTCTGTTGAACAATTCATTTTCCATTGTCTAGTCCTTTCAATGCGTCAAGTAAATCGTTTAGCAAATCAGTCAAGGCGTCTTTATCCTGATGGTTCGGGTTCCTTGCTAGGATTTTTTCGATTTGGCGGACTCGTTCTTGTGCCTTGATCAAATGAGATCTAGGATGGTTTGCTATTCCCATCTCCTTTTCGTGTCTTAAGGCATCTGCAGTTCCGCCATCACCAATTATAGCGCTCGGTCGATACAATTCCTTTACGAGGTTTTTGCCTTCAGGAGTTTTCATCTTTCTGAGCATTTCTTCTCCTTTTGGGCTCATCTTCTTTTCTGTGCTTTCGCTTTTTGGAGTTTCGTTGTCAAGAGAGGTATCTTTTTTCAAAACCACGCTCCCTGCTCTGCTTGAATTTTTGGAAAGAAGGGACGCTTGAATAACGGCCGGGGCCACATTATCAAACAATGGACTATTCCCTTTCATGGTTCGCCTCCTCCCCTTGCTTTCGAAGCCGGGAGCGTTTTTGCATGAAGGAATCGTATCGGTAGACTGGCGTCCCCGCTAGTTTGGCGGTGGCGAACACCTCCTCATACACAGGACCGTAAACGAGGATTCCGGCCGGCCGGATAGCATTGACGATTTGCGAGACTCGAAGCGTGAATATCTGGCGGTTGGCCAGGGATCGGGTGAATCCGTTCGTTCCGATTGATACGAGGATGCCCTTCGGGTAACAAAGCAGGGATTCCACAGACCCTTCCGTGCCCCCTATTCTGACGTTCGGGACGACCTTGAGCCCGCTTTTCCCAAAAAAATAGGTGATTGCGAGATTCATACCGATCTGGTGATCGGCGATCCATGGCGGCATGTTATCGAACGGGCTGCAGTCCATGCCGATCACGCATTCGTATTTCCTCAGCTTCTCGACGTAGGATTTCGGGTCGCTAAGGACGGGCTGGAGATACTCGTCTTTGCAATAGAAGGACATCGCAGTATGCCCCGGATTCGACACTTGAGAGCGCCGGTCCCACTGCGCGATTTCCGCCGGAACGCCCTGATAACAGAATTCCTTCGGGATGATTGGGTAGCCATATCGGGGGGTGCGTTCGGCGCCCTCTATGGCGTAGGCGAGGTAGACGTCTCTTGTGTAAGGGACCTTCGATTTGAAAGATGGGAAATTTGACATAGATAAATAATCGCGCTAAACGGCGCTCCTTTCTGAGCTTTTGGCTCGGTTGATGGACTGCCTTCCGCGTGATAATATCTAAGTGCTAAAGTTGCGGTGTCATCACTGCTTCCGGCCAGCGTCTTGGGATTGCCGTCCCGAGACGCTTTTTGATGCGCCCATCAGGCATTGCTCTTTTTTCTTTCTACATTCCTTCGGCTTCTTCCTCCTTCACGAATTCGATGTATTCTTTCTCGATGGGCAGGATGGCGTCGCCAAAACGTTCGCGTCTTCTCTGAAGGGATTGGACGAGGTAAGAGGTCGCCTGACTGCCCAAGCCCGTCGTCTTCATGATCTCTGATGGACCACTCAGGCCTTTGTGAATCAGGTAGGCGCGCGGCGCGTTGATCTGCTTGCCGAAATAGTCGGCAAGCTCCTCCTCGATTGGCGAGGGTCTTTCGGGATCGCGAAACACGACGTGCTTGATCTCGTGACCTATGGTGATTCTCCACCGGCCTTCGTCTTGGCTCCTGTCGTTGTAGCAGATGGTGTAGGCGATCGACCCGCCCTTCTTTTCCACGACGAGGAAGCCCGTTTCTGTCTTCGGGCTCGAAATCAGGATCTCAAACCGACGCTCGTCGAGAGCCGAATAGGGGAGGACGTTGATCCCCATTCGCCTCGCTAAGGAAACGATGTCGACGGGAAAGGAGGCGATCCCGTAATCCAGGAGGATTCCATAGACGGCCCGGTCCATTCTGTCGTAATCTTTGCCCAAACGGTACATGCCTTATTTCAGGATTTCCTCGATAATCCTTCTTTTTTCCTCGGGAGTAAGGGCGTCCTTTGTCCTTCCGATGACCGCGACTGCCTCCTCGTAGGGTGACGCGCGATCATCGTCGCTCCCGACCAAATAGGAAATCTCGACGCCCAATGCCTTCGCGATGTTCAAAACGATATCGATTCTCGGTTGTTTGCCATTGAGGTAGCGGCAAAGCGATGCGGCGGGGATGCCGGATCTTTCCGACAGCGTCTTCTGGTCCATGTGCAGTTCCTCCATTCTTGTTTTTACCCTCTCTGTGAATCCTTTCATAAAAACTCCTTTTGCCTTCCCACCTTAATTGTACCCCTTCAAACAAAAAATGAAATAAGAAAATTCCAAAAATGAAAATATTGCTCAATCCCATTCCACTTTGAATGCGGAACGCTGCTTTCACGATGCGCTTGAGCAAGCGTGACATGGGTCTGACGCGAGAACCGCATGGCTTTATTCGGCTCGTTTCTCGACAATGGGAATCGGCTCAATCGGGGGAAAGGCCTTTTAATTCGTGCCTCTTTTTCTTTGCTGCCAAAGTTTTAAGGTGGGAGAACGGCATAGTTGATCTAACATAAATCCGGAGCCAAGGTTTCGCTCCATGCCTATTCGAAATCGGCATCGCGCCGACAAGGGAGTTGCGCATTGCGATATGGATTCTCGAGATCCTTTCACGATATCCCATGGATTTCTCGTCTGTTTATGGTTTTTGACTGGCTAGATGAGGAGCATCAAAAATCCAGAGAGTCTCCTCGTTCAAGGGCTTAATTGTCCAAAGGAGCGAACGAAAGGAAATTAGCTATACCGGCAAATTTCGGATAGGCAATCCCATTATTGCTGGAATTATTGGAGAAGAAGGCGCTTTTAGCTCTCAGGATGATACTTGATCTCAAGTCTTTGAGCGGGTCTAGTTTAAGAACCTGAAAGGCAAGACGCTTGAAATTACTGGGATCATTCATTCAGACTTGTGTCTCGTTTTTCGCTCTCCAGCAACAAATATCGGTTTTCTTTTTGCGAGCGCGAACAACCTTTATTTTGAAACGCCTTTGCCTTAATATACTCGTGCTATGAAATCCATTTATCGAAGAGTGATTCTCAAGCTTTCCGGCGAGGCTTTGGCAGATGCCAAGGATGCCACGATCCTCGATCACGAAAAGCTTGCTTCCATCGCTAACAGCGTCGCGATGATCCGGGAACTCGGCGTCGATGTCGGCATTGTCGTCGGGGCCGGCAACATCTGGCGGGGCCGCCTGGCCGACAAGATCGGCATCGAGTCCTCCACCGCGGATTACATGGGGATGCTCGGCACGGTCATCAATGCCTTGGCCATCCAAAGTGCCATCGAGGAGAAGGGCCTCTCCTGCCGCGTCCTATCCGCGATCAACGTCCCGCAGGTCTGCGAGCCTTATTACCGCAGAAAGGCGATCTCCCACCTCGAAAAAGGCCGGGTCGTCATCTTCGCCGGCGGAACCGGGAACCCCTATTGCACCACGGATTCCTGCGCTGCCCTTCGCGCCCTCGAAGTCAACGCGGACGCGATTCTCATGGCCAAGAACGGCGTCGACGGGGTCTACGATGCGGATCCCCGTACCCATAAAGACGCGAAAAAGCTCACGCGCCTTACCCTCAACGAGATGATCGAACGCCAGCTTGCGGTCATGGATCTCGGTGCCGCGGCGATGCTCACGGGCAAGAAAAAGACGATACGGGTCTTCTCGATGGACGATCCAGAAGCCTTCCGCAAGGTTCTTTCGGGAGAGGATGTCGGGACCACGGTCGTGGATGAATAATCGAATTGAAATAGGAGAATAAACATGGACGAATACGTTATCGACGCGAAGCAATCCTTCGAGAATGCCATCGCGAATCTCAAAACTGGGATGGACAAGCTCCGCACGGGGCAAGCCAATCCCGCGATGCTTAGCGGCGTCACCTGCGACTACTACGGCGAGAAGATGCCCATCATGGACCTTTGCCAAATCAGCCGCCCCGAGCCGCGCCAGCTTTACGTGCGCCCCTATTCTCGTGAAGACATCAAGCCGATCGCCGCGGGCATTGCCGCCGCGAATCTCGGCGTGAATCCCCAGGTCGAGGCGGATGGCATCCGCATCATCGTCGCCGCCCTCACCGAGGATACCCGCAAGGAAATCGCGAAAAAAGCGAAAGCCCTCGGGGAAGAAGCCAAGGTCGCGGTTCGCAACATCCGCCGCGACACGCTCTCCTTGCTCAAGGATGACGATTCCATGTCCGACGATTACAAGGACCGCGTGGAAGAAGATCTCCAAAAGGAAGTCGATGCCTTCAACAAACGCATCGAAGATCTCGTCAAAGCCAAGCAAGACGAGATTATGTCCATCTGAAGACTGGGACATGTAAGGGGCCTGACGGGCCCCTTTTTCTTTTCTCTCCTCTTTTCGTGATTGCCCTTTTTCTTTTCGTGCACGCGTAGCGCGAGTTCGTTATAATCATTTCGAAATGGGCAAAACAGGTTTCACCTTAACCAAAAACTGCCGTCACGTGGCCTTCATCATGGACGGGAACGGCCGTTGGGCAAAGGCTCGCGGCCTCGCGCGCCATTTTGGCCATCGCGAAGCGTGCCATCGCATCATCGAGATTTTCGAGACATGCCGCGAATTCGACATCCGCGTCATGAGCTTTTACGCGTTTTCCACCGAGAACTGGAACCGTCCCCAAGACGAAATCGACCACCTCATGGACTATCTCGAAGAATTCTTCGCGAAGGAAATCGATTATCTGGATTCCGCCGGGGCGAAACTCGTGATATCCGGCGATCTAGGTCGCATCCGCGAGAAGACGCGCAAAGTCTGTCTCGAAGCCGTGAAACGAACGGAGAATAACCGCGAATGGATCCTGAACGTTTGTCTCAATTACGGGGGCAGAAACGAGATCGTCCGCGCGGCCAAGGCGTTTGCTCAGGACGTCAAAGAAGGCAAAAAAGACATCGACGCCCTCGATGAATCGTCGTTCCAAGACTACCTCTACACGAAAGGCCTTCCCGATGTCGACCTCATGATTCGCACGTCCGGGGAAGAACGTCTATCGAATTTCCTTTTATACCAGAACGCCTATGCCGAATTCGTGTTCACCGACGTGAAGTGGCCGGATTTCCGGCGCGAGGCATTCATCGATTGCCTGAAGGAGTATGAAACGAGAAACAGGAGATACGGGGGATTGACCAATGAGTGAAGACATGCCGAACCGGAAGAACCATCCGCATATCGAAGTGAACAAACTCGATGAGAAAAAGAAGAAGAGTTTGCTCAATCGCGTCATCGTCGCGCTGATCCTTTTGGCGCTTGCCGTTCCTTGTTTGGTTCTTGGGGGATGGTTTTGGTTCGTTTTCATCACGGTTTTCCTCGCCTTCGCCTGCTATGAGATCATGAAGGCCCCGCAGAAGAAATACCGTTGGTACATTTGGGTTTTTACCTTCCTCCTGGTTTTCGTTTACGTCTACTGGTTCTTGGTGAAATTCAACGCCCGGGAATACATACAGTATCTCGTGAATCGGAAAACCGACATGAACGCGGCCTTCCATTTCGAGCTTGAGAAGTATTTCTCCTATCTCGACATCTCGATCTATAGCCTTGCTGCCTCTTTCGGCATCTATTCCCTTTGTGCCGTTTTACACGATGACTTCGATTGGCACGACGTCGTCTATTTCTTTTCCATGACCTTCATGGTCGGCCTTGGCTTCCAAGCTCTCATGTTCCTGCGTTATTACCCCTTCTCCCTTGATTGGACCGGGGTTTGCGATTCCTCGAGCAACTTGTTCCGTTATTGGGGATCCACCACGTTCCTCATCTACATCGTCGCGGCGACGTTCCTCAACGATATCTTCGCCTATTTCGTGGGGATGCTGTTCGGGAAGCGCCACATCAATCCGCGCATCTCCCCGAACAAGACGTGGGAAGGCTTCATCGGAGGCATCGTCTTGTCCGCCGGGGCATCGTTTGGCATCGCTGCGTTGCTCGAAGGGTGCGGCTTCCCCATTCTTCCCCATCTCTCCATCTTCGCGAACTCGCAAGCTTGGTGGCAGCTTCTCCTCATGAGCATAGCCTTGCCTCTCGTCGGGAACCTTGGCGACTTCACCTTCTCCATGATCAAGCGTTTTTACGGCTTCAAGGACTATAGCCATCTCCTTGGCGCCCATGGCGGGGTCCTGGACCGGGTGGATAGCCTCCTGTTCTCTAGCGTCGCCGCGTCCGTCTTCGTCGTCTTCTCCGAGATAGGGTGGAATATTTTCCAATGAGAACCGTGTGCCTTTTGGGGGCAAGCGGTTCCATCGGGACTCAGAGCCTCGATCTTTTCCGTCGCGACCCGCGGTCCTTTTCCTTGGTCGCCGCGTCCGTCGGGCGCAGAACCGAGGCCCTTGAAGCCATCCTGAACGAATTCCCTTCCGTTTCTTTTGCCTGCGTTTTGGAGGAGGCGGATTATCGTAAACTAAAGCAAAAATACCCCCACGTATCGTGGTATTTTGGTGATGAAGGGATCCTGGACATGATCCGGGATTGCCCTGCCGACATCGTCGAGAACGCCTTGGTCGGGTTCGCTGGATTAAGGCCTTCCCTCGCCGCGTTGGAAGCGAATCGCGTTTTGGCTCTTGCGAACAAAGAGTCCTTGGTGGTCGGGGGTGATTTGATTCGGGGATTGCTTGCCCAAGGCAAGGGAAAACTCTATCCCATCGACTCCGAGCACGTCGCGATCGCCAAGCTCTTTTCCCGCGTCCCCAAGGATGAGATCGAATCCCTTTGGATCACCGCGTCCGGGGGGAGTTTCCGGGACAAGACGAGGGAAGAACTCGCCGACGTAACCCCCGCGGAAGCTTTGGCCCATCCAACCTGGTCCATGGGCGCGAAAATCACGATCGATTCGGCGACGATGATGAACAAAGGTTTCGAGGTCATCGAAGCCAAGGTGCTTTTCGATTTCCCTTTGGAAAAGACCCATATCCTGATGCACCGGGAAAGCCACGTCCATTCCTTGGTGCGGAAAAAAGACGGGACTTACGTCGCGGATGTATCGGCCCCGGACATGCACGGGCCGATCGCTTACGCCCTTTATGAGGGGAACGTGCCTTTCGACCTTGTGGAAGCGCGTTCCTTGGAAGAAATCGGCCCTTTCCATTTCGCTCCATTCGACGAGAAGAGGTACCTCGCTCCCGGCCTCGCTCTCCAAGCCTTCCAAAAAGGAGGCACTTCGCGAGCGGTCCTCAACGGGGCAAACGAGGAGGCCGTGTATGCGTTTTTGGAGGGAAAGATATCTTTCCTCCAAATCGAATCCCTTGTAAAAGAAGCGATAGAAGGGTTACCCTCTATCCAGAATCCTTCCATCGAAGAGATTGTCCGGGCCGATTCTGAGGCCCGCCGCTATGTCCGTGACGCCATGAAAGGAGGACGATAAAACATGCCATTCCTAACCACCCTGCTCTATATCCTCATCATGCTCGTCATCCTGGGCGTGCTGATTTCCATTCACGAAGCCGGACACCTCGCTGCCGCGAAGATGTTCAAGGTCTATTGCTTTGAGTATTCGATCGGGTTCGGCCCGAAGCTCCTCAAGGTTCGCCGCAAGGGAGGGGAAACGTATTTTTCCATCCGCGCGATTCCCTTGGGCGGATACGTCTCCATGTACAACGACACGGAAGCCGTGCCCGAAGGAATGGAAGCCCCCGCCCCCGAACGGGCGCTTAGCCATATCAACAAAGCCAAAAAGTGCACGATTCTCCTTGCCGGCGTCGTGATGAATTTCTTGCTTGGCCTCGTCCTCATCTTCATTTCCGACATCGCTTTCTCGAAGTATTACATCGCGTATGGGGGATCCGTCCAAGTCAATGAGACGACCCAAGTCGAGGTCGACTGCGTTCCCCTCCTTTATTCCGGGGATGTTCTCGATTACGTGAACGCGAACAAATCCGAATCCCTAGAAGTTACGGACTATTTCTTGTCTTTGCCCGCAGCGGAGGCCGATGGCTCTTTCTATCGCATCGTGGATACCAATGCCAAGATTTACAACGCATCCGGCGTTGCTTACGGGGGCGGCATTTCCTATGTCGCGATTTACTATCCCCAAACGCTTACGAAGGAACGCGATATCACGGATACCATCGTCTTCTATCCGGCGAAAGCGGACGCGGTCATCGAGGAGAAATACCAAGCCCTCGGGATCACGGCTCTTCCCGACCTCGGATCGGACTCCTTCTCCTTCAAAGAAGAGGGGACGTATGTTGATTTTCACCTCCGGGTTTTCCCCGCGGCCAAGGGCCAGGACGAGGGCACTTATTCCGAGCAATACCTGAACGAATCCATCTCGTGCCCGGTACGTGCAACCGTGAAAGACGGCGCCTTGGTTTCCAATGGGGCGGGCGTCCGCGTCATCGAGGAAAGGAACGACTGGGCAGGAGCCTGGAAACAATGGGCGGAAGACGTCCCGAACGCCTGTGGGGCGATTGTCCAAGGGTTCGCGAGCCTCTTCACCCCGGGCGGTTTCCAGAACCTTTCCGGCATCGTCGGCATGACGAGCGCCTTGCCTCAAATCGAAGCCCTGGGAGGGCCCGGCTATATCTTCTATTTCGCCGGCCTCATCTCCATCAACCTCGCTTTCTTCAATTTGCTGCCGTTCCCCGGCCTTGATGGATGGCAGCTCGTCGTCACGGTCGTCGAGGCCATCACCCGGAAGAAGATGCCCGAAAAAGCGCAAAGCATCGCTTCCGTGATCGGGTTTGTCCTTCTTGGGATCCTGATGGTGGCCGTGACCATCAAAGACATCATCGGGTTGTTCTAACGCTCGCGAAAGGGTCGTATGCAAAAAAAGATGTATTCCTTCTTACGCTCGATTGGGATCGAGTCTCCCGAGCGTTTTGACATGGATTTCACCTTGGTCGGCCGCAATCCACATCGCGTGGAGCAGATCGACATGTTCGTCCAAAAAGAAACCCCTTGGGATTATGGGGCCCTCGAGGAATTCCTTGCCGCCCTCGGCACGATCCGCTATCCCTATTCCCTGCGCTTCAGCTACGTTGCCGAAATCGGGAATGCGCACGTTTTGCCTCTTTACGAAGGCTATTCCCTCGCGCATGTCGGACAAGGGGTGCTTCCTTCGATGAGGCTCGAGAACGGGGTTTTGGAAGTCGCTTATTCCAAGAGGAACCGGCAAAAAGAAGAGAGAACGGTATCCGATTTCGTTTCCATGCTCTCGTTTATCAACTATCCTTCCTCTTTCGTTTTCGAAGAAATTGAGGAGCCTACGCCCGCCCCCAAGCCGGCGGAAGAGCCCGTCTCCACTTTGACGGAACAAGGCTTCACCGCGGAAGAAATCCCCGCTCCCGAAGCCGATGCGGCGATGGAAGACGCATCGTTAGAAGAAGGGAAGAAGGCGATCCTGGAAGATTTCAAAGCCATCCAGCAAATGGGGGAAGACGAGCTGCTTTCCCTCGAGCAGAAGAACCTCGCAGTCATGATGGAGGAAAGGCGGAAGCAACGCCTTTCGAAAAAAGGCGACTACCAAGTGGCAGAGAACATCGATGCCGTTTTCCGGATGGGCCTATGCAACGTCGATTTTTGTGGCGAGGTTTTCGAGGCGGACATCCGCAACACCCGCAAAGGCGGAAAGATGGGCGTCTTCGGCATCGGGGATAGCACCAACGCCATCACGGTCCGTTGCTTCTCGAACGCGAAAGGGATGACGGAAGAGGTGTTGGCATCCATCACGGTCGGGACCCGCGTCCGCGTCCGTGGTGCCATCGACATCGACAATTACTCGAAACAGAAAACCATCCGTGGCCATTTCGTGGATCGCCTGCCCGCCGCCGAGCCGCGCGACGACGACCCATCCTTGGAAAAGAAGCGCGTGGAACTCCACCTGCACACCAAGATGTCCACGATGGATGCCGTCGCGGATTTCTCCAGTTACTACAAACTCGCGAAACACATGGGGATGAAGGCGATCGCCGTCACGGACCATGGCGTTTTGCAATCCTTCCCCGCCGCGCAAACCGCGAGGGAAAAGGACAAGAAAGACCCGTTGAAGATCATCTATGGTTGCGAACTTTACATGTTCGACCTGCACCAAACGATTATCTTGAATCCCGCGCCCATTCCCCTAGCGAAAGGCCGTTATTGCGTCTTCGACACCGAAACGACCGGCCTTAGTGCCCGTTACGACCGCATCGTCGAATTCGGCGGCGTCATCGTCGAGAACGGGGTGGTCCAAAAGCGTTTTGACATGCTCATCAACCCGGAGATGCCGATGCCCGCGGCTTCCACCCGCATCAACCACATTACGGACGAGATGCTTGCCGACAAGCCCACGATGAAACAAGCCCTCCCCGTCATTCTGGATTTCCTCGGAGACAACGTCCTCGTCGCCCACAACGCGACCTTCGATATCGGTTTCGTGAATGCCGCGTTGGAACGGGAAGGCCTACCCCCTCTCAAGAACCCGGTGATCGACACCTTGCCTTTGTCCCATTACCTCTTCCCGAAAGCGGGTCGCCACAACGAAGGGGCGTTGCTGCGCAATTTGGGCCTTTCGATCTATGATGGGGCGGACGCTCACCGCGCGGATTACGACGCGAATGCCCTAAGCGAAGGCTGGCAGGAGATCGTGCGGCGATTGAACCACGTCTATCCCGGCATCACGCATCAAGATCTCGCGACCCTCCAAATCGAGCTTCCGGACATCGAGGATGTCGAAAGGGAAACCGCGGACGAGGGGAATTTCGCTCGTTTCACGTCCGCGATGGGATATTTCTCGCGCTTCTGGCACATGCAGTACCCAAGCGACGACATCCGCCTCCATTTCGATTCGTTCGAGGAAGCCCATCAAGAGTATCTTCGCTGGAAAGAAGACCCAAACCCCGAGGAAACGGACCTTGCCAAGAAGCCGAAGCTCTATCGCCACCTCGAGGATCTCAAATCCTCTTTCAATTCCTTCTGCCGTAACTTGAAGGAATACCACGCGATCGTCCTCGTCAAGAACCCGCAAGGCCTCAAGGACCTTTACAAGATCGTCACCCAAGGGAACACGACCTATCTTTCTCGCGTCCCCAAGACCCCGCGCGTCCTCATCGAGGCCTACCGCAAGAACATGCTCGTCGGCAGCGCCTGCCTCAATTCGGAAATCATGGAAATCGCTTTGACGAGGAACCGTGATGTCCTCGTGGAAGCGATGCGGTTCTATGACTACATCGAGATCCAGCCTCTTGAGAATTACAGCTATCTCATCAACATGGGGCGCGTTCCCTCCAAAGAGCATCTAATTTCTGTCCTCCGCGACATCGTGGAAGCCGCTCGCATCGCCGGGAAGAGAATCGTCGCGACGGGGGACTGCCACTATCTCAATCCCGAGGACAAGATCCTGCGCGACGTCTACATCAACGCGAAAGCCATCGGCGGGGGCAGCCATCCGATGAACCCGCCCGCCCGTCGTGACTATCCCCCGTTCGAGAATCCCGATCAGCATTTCCGCAGCACCCGCGAAATGCTTGATTGCTTCCGGGAATGGACAAGCGCGGAAGAAGCCATGGAATTCGTCGTCGACAACTCGAATTGGGTGGCCGACCAAATCGACGAGAATATCACTCCCGTCCTGCCGGGGTGCTTCCCGCCGGACAAGAATTTGCCGAACAGCGACAAGCAGTTGCGTGATCTTTGCTATGGCAATTTCCATAGCATCTTCGATTATTCTTATGATGATGACCCCAAGGTCCAGCAAGCGATTCAATTCGTGAAAGATCGCCTCGATCGCGAACTCGACGGCATTATCGGCCACGGTTACGCGGTCACTTATTTCATCGCCCACAAACTCATCAAGATGGCTAACGATGAGCCGGAGCATTACATCGTTGGCTCGCGTGGATCGGTCGGTTCCTCGATCGCCGCGACGATGGCCAACATTACCGAAGTCAATCCCTTGCCCCCGCATTACCATTGCCCGCATTGCCATTACCTCACCTTTGAAGACGAGGACGGGGTCAATTTCTTGAAAAAAGGCTACAAATCCGGTTTCGATTTGCCGGATCGCACGTGCCCGAAATGCGGGACGCCCTTGAAACAAAACGGGCAAAACATCCCGTTTGAGACCTTCCTCGGCTTCTCTGCGAACAAGGTTCCGGACATCGACTTGAACTTCGAGGACCAAAGCCAAAAGAAGGCGCACAACTACACCCGCATCTTGCTCGGCGAGCGGAACGTCTTCCGTGCCGGCACGATCGAAACGGTCGCCGAGAAAACCGCGTACGGCTATGTCCGCGGTTATTTCGAGGATATGCTCAAGGCCCAGCATAGCGCGAAAGGGATCGAATCCATCAACCCCACCTACATCGCTTATCTCGCCTCGAAGTGCCAAGGCGTCAAACGGACGACCGGCCAACATCCGGGCGGCATCGTCGTCGTTCCCGCCGACCGGTCCATCTATGACTTCACCGCCGTCCAGCATCCCGCGGACGATCTTGAATCGAACTGGCTCACCACCCATTTCGATTATCGTTCCATGCATGACGAGTTGCTGAAATTCGATATCCTCGGCCATGTCGACCCGATGGCCATGCGTTATTATCGCGACCTGACAGGCGTCAAAATCGAGGATATTCCGATGAATGATCCCCGTGTTTTGTCTCTTTTCACCTCGCCCAAGGAACTGCATCTGCACCGGAACTACCTGAATTCGATCACGGGGGCTTCCGCCCTTCCGGAATTCGGCACGGACCTTGCCCAGCGAATGCTTAGCGAGGCGAAGCCCAAGACTTTCAACGACCTTCTCATCATCTCGGGCTTGAGCCACGGCACCGACGTTTGGCAAGGCAACGCCGAAGACTTGATTCTCAATGGCGTCACCGACATCAACGGCGTCATCGGGTGCCGCGACGATATCATGTCCTATCTCATTCTGCAGGGAATCGAACCCCAGATGGCTTTCAGCATCATGGAAGACGTCCGTCATGGTCATAACGCCTTCCTCAAGAAAGCCGACGTCTACATCCCGGTCATGCAAGCGCATGGGGTACCTGATTGGTACATCGAATCCTGCAAGAAAATCAAATACCTCTTCCCGCGCGGCCACGCGACCGCCTACGTCATGATGGCGGTGCGCGTCGCCTATTTCAAACTGTATTATCCCTTGCAGTTCTACGCCGTTTTCTTCTCCGTCCGAAGCGACGCCTACGACATCGAGACGATGATCCAAGGGGAAGATGCCATCATCGCGAAGATCGATGCCTTGCGCGCCCGCCGCGACGATCGATCCAACCCGCTATCGAACAAGGAAGCGAACATCCTCAAGACCTTGCTCATCGCGCTTGAGATGTGCGAGCGTGGTTACCATTTCTCGAATCTCGACCTCTATCGCAGCGACAGCAAGATGTTCGTCGTCGACGAGAAGAACAAGGCCCTCATCCCTCCTTTCGTCGTCATCGACAACCTTGGTGAAAGCGCAGCGAAGAGCGTCGTGGAAGCGCGCGAGAAGCTTCAAGGGAAACCCTTCCTTTCCAAAGAGCAAGTCTTGCGCGAGACCAAGCTTTCTTCCACGAATCTCGCGGAACTCGATCGCCTTGGCGTTTTGGCCGATCTTAGCGAATCCAACCAGCTCACGCTTTTCTAAACGCATACACGCCCCCTCTCTTTTCAGGATTTAATGGGGGCGTTTTCTTTTTCTTGAACAAAGGAACGGTGAGGGATTTCAAGTCGGGTTTGAAATCTCCATGAATCCGTCTTATAATCGTTCCCGCGCAAGTCGAAGGACTTGACACGTCGGGACGTAGCACAGCTTGGTAGTGCGCCTGGTTCGGGACCAGGAGGTCGCGGGTTCGAACCCCGCCGTTCCGACCATTTTTTCTAAGCGCTGTCTCCGTAGCTCAGCTGGATAGAGCACTTCCCTCCTAAGGAAGGGGTCAGGCGTTCGAATCGCCTCGGGGACGCCATATGGGATTTCGCAGGATCGAGAACGTATCCTGCTTTTTCATTTTCCTTCCGCCGAGCAAGAAAAAAGACCCATGGGGTCTCTTTTCTAAATGAATCAGAAGATTCCTTCGACCGAGGAGAGAGGCAAGACGAACATGCCGCCGGGAATGTCCTTGAAAGATCCTGTCAAAGCCCGGATGCGTTCCTTGAGTTGCTCGAGATCCTTTTCGTCGATGATGATGAAAAGAGTCAGGTTTCCTTGGGGATAATCGTCTATCATCGAGGCGAGGCTGATGGCGGCCCCGTGCCCATGGACGTCCGGAAGAACGTGATGCATTCCGATCGTGTTCATGACGGTGCCGTTATAGCCTTCTTGGGACAAGGTCCGGAGAAGCGTTTCCGCCTTTTGGTTGTTGTCGAGGATGCAGAAGAGGAGTTGTTTCATGGTGGATTCTCGCTTAAGCCAACGTACTATAACACCGGGAAAGAAAAAAGAAACGCCCAATCTTTCTCTTGGGAGGAATTCCGCCGCGTTTTCATTCTTGAAAAGGCGCCTCAATTCGTATATATTAACCGAGCCGTGGGGCATTAGCTCAGCTGGGAGAGCGCGTCCTTCGCAAGGACGAGGTCGGCGGTTCGATCCCGCTATGCTCCACCAAAATCGACAAACCACGGACCAAGAGAAATCCCCGCTTGGTTCATCCCAAAGCATCCTAAAAACGGGATGCTTTTTGTTTTTCCGTCCGGGTTTGAAACCTATTGTCGTTCTCCAAAGTCACTTATTCAAAATTGGAGGTTGTTCTATGCTGTGTACACCTCCTCGCCTAATAGTTTGACACGATGTGTTTCCTATATTGGCCCTATGTGTGTCTACTTTAGGTTACCAGTTCAAATCGCAGATGCGAAAACTTGACGGGGGGGGTATGTGTTATAAATGGAATAAACACATATGCTTGGAGGTTATTTATGGCAGATGGTTTTTCGTCGTATGAAGCTGGTGCGTATTTGTGGAAGGTTACTCACAACCACGGAACCACGTTTGTTAGAGCTATGAGCGAAGCAATAGCGCTGCAAAGATTTCTAGCTAAATATCCTAATTATCAAGTTAGAGAAATCAAAAGATCTTAATCATTTTTAGTTAAGGCAGGATTTTATTGCTATGTCAAAAACATTTTTGAAAAGCATTGATTTTAATACGCTCTATTTTAGCAGGGCTTTCGATAGCGCAAGGCGCTTGGATTCTGTTGCAGATGAAGATGCGCTAGCAATTGCTTTGCTGTGTGCTGAAAACAAAGAGAAGTTTTTCGAAAGAATGTGCGATGCAATCCTTGAGGGAGAGAAAGGCTTCTCTATTTTTACTAGTGATTTTGAATATTACACTTTCGAAGAATTAGTTAAAAAATTTAAAGAAACTGGGAAAGAATTTATTCTTCAATGGAATCATTCACCATTTGAGGATTGCGGACTAGCATTAACGGTTGAAGAAGAAAAAGGGCTTGATAAACAAGAAGATTCCACATTTGTTTATCATCTTACCTTAGAAGGGTTTTTAGAGGCGATTGCAAAAGCTTATCAAAATGAAAAGGATGAAGGGAAACCGCTAAATAAAGAATTTGAATATTTTGCCGGCAATTCTACTCCTGAGAACCTAACAAACTTTTTTAAGTGCGATTGGGATATATCTAATATCGAAGTAAAGAAAAAAAGACTCTTTTCAAAAGGCTATGCAAAGGCGCACGTCAAAGGGCATATAGAAAAACCGCAAGTACTTATTGACTTACAAAATAAAATAAATGAAAAGCTCAAAGGCACTAATTACGTTTGTGTTGCTTTGCCATTTGTCGGGGCTGTGTATGATGCAGAAAAAGTATCAAGCGATTTTTGCTTCGCAAATCCAGACAAAAAAAGTGGAGACGAATATCGTAGAGCCGAAAGAGATCTTATTGCTCGTATAAAAGATAAAACCCAGTTCAACATTGAAATGGACTGCAAATGGAATGAATACGGTCCTTCTAGCGAGGAGGCAATTAGAGAACATTTCAAAACGGATGATCCTAGTTTTGCGATATGCATATTTAAGCAAAACTGAATGAAAGATTTGGACTGACACAAAACCACCGACCAAACGCAAACATCCACTCCATGGATTGAAAGGCGCTCGGTTCATCCAAGGCATCCCAAAAACGGGATGCTTTTTTGTTTTCCGCATGACCCCGTATATAATGGCCCTCAACAAGGAGCCATATGCATGAAACAGGACTTTGCCATGTCAGAAATCAAGATTCGTCTCGAGACGAAAGAGGATTACCCCGTTGTCGAGAACATGATTCGCGAAGCCTTTTGGAACGTGAACGTGCCTAGGGCCTCCGAGCATTACCTTGCGCATTTGCTTTGAGACGACCCGGACTTCATTCCAGAACTGGATTTTATCGCGGAAATCGACGGGAAAATCGTTGGGAACATCCTTTATGTCCGCGCAAAGCTTATCGCGGAGGATGGTACGGTCAAGGATTGCATTTCCTTCGGCCCCCTCTCGGTCCACCCGGATTATCAAAGACGAGGAATCGGCAAAGCTTTGATTTCCCATTCGTTCGAAAAAGCGAAGGAGATGGGAGCTACCGTCGTCGTCCTTGGCCACCCCTCGAATTACGTAGCCCGCGGATTCCAAAGTTGCATTCGAAAGAACATTTGTTTCGGCGACGGATATTTTTTCTCCGGCATGCTCGTTAAAGAACTCGTCCCGAACACCTTGGATGGTAGGCGTTACCGTTTCGAGAAAAGCCCGGTCTTCAATCTAAACCAAGCGGAAGTTGAGGAATTCGATGGGCGTTTTCCAAAAAAAGAGAAGAAGGTCTTGCCGCGACAAAAAGAATTCTTCATCAATTCCCATTCCGTCGTCCATCTTTGATCCCACTTGCCCTCACGGACTTCAGAAACGTCGTTTTTCCTTTGCCTTTCCTGCTCGCTCGTTCGAAAATGTCGTCATGGAAAACTATGATCTGATCGTTGCCCGGCATAGCGTCCGGCAGTACCTCCCAAAACCGATTGAGGCGGACAAACGCGCCCTCATCGAGGAGGAAATCAAGAAGTTGAACGAGGAAAGCGGACTGCGCATGCAAGCCATTTATGATGAACCGAAATGCTTTGACTCGTTCATGGCCCATTATGGGAAATTCACGAACGTCTCATCCTATTTCTCGCTCGTTGGGAAGAAAGGCAAGGACCTTGATCGTTTGGCGGGTTATTATGGCGAGAAGCTCGTTCTGTTCGTCCAAAGCCTCGGTCTCAACACGTGCTGGGTTGCTTTGAGCCACGGCAAATCCAAAGCCGACATCCAAAAGGGCGAAAAGGAATCCATCATCATCTCCGTCGGCTATGGAGCGATTCAAGGATTGCCCCACAAATCCAAAAAGATCGAGGACGTGTGTCCGTTTTTCGAGGACTTGAGTCCCGAGGAACAAAAAGGGGTGCAAGCCACGCTCCTTGCTCCGACCGCGATGAATCAGCAAAAGTTCTTCTTCAAGAGGCAAGAAGGGGAACTCGTGTTATCGGTTTCTGGGGTTTGCGGGGACATCAACGCCGGCATCATCCAATGCCATTACGAACTCGTGAGCGGCCGTAAAATCAAACTGGTTTAATCTTCCTTCCCCACCGTTTTCAAATCAGCTCCTTTGGTTTCTTTTACCTTGAGCTGGAGGAAGATGAGGGCAACGACCCAAGCAGGGACCGCGACCAGGAAATAACCAATGGAAAGGTTTGCTTTCCCGACAAGCGCGGGCAAAAGGGCACAAACGCCCATGCTGAGAACCATGCCGACCCCGAAGAAAAGGCTCCAGACGGACATGACGGAGGCGCGCAGGTTGGTCGCGCTCGATTCGGTGGCCATCATGGCGTAGAGATCGCCATTCGCCCAGTCCGCGCCAAGGACGATGCCAAGGAAGATGCCGACGACCGCGAGAGGCCACCCGAAATAAAGGGCGACAAACTCCCCGACAAAGCCGAGGGTCGCAAGAACAAGGAGGCCGATGGATGTCGGTTTTCGGCCGAAACGGTCCGCAAAATAGCCATAGATCATCGTGACGATGGCGCAGCTGAAGGGGAAGAAGAAGCCGACTTCCGTCGCTTGGGCCTGGTTGAGGAACCCGACGCCGAGAACTCCGTTGCTCAGTACGTTGCTGTAGTTGTTGCAGCAGGAATAGGCGATTTCGACGATGGCGGTGACGATCATAATCCAACGAAGCTGCTTGTTCTTCATCGTATATTTTATGGCTGCGAAGAACCCGCCTTGGGCTTTGCTCGCGACCTCTTTCTCTTTCGCGCGTTCTTCGGGAGTCTTCTTGAGATAGGCGATTTTCTCGTCCAAGAAGACATCGCTTTCTCGGGAACAGAAGAGGGTGATGAAGGCGATGGCCGCGGCGGCGATGCTGATGACAAGGAACAGGGAGCGATAGGAGGAAGGGACGTTTTCCTGAAGGAAGATGCGACGGAGGAGCCACATCAGGACCAATCCGAATTCCGCGAGCCCCTTCGTGATGGAAAGGAGGGTGCCACGGCGTTTCTCGGGGGAAATCTCCACGAGATAGATGACTTGCTGGTCTGGCGTGACGAAGAAACGAAGGGCCAGGAATCCAAGAGCGTATATCCAGATGTTGCTCGCAAAATAAAGAACGATCAAAGCGGCGGCCATCCCGATCGTGTTGACGAACAAGAAGATACGCCTGCCGTATTTGTCTGCCAAAGGACGATAGAACATAGAGGCGATGAGGGTCACGTTCGCGATAAGCTTTACCATCCCAATCCAAGAGAGGCCTTGGGAAAGGGCTTCATAGATGGGCGCGGGCTCCATTGCCCCTTGGAAGGCGACCGCGTTCAATTGCTCTAGCCCAAAGCCATTCGCGGCGATAAAGGGCAAACCAAAGAGAGCAACGTTTATTTCCGTTTCCAGGGAGTTGGGGAGGTTGGTCGCGACTTCGTCCACGATATAGATGAGGGCGAGGACGAGCAACATGTACCAGAAGTAGCCTCTCGGCTTTTTCTTCTGTCGTTGTTTTTCGTATTTGGCTAAAAGACGCAACTCTTTTTCACGTTGCGAGGCGTGGGAGGCTAATGGACTCATATGCCAATTATTATAAAGAAGAACGCCACTCTCCTCTTCCCTTTTTTCAAAGGAGGCCTAAGAGCACGCGCTCTTTTGTATAATGGAAAGGGAGGAGGACGAGCGTGAACATCAATACCTATCTACGTCGGTTTGGGCGTTACACCCTGCGCGAAAAGCCGTTCAACGAGATCGACGCATTGATCCTAAGCGAGCTTGCTTACGTGAATTTTCAGCTCGTCGCCCCGAGCATCGACGAATCGAAAGCCAAACCTCTCCGTCTCAAAAAACTCGTCGTGGATGATTCTCTTGCCTTCTATCGGGGGTCTGTCGACGCCATCCAGAATCGGACGATGGTCAAACTCATGATGAAGTCCCGCCGTTTCAAGGACCTCAAGATCGGTTTTTGTGAGAATATCTTCGAGGAAAAGACAACCAACCAGTTCTTCGCGATGACCATTTTCCTTCCCACGGGAGAGGCGTTCGTCGCCTTTCGAGGGACCGACACGTCGCTTCTTGGGTGGAAAGAGGATTTCTATTTCGCGTTCGAGGAGGCGATTCTCGCTCAGGTGGAAGCGCTGGAATACGTCAAGAGGATGTCCTCCTTTTTGCCGGAACGTTTCTATATCGGAGGACATAGCAAAGGCGGGAATTTGTCGATGTACGCCGCCCTTCACATGCCAGAAGATCTGCAAGAACGCCTGATCCGCGCCTATTCTTTCGATGGCCCCGGTTTCCAAAAGTCCGTTGCCTGCCTGCCTCGGTTCGAGGCGGTTTTGCCCAAACTTTCGAAATACATCACGAAGAACGACATCATCGGCATGCTATTCAACGTCATGCCCGCGACGAAAATCGTGTATTCGACGGGTCTCATGTTCGGCGGCCATGACCCCTTTTATTGGCAACTCGAAAAAGATAGGCCCGCTTTTCGGACGGTTACCGACACCAGCAAATCGAGCAAGCGAAACGCCAAGGTCATGATGGAATGGCTGGCTTCCATGTCCGACGAGGACAAGAAACTCTTGATTCGTTTCCTTTTCCAGGTCTTTGAACAAAGGGAGAACGTTTACGAATTGATCGTTTTCGGATTTGCTGATCTCATCCAGATTCCCAAGGTGTTGCGTTCCTATTCTCAAGAAGATCGTCGAAAAATCAAAACGATGCTTCTCGCGTTGAAGGATTTCTATTTTGATTCGTTCCGAAGGGGGAAGAGAATCCTAGAAGCCAAAGAAAAACAAGGT
>JAQYPI010000120.1 GCA_028726925.1 Caryophanales bacterium | reverse complement strand
CGTCGGGGTGGTCATCGTCTCGATCTTCAATGACCCCATCACCCATTTCTTCGCCCGAAAGGCGGAAGACGTCGATGCCTATGCCGCGCAGATCAGTGAGGTGTTCTTCTACGAGAAGATGGGCATCATCACCTTGGCGATCAACAGCGCCGTCCTCGGGCTCCTCTATGGTTTCGGGGAAACCCGCATCGCCTCGGCGATCAACATCTCTCGCGTCTTCGTCTACCGCATCCCGATCTTCCTCATCTGCTCGCACCTGCCCGCTCTCGAAGGCAATGGCTTCAAGGTCGCGGGCATCTCGATGGGTGTGAGCAACATCCTCATCGGGATCACGTCCCTCATCGTCGGGGCGCTCTTCATCCTCAAGGTTTTGCGAAAAAAGAAAATAAAGGAGGCATCCATGGGACTGACCGAAAACGAAAAGAAGGCCATCGACGCGTATCTCGACGCGTTCTTGAGCCAGTACAAGCCTTACAAAAACGGGCGTTGGTGCTATGAGGATGGCGTGGTCCTCAACGGCGCCTATTCCCTTTTCAAGGCGACCAAGGAAAGGAAATACCTCGATTTCGTGAACCGTTATTTCGAGGAGCACATCGGCGAGAACGGGGAAATGGAAAACTTCTCCATCCAAAACGCGAATCTCGACGACCTCCAGCCCGGGGCTACCCTTTTCCAAGTCAACGAAATGGAGCATGTGGCGAAATTCGAGAAAGCCATCGAAGCCATGGCCGCCCAGTTCCCGGTCCAGCCGCGGCTCAAGAACGGGTCCTTCATCCACAAGAACCGCTACCCATCCCAGCTATGGCTCGATGGCCTCTTCATGGCGTCCCCTTTCTACGCGATGGTCGCGAGCAAAGCGAAGAACCGCAAGGCCATTTCCGACCTCGTCACGCAGTTCAAGAACGTGGAGACTTGCAACGTGGGGAAAGACGGCCTTTATTATCATTGCTATGACGAGACGAAAACGATGCAATGGGCCAACCCCGAGACGGGAAGAAGCCCCCATGTCTGGCTCCGTTCCGTCGGTTGGCTCGCGATGGCCGATTGTGATGTCGCTTCCATCCTGCAAGAGAACGGGTATTCCCATCGGGTCCCCTTCTTCAAGAAGCAGCTTCGCCACGTCCTCTCCTCCCTCGCCCCGTTTGAGAACCCCACAACCCGCCTTTACAAAGACCTCCCCGCCCTGGAAGTCGAAGGCAATTACGAAGAGACGAGCGGCAGCATCATGCTCGCGTATGGTTATCTTAAAGGCGCTAGGATCGGCCTCCTCCCATACGAAGAGACCGCCCATGGGGCGGCGATCTTCGAAGGCGTCGTCCGCGCTCACCTCAAAGACGGGCATTTGGAGAACATTTGCCTCGTCTCCGGCCTTGATAATGAGAGGCGGAACGGATCGATCGCTTATTATCTATCCGAACCCGTCGTGGCGGACGACTCCAAAGGGGTCGGCCCGTTCATGATGGCTTACAGCGAATATCTTCGTGGATAAAGAAAGGATTCTATTCTATGAAAACGTTGCCCATGTTGAGCGCCAAGGTCGCCAAGAAGACGACCGCCCCCATCAAGATCATGCAATTTGGCGAGGGGAATTTTCTGCGCGCCTTCGTCGACTGGCTCATCCAGAAGATGAACGATTCCGGCCAATACGAGGGGCATGTGGTCGTCGTCCAGCCTTTGCCTTTTGGCAGAGTCAAGGAACTCAAGGAGCAAGACGGCCTTTACACCCTTATCCTGCAGGGCATCAACGAGGAAGGGAAAGCCGTCCGCGATACCCGCCTCATCGATGTCTTGGACGATTTCGTGAACCCCTACGATGATTACGCCTCTTTCCTCCATTATGGCGAATCGAAGGACTTGGAGGTCATCGTCTCCAACACGACGGAAGCCGGCATCTGCTTCGAGGAAAAGGACGTCTCCATCGACCTCGAAACGGAAACTCCCGTTTCCTTCCCCGGGAAGTTGCTCGCCTTGCTCAAGAGGCGTTATGACACGCTCGGCCGCGGACATGGCCTCGCCATCCTCCCTTGCGAGCTCATCGACGATAATGGCGACCGCCTCAAGGAAGTGCTTTTGCATCTTGCCGAGGCACGGGGCATGGACGAAGGGTTCCTTTCCTTCCTCCGTGAGGATTGCCATTACACCTCGACGCTCGTCGACCGCATCGTCCCGGGTTTCCCGCGCGACGAATTCCCTTCCCTGTGCGAAGAATTCGGCTACGTCGACAACAACATGGTAAAAGGGGAATACTTTCACCTCTTCGTTCTCAAGGAAGAATCCTATGTCGAAGAGCGTTTCCCGGTCCATAAGGTCGGCCTCCACGCGATTTACGTCCCGGACGTCCACCCTTACAAGCAAAGGAAGGTCCGCATCCTCAACGGCTCCCACACTTCCTTGGTTCCCGTCGCGTACCTGCTCGGCCACGACGAGGTCCGCGAATCCTTGCTCGATCCCGAAGTCGCCGCTTTCCTCAAAGGTGAGATCGAAACGGAAACCCTGCCGACCGTCCACACCGCGGGCGCGGACCGTTTCGCCTCGGACGTCCTCGACCGTTTTCTCAATCCTTACGTCCATCACGCCCTCCTTTCGATCGCCTTGAACTCGATCCCGAAATTCAAGGAACGTGACTTGCCGATCATCGAGGACGACATCGCCCTCGGCATTTCCCCGCGCCACCTCGTTTACGCCCTCGCTTCCCTCGCCGTGTTCTATTCCGGTAAGCGGGTCAAAGACGGGAAAGAAGAAGAGATTCCCCTCAAGGATTCCCCCGAGAACCTCGCGGCGATGGCGCGCCTCTATGAAGAACTCGAGAAGACCGGCGATGAAGATGCTTTCATCACCCAATTCCTCGGCTCGACCGCTTTCTTCGGCAAAAACCTCGCGGAAAACACCGTGATTCGGACCCTCTTCGCGAAATATTTCCGCGATATCCGCACCTTGGGCCCCAGGGCCGCTTTGGAGGCATTTCTCCATGAATGACGCGATTTTGATTCATGATAGTGACGACGTCCTCGTCGCCTTGCGCGATTTGAAGAAAGGCGAGACGGTCAACGGGATTCTATTGAAAGAGAATATCCCCCAAGCCCACAAGATCGCCCTTCGCGCCCTCAAAAAAGGAGCCCCTCTCCATAAATACGGCAACGTCATCGGCATCCTCACCCGCGACGTGGAACCGGGGGAATGGATCCATAGCGACGAATTGAAGACGTCCTTGAGCGACGCTCCGGTTTATCGTTACGAAAAGGGAACCGTCTCCCCGAAAGAGCCTTCTGATCGCGAATTCTTGGGATTCCCCCGCGAATCCGGGAAGGTCGGGACGCGCAACGACTTGCTCATCCTCCCGACCGTCGGCTGCGTCAACGGGCAAGCCCACGCGATTCGCGAAGGTTTCCTCGCCCGCCACCCCGAAATGGCGAGGCGCGTCAAAATCGCTTCCCATCCCTACGGATGCAGCCAGCTCGGGGAAGATCATGCCCATACCGCATACCTTCTTTCCGGCATCGCCCACAACCCGAATTTTGGGGGCGTGCTCGCCTTGGGCCTTGGATGCGAGAACAACCGGATGGAGACGTTCCATCCCCTGATCGCGGATTTGCCGGCCCAGCGCCTTCGCGTCCTCGTGTGCCAAGAGGTCGAGGACGAGATCGAGGCGGGCATCGAGAAACTCGAGGAACTCTATGCTTTCACGAAAGAGGAAAAAAGGGTCCCCTGTCCCTTGTCCAAGATCGCCCTCGGGCTAAAATGCGGGGGATCGGATGGCTTTTCCGGGCTCACCGCGAACCCGATGCTTGGCTACGTGAGCGAGGTTATCGGCGGGGCCGGGGGCCAAGTCGCCCTCACGGAAGTCCCCGAGATGTTCGGCGCGGAGCAATCCCTCATGAACCGTGCGAAGGACGAGGAAACCTTCCATCGCATCGTCGGCCTCATCGAGAATTTCAAGGCCTATTACGCGAAAAACGGGCAACCTTGCTACGAGAATCCTTCCCCCGGCAATAAGGACGGCGGCATCACGACCCTCGAGGAGAAATCGAGCGGCTGCGTCCTCAAAGCCGGCCATCTCGAGGTGGAGGACGTCCTCGATTACGGGGATTCCCTCAAATCCCCGGGACTCTCCCTTCTCAACGGGCCCGGGAATGACATCGTCGCCTCGACGAATTGCCTTGCCGCCGGGTGCAACATCCTCTGCTTCACGACCGGCAGAGGCACCCCGTTTGGTTCCTTGATCCCGACCATCAAGGTCGCGACGAACCATCGACTCGCCGCGAAGAAGCCGTCTTGGATCGACTTCGACGCGGAAGCGGTTCTCGAGGAAGGCTTCCTTCCCGTCCGCGACCGGTTCCTCGACTTGCTTTGCGACATCGCAAGCGGGAAGGAAACGAAGGCCGAGATCCTCGGAATGGATCAGATCGCCCTCTTCAAGGAAGGCGTGACGTTATAAAAAAGGAGAACACCATGAAACAGTTTTTGGGAGATGACTTCCTCTTGCACGGCGAGCTCGCGAAGAAACTCTACCGCGACCATGCCGCCAAAATGCCGATTTTCGATTTCCATTGCCACCTCGTCCCGCAGCAAATCTACGAAGACCATCGCTTCTCGTCCATCACGGAAGCCTGGCTCGGGGAGAACGGGTATGGGGATCATTACAAGTGGCGCCTCATGCGCGAGATGGGCGTCGACGAATCCTATATCACCGGCAACCGCTCCGCGTACGAAAAATTCGAGAAATACGCTGAATGCATGCCTTATTTCATCGGGAACCCGATCTATGAATGGACCCATCTCGAGCTCAAGACGTATTTCGGCATCACGAAACCCCTTTCCCCCGCGACGGCGAAAGAGATCTTCGACGAAGCCAACGAAGTCCTGAAAACCATGACCGCGCGAAAGATGATGGAACTCAACCGCGTCGAGACCGTCTTCACGACGGACGACCCGGTCGACGATTTGCATTATCACGAGCTCATGGCCAAGGACCCCACCCTCAAAACCAAGGTCTATCCTTGCTGGCGCCCGGACAAAGCCATCAACGTGGAACGCGCGACCTTCCGCCCCTGGGTGAAAACCCTCGAAGGCGTCGTCGGACGCGCGCTACCGACCTTGGGTGATTTGCTCGAAGCCCTCAAGGAACGGCTTGCCTTCTTCGTGGAACATGGCTGCGCCGCGAGCGACCACGCCCTCGACGTCGTGCATTTCAAGAAAGCGACCTATGAAGAGGCGAACGCGGTCTATTTAAAAGGCCTCCAAGGCGAGGCCATCACCACGGAAGAAGAGGATATCTATAAGGGGTACCTCCTCGTTTTCCTCGGGAAGGAATACCATCGCTACAACATGGTCCAGCAGTACCACATCGGCGCCTTGCGCGACAATTCCAAACGGAATTACGCGGTTTTGGGCCCCGACACGGGCTATGACGCGGTCGAGGATTTGCCCGTCGCGGAAAAGCTCTCGGCCTTGCTCAACGAGCTCGATGAAGCCGCTTCCCTCCCGAAGACGGTCCTATACACCTTGAATGAAAAGGATTACATTTCCCTCGTCACTTTGATGAATTGCTTCCAAGGCGGGCAGAAAGGGAAGATCCAAGTCGGGACGGCGTGGTGGTTCAACGACCATTACGACGGCATGCTCTCCCAAATGAAAAAGCTCTCGAGCGATGGCCTCATTTCCTGCTTCATCGGGATGCTCACGGATTCCCGCAGCTTCCTCAGCTATCCGCGCCACGATTATTTCCGGAGGGAACTCTGCGATTTCCTCGCCTCCTTGGTCGAGGAAGGTCGTTATCCTAACGACGAAGAAACCCTCGGCAAGATCGTTGAGGACGTGAGTTTCCGCAACGCGAAAGCCTATTTCACGCGCTGAGTTTCGGTTTCAAGTTCTTTGGACAGATCCCGGATTTCCTCAAGGAAGTCCGGGTTTTTCATTTCCTTCCCCCAAGGGACGCGCCCCTGGGGGAGGGGGGATTCCAAGAACCGGGCGGTCGCGTCGCGACCCTCCCCATTCCAGTCGGAAAAGCCTTCCTTTTTGACGTGGTCTTCGTAACGGCAATCGAGGAAAACCGCTTTGCCGTATTCGCGCCACGGACGGGCCAAATAGGCGGAATTCGATGGTACGTCCCCTTTCTTTTCGAAACGGCAGCGATCGAAAACGAAGCCGAAGGGATCCTTCAAAGAGTGCGAGGGCGCGGCGACATAGGTCTCCGCCCTCCCGTCGTTTACGGTCTTGATGGCGCAATCCAGGAACAAGGCTTGGCCTGCCCCGAAGATGAAATCGACGCTCCCTTCGATGAGGCAAGAGGAGAAGAAGGAGCGGGCCGTTCCCTCGAAGTAGCGTTCGTTCTCGGGCAAGAATCCCCGATAACGGGTGCAAAGGTCATCCGGGAGCGGGCCTACGAAAAGGGTATCTTGCGTCGAGGAAAAGGCGCAGCGGAGGAAGACATTGTCATCCGCGTAGATCCCCAAGGCGACTTGCTGGCCTTTCGTCGCGGGGTCCCCGGAGACGTTTTTGACGCGAAGATTCAAGAAGATGTTGTGGCTGCCCGTGATTTTCAACGCGGCGGTTTTCCAAGTCGTCCTCTCGTTCCCTTGCTCATCCCGCTCGTTGGCGTAGTGCTTGGAGATGAGCGCCGCCCCGTGGAAACGGACGAGGCAATGGGAGAACGGGAAAAGGAATTCCCCTTCTTCCTCCCCGCCCTCGCAATCGAGGATCAAGGGGATTTCCCCTTTTTCTTCGCGCGTTTGTTCCGCGAGCACAAGAAGGTCGCGGAAGGACGCGGCCCGCAAAACTCGCGCATTCTCAAAATCGGAAAGATGAACCATAATGCCCTTATCATAGCGAGGAACGGAAAAAAGATGAACGAAAGAATCGGTGTCAGGGCCCATGACCTATTCGCTTCCGGGACGCCGGAAGAACTGGCCAAAACAATCCAAGAAGCCGGGTTTTCCTTCATCCAGCTCGTCTTCAAAAAAGCGCTGAAGGACCCGGAATTCACCCCGGATTACGCAAAGCGCGTCGCGAAGGCGCTTTCGGACCGATCCATTTCCGTCGCCATGTTAGGGGCCTATTTCAACCCCGTCCACTCCGACCCCTCCGTCGTATCCTCCGGAATCGCCCTTTTCAAAAAGAACCTAGAAATCGCCTCGGCATTTCCCGGGAATCCTCCCGTGGGAAGCGAGACGGGTTCCTTCAACGATTCCCCCTGGATTTACCATCCGAGGAACCGCACGGAAGAAGGTTATCAGCAAACCAAAGCGGTCTTTGCCGACCTCGCCGCCCATGCCGAGTCCCTCGGCGCGGACATCGCGATCGAATCCGCCTATGGCCATGTCATCTGCGACGTCGACCGGCATGTCCGGCTCCTTGAGGAACTCCATAGCGATCACGTCTACGCGACCGTCGACCTATTCAACCTCCTATGCCCCGAGAATTTTGAGAAGCGGGACGAGATCTTCGAGGACGCCTTGCGTCGGCTGCGAGGCAAGGTCCGCATCATCCACATCAAGGACGGTTTGGTCCGCGACGGAAAACTCATTCAGGCAAACCCGGGAGAAGGGGAATTCCATTACGAGGCCATGATGGCATCGGTCAAGGCCCATGCCCCCGACGCGATTCTGGTTTTTGAGGGCGTCAAAGCCCCCGCGATATCGGCGTCGAAACGGCTCATTATCAACGCTTTGTCGAAAAACTGACTCCCAAAACGCCCCGAGCAAAAACGTGTCAAGAAAAAGTTGTTGCGAAAAAACCTAGGCGGAATCGGCATTCCTTGAAATCTTGTATACAAGAACGGTTCGAAACTGAAAACCCGTGATATATTATGGATATGTAAGCGGTTACATCGAAACACCAATGAACATGTCGAAACGTTCTTACGAAGCCCTCGATCTTGCGATCCTGACTTTGGTGGCCTCCGTGTTCGAAGGTGTTTGCGTGTTCCTGCTCAACAAAAAATCGACTTCCGATTTCTTCCTGTCCCTCAGCGCGGCTCTCGGCTTGATTGCCATCTTCCGCTGGGGCATCGCGGGAATCGGCGTCGCCCCGATCGCCGGCGCGGTGGGGGTCCTCGTCCGGGTGTTTCTCCTCGGCGAGCAATCCGTCTCGATGTGGCTCAGCTACACGCTTGGGTACTTCGGTCTTGCGGTCGTCCTCCTATTCTTCATGAAAGGGAACAAACCCAAGATGGAAGGGAATCTCGGGTGGATGGCCCTCTATTACGGGATGGGATGCCTCGGCATGGAAATCGTCCGCGCCCTGTCTAACCTCGGCAATCACGATTTCCTGAAGAACCTCACCCTCTTCATCGCCTTCGACCTCCTGAACATCGTTCTTGGGGCCGTCGTGTTCTTCCTCGCCTACGCGCAAAAGACCCTCGTGGTGGACATGAACGCCTACCTCGAGCGGACCGCCAAGGAGAAGAAGGAACTCTCGGAAGCGAGAAAGGCGAAGAAGGCAAACCCCAAGATCAACTACGAGGAACTCGCAAACGGCTCCGAAATCAACGAAGCCGCCTTGCTTGACGGCGGGACCTTGAGCACGGAAGACCTCCGTGAGCTCGAGAGGAACCGCCGCGAAATCGAGGGCGAGAAATCCCGGTTCGATCAAGAAAACGATGCCCTGCGTCAATACCAAGAATCCAAAAAGACCCAAGGAGGCAAAAAGGAATGAGCGCGAAAGCAATGCCCAAAGCTTCGGCAGCCGAAGTCGAGGCGATCGAGAAAAACCATTTCAAAGCGGTCGCCCATGACGTTCTCCGCGATTGGCGGCTTTACGTCCTTCTCCTCCCGATGATGTTCTTCCTGCTCTGCTGGAAGTATTTCCCCATCGCTTCCATGATCTCGTCGTTCAAATACATGCCGACGACCGACTCGAGTTTCGGCGGCGGTTCCTTCACCGCCCTTTGGAACGGCCTCGACAATTTCCGCTACCTCTTCGCGCAGCCCGATTTCTGGGCCGCGTTCCGCAACACGTTCGTTCTCAGCTTCTATGGCTTGGTTTTCGGTTTCCCCTTCCCGATCATCCTCGCCTTGTTCTTCAACGAAATCCGCCTGAAAGCGGTTCGCTCCGTCGCCCAGGTTTTCTCCTATCTCCCCAAATTCATCTCGGTCGTCGTCATGACGAACCTGATCGGCATGCTCCTCAAATCCTCGAATCCCCAGACCGGCGTCGTGGCCGGCATCATCGGCGGGCTTTTCGAGAATATCGGCGTCTACGACCTCACCTCCAACCCTGGGGCCTTCCGTTCCATCTACATCATCTCGGACATCTGGGAAGGCGCGGGTTATGGTTCCATCGTCTATTTCGCCGCGATCCTCGGCATCTCGCCCACTTCCTACGAAGCCGCGCGCATCGACGGCGCTTCCAAGATGCAGCAGCTCCTTTACGTCACGATCCCCGGCATGGCGGGCACCCTCGTCATCATGCTCATCCTTCGCATCGGCAACTTGCTGAGCGTCGGTTACGAGAAAGTCTATTTGCTCCAGCAGCTCGGCAAAGCGGGGAGTACCTGGTCCACCTCCCAGACCGTTTCCACCTATGTCATCAACGTCGTCATGTCCTCGCCTTCCGTCCACAAAGGCATCGGCTCGGCGGCGGATCTCTTCAATTCGTTGCTCTCCATGTTCTTGGTTTTGGGCTCGAATTCCATCGCGAGAAAGATGAGCAACACCTCGCTCTTCTAAGGAGATAGCACCATGGAAGTCTCAGGAAAATCCACGCAGAAGATCGTCAAGAAAGGCGGGAACAAGGGCTATACCAAGTCCGCTGCCTCGGAAATTGTTTTCCGCGTCGTCGCCTACATCTTCATCATCGCGTTCGCGCTCGTCTGCATCTATCCTCTCATCTACGCTTTCTCCGCGGCCATCTCGGGCGGCGATGCCTATAACGCGGGCAAGGTCGTCCTCTTCCCGGTCGATATCCAATGGAACGCCTTCCTTTCCGTCATTCAGATGAAGGCTTTCTGGAACGGCTATTCCAACACCCTCTTCGTCACCCTCTTCGGCACCGTCTGGTGCATGGCCATCTCGATCCTCGGGGGCTATGCCCTCTCCAAGAGACGCCTCGCGGGCCACAAATTCTTCAATTTCCTCCTCATCTTCACGATGTGGTTCTCTGCGGGCATCGTCCCGACGACCCTCAATTACTGGAGCACCCGCGACCTCTTTCTCTCGATGGGCATCGCGGACCAGAAGTGGGTCATCGTCATCGCGATGGGCGTCGCCGCGTTCAACATCATCCTCCTCCGCAACGCGTTCGAGGCCGTCCCGAAGGAAATCGAGGAAGCCGCGACCGTCGACGGGGCCAACGATTTCCAGATCATGTCCAAAATCTACGTCCCGATGTCCAAAGCGACCGTCGCGACCGTCGCCCTCTTCTATGGCATCTCCCGCTGGAACGGCTACTACTGGGCCCAACAAGTCGTCACGGATTCCCTCGACTGGCCATTGCAGGTCGTCATCCAAAGGCAGATCTCGGCAGCCGCCGACGAAGCCGCGGAATTCGGCATCACCCTCATCGATGGCATTTATAGCCCCGATGCCGCGAGCTTCGCGATGATCATCGCCGCGATCATCCCGATCATCATCATTTACCCCTTTATCCAGAAGTATTTCGCGGCCGGCGTGAACGTCGGTGGCGTCAAGGAATAAACACGGATATCCCTGTTCTGGCATTCCTTCGTCAAGCTGGAACAGTTATGTCGATATATGGATGAAATGAAAGGAGAAACAAAAAGTTCATGAAATCCAAAAAACTCAGCTACATCTTCGCGCTTGCCGCTAGCGCGATGATGCTCGCCGCCTGCGGCGAACCGGGCCCGGCCGCGACCTCGGAAGAACCCGAAAAGACCTCGGAAACGAGCCAGGAACCTTCCGTCGACACGTCGGAAACCACCGTCGAGACCTCGAGCACCCTCGAAGACGTCGAGATCACCATGTCGGTCTGCTACGAAGGTGGCCACGCGACCCACATGAAGTTCTACAGCGACAACACCAAGAATGTCGGCGTCCCCTACACCGATCCGGAAGGCAACGTCTATGAAAACGGCGACTTCAAACCGGCGTGGGCCGAGCTTCAGAGCAAACTGAACTTCACAATCAACGACATCACCCCGAACGACAAGCTCGCGGCCAACTACACCACCCACAAGACCGCGAACTGGAAAGCGGACGGCAAGCTCATCAACATCGCCCAGGGCAACGCGAGCGACATCATCAAGGACGGCACCGGCGCGAACGGCCAGTTCGTCGACATCGCCCAACACCTCGACGAGATGCCGAACTTCAAGGCCTTCCTCGAAGCCAACCCCGTCGTCAAGAAGACCATCGCCAACAGCGAAGGCCAAATCTTCTACACCCCGTACTTCGACGGCTTCGAAGACGTCGAGCGCATGCTCATGATGCGTCACGACTGGGTCGAGAAACTCCTCGACGGCGCGACCGCCCCGGCCGGCCTCGACACCGATCTCGCCCTCAAGGGACTCCATTACACCGGCAACATGCCCGCGACCCTCGACACCAAGATCAAAGTCGCGAAAGAGAATTCCGCTTCCTCTGAACTCGTCGAGATCAACAAGAAGTATTCCACTTCCATCGTCGCCAAATTCAACGCCATCGGCACCCTCAATGGCCAGACCGCCGTCGAGGCGCTCCGTTCCTGGATCGACGAGACCTATGACGGCGCCTATGGCGAAAAGCGCTCCGATCTCTTCCTCTCTCACAAGGCCGCGTATGACATCGACGAGCTCGTCATGCTCTTCCGCTGCGTCACCCTCAACTCCCGCTTCCTCCTTGGCGATCTCTATGAAGCCAACGGAAGCCAGATGATCGTTCCGTTCTTCCCGCGTCAAGCCCGCAACGACCGCGTCGCCGACTTCTGGCGCTTCATGGCCTTCTTCGGCGTCCGTGGCACGGAATCCCGCAACGGCTTCTACTACGTCGGCGAAGACGGCAAACTCAAAGACATCCGTGGCGCCGCCGAAGTTGTCCCGGCTCTCAAGCACATGCACGAGATGTATCAGGAAGGTCTCATCCTCCAAGACTTCGATGACAAGTCCAAAGGTACCGGCAAGGACGGCGAATTCCGCAACCAGATGGTCAAGGAACAGCGCGGCTTTGCGACCTATGACTACAACCAGACCTCCACGATCCTCCAGGATTCCATGAAAGACTTCACCGGCACCTTCGCTTCTGTCCTCCCGGCAGTCACCGAAAATGGCGGTTCCTACATCCACTACACGGAGTCCTGGCGCTCGGTCAAGCCGAACTCCTGGTTCATCACCAAGGAAACGGAGAACGACCCGAAGGTCCTCGCCCGCTGCCTCAAGCTCTTCGACTATCTCTATAGCCCGGAAGGCAACCAGATCCTCTCCTATGGCCCCTCGGCTTACATCGCCAAGAAGAGCGACGACGTGACTCTCGACACCATCGAATACATGGGCCGTCAGGTTCCGAAGCTCTCGGATGCCACCCTCGCCCAGATCAAGAGCCTCACGAGCGGCAACTACACCAACTACTATCGCTACTATGTCGGCGCGACCTTCCCGGTCGGCTATGTCAAGGAACAGGGCATGGAATACCAGACGGTTTCCGCCAAAGCCAAACCCGCCCTCAACCTCTACGAGAACGCGATCGCCAACGGCACCGTGACCCACGTCAACCACAGGATGGACAACACGAACCATCTCCTCGACATCGTCCCGGCGACCCTTCCGTTCACCGACGCGGAGAACACCGCCCTCGCCGGCACCGAGTACACCAAGCTCGGCGAACTCTTCAACCTCGCCAACGGCAAATCCATCGTCTGGACCGACATCGTCAAGAACGGTTTCGGCACCTACAAGGATTACGACTTCTCCGAGACGAACTACCTCAAAACCGTCAACGAGACGTTGAAGCTCAATTCTTACCTCACCTACGCGAACGACGCCTACACTCGTTTCAAAGCCTAATTCGCGACATTCTCGGCTGGGGGCCTTCGGGCTCCCAGCCTTCCCCACGTTTCAGGAGGCCTTATGGAAAAAATCACATCGTTCCTACAAAAATGGCTTTGGCTCATTGCCTTGATTCTTTTCGCCCTTCTCGCGGTTTTTGCGATTTCCATGGCCACCCCGACCGCCGTCTGTTCCTCCTATGGCGGACCGGAACCCGGCGTTACGACCTTCTACCAAGCTTACCAATCCGCGAATGACGCCTTGCTCATCCTCGGCGCCTGCTCCATCGTCATCACCTTCCTTTTCAAGGGGCTTCGTTCCTCCATCCGCCCCATCTATTACCTTGGCAATTTCGTCTCTTGCGCTGCCGTCGGCATCATGGGCATCGCATCGGGCGTCACGACTTTGGTCGCCACGAGCCGCTACCAAGCTGGCTACGCGACCCTACCCATTGATGCCATGAACCAATATTGGCTCGATCACGGCTCCAACGTCACTATCGAGAAATCCCCGGCGATCTTCCCCCTTGGCTATGTGCTTTCGGTTTGCCTCGTCCTCGCCGGCGTGGCCGCGTTCGTCCTGTTTGCCTTGAAACTTATCGCCAGGATCCGCTACGAGAAATCCAGGAAAGGAGAAGCGGAATGAAATCCAAAATCCAATCCATCAAGGAACGCGTCGTCTCGTTCTTCGACCCCAAGGGCATCGAGGTCGAGATGCTTCGCTATCGCCCGAACAAGGCGAGTTACAAGATGACCCTCTTCGGGATCGTCGCTTTCGCCCTCGCGTTCGCGATCCACTATTCCGGCACGTCCATCTCTGGCAGCGGCGGATCCTTCTCCTTCCTCGGTTCCACGAATCTCGGGTTCTGGAATTTCTTCGACATCCTCCTCAACATCCTCCTCCTTTTGTTCTTCCTCACTTCCGCGATGGAAATGGAAGCCTATTCGGTCCGGTTCGGCATCGCCGCGATTGTCGGGGGCGCCTTCCAAGCGATTCGCCCGCTGCTCTTTGTCCTCGCGGTTTTCCAAAGCGGCAACATGAGCCCCGCGATCTTCGCCATCGTGACGTCCCTCTACATCGTCTCGGGCGTCTTCATCGTCGTCTCGGGCATCCTCGCCATCATCCGTGGCACGAAACTCAGGGCCTACCTCAAGGATGTCGCCCCCATGCAAAACGAAAGGATCGGCAAATAATATGGCAGACGTCAAGCTCGATCACATCAAGAAAATCTACCAAAGCGGCGTCGTCGCCGTCGAGGACACCACCATCGAGATCAAAGACGGGGAATTCATCGTCCTCGTCGGGCCCTCGGGATGCGGCAAATCCACGACGCTTCGCATGATCGCGGGCCTCGAGGACATCACGGAAGGCCACCTTTACATCGACGGGAAGGATGTCACCCACGTCCCCCCGAAGGATCGCGACATCGCGATGGTCTTCCAGAATTACGCCCTTTACGGCAACATGACCGTCTACGAAAACATGGCTTTCTCCCTTACCCTCCGGAAAGAAGACCCGAAGGAAACGCACCGGAAGGTCATGGCGGCCGCCAAGATCCTCGGCCTCCTCGACCAACTCAACAAGAAACCCCGCGAGCTTAGCGGCGGCCAACGCCAACGCGTCGCCATGGGCCGCGCGATCGTCCGCAACCCCAAGGTCTTCCTTTTCGACGAGCCCCTCTCGAACCTCGACGCGAAACTCCGTTCCTCCATGCGCCGCGAGATCAAGCTCCTTCACCACGAGCTCAAGGCGACCATGATTTACGTCACCCACGACCAGACGGAAGCCACGACGCTAGCGGACCGCATCGTCGTCATGTCGATGGGCGAGGTCCAGCAAATCGGGACCCCTTATGAGATCTATCACGATCCCGCGAACGCCTTCGTCGGCTATTTCGTCGGCAACCCCTCCTTCAATTTCTTCAACGGCAAGATCGAGGGGAACCGCTTTATCGCGGACAAGGGATTCGAGGTCGAACTTTCCCCGGAAAAGAAAAAAGAATGCGCTTCTTACGAAGGGAAGAGGATCCTCCTTGGCATCCGCCCCGAGAATTTCGAGAACAGAGGAAGCCTTTCCTTCTCCGTCGACCTCGTCGAGCACCTCGGCCAGTATTCCTTGGTCCACGGTAAGCTCGGGGAGGCGAGCGCCATCCTCAAACTTCGCGGGTGGCAACGCTACGAGAAAGGCGAGAAGATCGCGGTCGGGATGCGCATGGACAAGATTTGTTTCTTCGATATCGAAACCGGCATGCGCGTGAGGAAATAACCGATGGAAAACCTGCATAAGAAGAACATGCTCGAGCAAGAGCAGAAGAACGACGAATCGAACATCGACACCGCCGCCCTTTCGACGATCGGCGATGAAGACGACCTCACCGCGGCTTTGAGCGGGAACCCCGTCAAACTCGCGCTCACCCGCGCCTTCATCAAGGTGAAGAACCACGTCGACATCATCCCGATGATCATGACGGTCGTGACCCTCTGCGTCATTTACGTCTCGATGCACGATATCCTTTACGCCTTGGCTGGCAAATTGCCCCTCAACGACTACAATTCCTTCCTTTTCTTCGTGAACCTCGTCCTCCAGATCGTCCTTTGCCTTTGCTACATCAACGTATCCGGCAAGCGGACGGGCAAGACGAAGAAATGGCTTTTCTTCGGCCTTTACCTCCTTGTCGCCGCGGGCTCGATCGTCCTCGACCTCGATTTCATTCAGGACGTCAACGTTCACCTCTCCATGTTCAATGGCGCGAACGCCGTCAAGGATCCCGCGCCGCTGCTCGTGGCTCAAAGCCGCGTCCAGCTCCACCTCGTCTTCCTCATCGTCACGATCGCCCTGGCCATCCTCGCCCCGATCGTCCAGCCGTTCACGAAGAAGATCCACCTCGGCAAGCAAAACCGCGTCAAGAAGCAATAAAATTCCCCATGATTCGCAATCCGGACCCGAAACCGAAAAACAAAAACGACGTGACGGACGAGAACTACGTCCCGAAAGTCCACTGGTTTTCCAAAATCCCCTTCCCCGTCAAGGCGATCGTTTTGAAATTTTGGTTTTTCGGGATGGAGTTTTATTTTTTCCAAATGGGCCTTGGCTATTTCTTCCAAGATCCTAACTCCGCCGTCATCCTGATGTTGATCTTCGGGTTCGCGATGGGCGTCTTCAACGAAATCTTCGTCTACCCCTTGCTCGACGTTGTCGAGAACAAGCCGGGCCAAAGCAAACCTTACGTCCTCATCAAAAGCAAGAAGCTCTACAGCCTTTTCGTCAACGTCCTCTTCGGGCTGCTCATCGGCTGCGGGGCGTCGCTCATCAACGCCTTGATCCGCACCCGCGCGATCGCCGAAGCAGATCTGGGGTCCTATGGGTTCGCCGAGCCGGTTTTGGTGGCTTGCTATGCCCTCGTCCTTGATGCCTTCCTCGTTTTGCTCAAGGACCTCGCCGTCACCTTTTACCACCGCGTCATCAAGAAAGAGGGAAAGGAGGAATGGTCCTATGTCCTTTGACATCCTTTGCCTCACCCCTTGCAGCATCACCTATGAGCTGCGAAACGACGCGATCTACGAAGTCGACGAAGAATATTCTGTTTACCTCGATGGCCACGAAGCCTTGCGAACCAAGCGGAACGTCGCGACCCTTTTCTCCCTTTCCCCCGACCGTGATTACCTTCTGCGCATCGGGGACGAGGAGAAAATCGTCCATACCCCATCGGTCACATACGTTCTCCATTCCTCCGATTTCCTTCTCGAGGAACGAGGAGAAGACGACACCCTGGCCCTGCAGACCGCCATCATGGCTACCCCGCGCGGCGGGCTTCTTGTCATCGATCCCGGCGATTATCGCGTCACCGCCCTCTTCCTGAAGAGTCATATCACGATTTCCTTTGCCAAAGGGGCGCGCCTCCTCGGCTCGACCAAAAAGGAAGACACCCCGATTGGTAAGGGCGAATATGAGGCCGAGGGCAAACTCCCACTCGAGGTTTTCGCTTGGGAAGGGGCCCCGTTCCCGGGAAAACCGAGTCTTCTAAGCGGCTTCGAGGTCGAGGACGTCACCCTCGTCGGGGAAGGAATCCTCGACGGGCGAGCCGACCAGTCCCCTTATTGGACCGACGTCAAGACGATGCCCTACGCTCGTCCTCGCCTCCTCTTCCTTAACCGTTGCGAGAACATCCGCGTCGTCGGGCTTTCTTTCCGCAACACCCCTTGCTGGACGATCCATCCCTATTTCTCGAATGGCCTCGGCTTCTACGATCTCTATATCGAAAACCCCAAGGATTCGCCGAACACGGACGGCATGGATCCGGAAGCCTGCGACGACGTGAAGATCGTCGGGGTCCGTTTCTCGGTCGGTGATGACTGCATCGCCCTCAAGTCTGGCAAGATCTACATCGGCAAGACCTTCAAGAAGCCTTGCTCCCGCGTCGAGATCCGCAACTGCTTCATGAACGAGGGCCACGGCGCCGTCGTCCTTGGCAGCGAAGCCGGCGCCGGGCTCAAGGACCTGACCATCGAGCGCTGTCTTTTCCGCCATACCGACCGCGGGCTTCGCATCAAAAGCCGGCGCGGCCGCGGCAAGGATTCGGTGATCGACAACGTCACGTTCTCCCATATCCGGATGGACAACGTCCTGACCCCGTTTACCATCAACATGTTCTATTTCTGCGATCCGGACGGCAAAAGCGAGGAAGTGCAATCGCGCCTCCCTCGCCCGGTGGACGAATCCACCCCGCGCCTTGGTCGCTTCCTCTTCCGCGACATCGTCGCGACGGACGCGGAAATCGCTCTCGGGTATTTCATCGGCTTGCCCGAATCCCCCATCGGGGAAATCGAGATCCGCGACAGCGTCTTCACCGTGAAAGAGGACGCCAAACCCGGCAAACCCGCGATGCTCTGCGGGGTCGAGGACATGGTCAAGCAAGGCTTTCTTTTCGAGAACGTCGGGACTGTCCGCTTCGAGAACGTGAGCATCGAGGGGCAAAGCGGGAAACCCATCCAGACGATCAACGTCGACGAGGTGATCGCATGAGCCGGGGATACGTCTATCTCGAATACGAAGGGGAAGAGAACTTGCGCCTCTTCCTGACCCTCATGGGGCGCCTGCTTCGCGACAAGGTGCAAAGCGAGCCCAAGGGTAACGGACGCGTCCTCGTCACCCTCGAGGATGCCCAGAATTCCTTGCCCGTCTTCGAGGCGAGCTTCGATGCCTTGTGCGTCGATAACCCCGGGATCGCAAAAGCCCTCATCATCCCCTCTCCTTCCCCTTGCTTTTTCGAGGGACTCGAACTCCTGGGACCCAAAGAGTTCGACAGCTACGCGCACCTATGCCTCACCCATCTTGAACTGCTCGATGGCGCGATGGCGTTGCTTGATCCCCTCTCGCCCGAGGAGATCGAAGCGGCGTATGCCTACATCAAATGCGGACAAAGTCCCTCGGCCGCGGGCCTAGGGATCTACGCCCACAAGAACACCGTTTGCAACCGCGTGAAGCGGTTCGTCGGGAAGACGGGGATCGATTTGTCCCTCTTCTCGAATCAACTCTTCGTCTATCTGCTCGGAAACGAGTGGAAGAAGACCCTCCAAAGGGGATAAACTTGTATACAAGGAGAAATCATCCATGAAAAAGTTCGAAATCATCCAGTCTCTCGTCGGGTGCGGCGTCGTCGCCGTCATCCGCGCCAATTCCCTCGACGAAGCCAAGAAGCTCTGTGACGCGGTCGCGGAAGGCGGCATCGTCGGGCTCGAGGTCACCTTCACCGTCCCGGGCGCGGAGAACGTCATCCGTTCCCTCGCGGAAGACAAGAAGGCGAAATACGTGGTCGGGGCCGGCACCGTCCTTGACGCGGCTACCGCGCGCATCGCGATCCTCGCCGGGGCCAAATTCATTGTTTCTCCGGCTTTCGATAAGGAAACCGCGGAACTCTGCAACGTCTACCAAATCCCGTACATGGCCGGCTGTTTCACGATCAACGAGATCATCGCGGCGATGAAGGCGGGCGTCGACATCGTCAAGGTTTTCCCTGGCAGCAGCGCTTCCCCCGAATACTTCAAGGCGGTTCATGGCCCCTTGCCCCAAGCGAACCTCATGCCGACGGGCGGGGTGTCCCTCGAGAACGCCAAGGAATGGATCAAGGCCGGCGCCATCGCAATCGGCACCGGCGGCCAATTGACCGCCCCCGCGAAGACTGGCGACTACGCGGAAGTGACCGCTCGCGCGAAACGGTTCGTCGAGCTTGTCAAAGAAGCCCGCGACGAGATGAAGAAATAAACCCTTTTGGAGGAGAAACCCATGAAATACGCGACCCTTGGCGAACTGATGCTTCGCCTTTCCACCCCTGGCTATGAACGCTTCGTCCAAGCCAAGAGTTTCGACATCAATTACGGCGGAGGGGAGGCTAACGTCGCCGTTTCCCTTTGCAACCTCGGGGAAGAGGCGATCTTCCTCTCGAAATTCCCCGCGAACGACATCGGGGATGCCGCGCGCAATTCCCTCAGGGAATACGGCGTCGACACCTCCGGCATCCTCCGCGGCGGGGAACGCCTCGGCATCTATTACCTCGAGACCGGCGATTCGGTTCGTCCCTCGAAGGTCATCTATGACCGCGCCCACAGCTCCATCGCGGAGGCCAAGCCTTCTGAATTCGCTTTCAAGAAACTGCTCAAAGGCGTTTCTTGGCTTCACATCACCGGCATCACCCCGGCCCTCGGCAAGAACTGCCAAGCGATCACCTTGAAAGCCCTCAAGGCCGCGAAGGAAATGGGCATCACCGTGTCCTTCGACCTCAATTACCGCGCGAAACTCTGGACCAAGCAAGAAGCGCAATCCGTCATGATTCCCTACATGGAATACGTCGATTACGTCATTGGGAACGAGGAAGACGCGGAAGCGTGCCTTGGCTTCGTCTCCGGATCCGATATCGAGAAAGGCAAGATCGACGCGGATGGCTATGGACCCATGCTCAAGGCCATGTGCGAGAAGTTCCATCTCAAGGGGGCCGCGGCTTCCTTGCGTGAATCCTACAGCGCGAACGACAACGGCTGGAGCGGCGTGCTCTACACCGAAGGGAAATTCTACAAATCCGCCCATTACGACCTCCGCATCGTCGACCGCGTCGGCGGGGGCGATTCCTTCGCCGCGGGGCTCATCTATGGCCTCACCCACTACGACGATCCCGAAAAAGCCATCAACTGCGCCGTCGCGCATAGTGCTTTGAAACACACGATTCCGGGCGATTATAATCATGTCGGCATCAAGGAGGTCGAATCGCTCATGGCCGGAAACACGAACGGCCGCGTCCAACGATAATCCTCCGAGGGAGGCACGCATGACCAAAGACATCGCACCCATCTACGAAACGCTCAAGCGCGAAATCGTCACCATCCAATTGAAACCCGGTACTCGCATCCGCGAGGAATCGGTCTCGGAGCGCTTTGGGGTGTCCCGAACGCCGGTGCGCGATGTCTTGAAGAAACTCGAGGAGGACAAACTCCTCACGGTCGTCCCGAAATCCGGGACCTTCGTCACGAAACTCGACCTCAACGGCCTGACCGACATCATGTACCTCCGCGCCGCGGTGGAAACGAGGGTCATGATCGAGATCATGGATTCCGTCACGTCCGAGCAGATCCAGGAATTCCGCGATTTGCTCGCGAACCAGCTCAAATCCCTCGAAGCCAAAGACTTGAGCGCCGAGGAATTCGCGGCCGCCTTCTACGATGTCGACAACGCCTTCCACCACGCGATTTATCGCGTCGCGAGCAAGGAAAGCATGCTCGATCTGCTCGAGAACGCGTTCCCTTATTATCAAAGATATCGTTACATGACGAACCTTCGCGACAAGGCCGATGTCTCGAATCTTTACCGCCTGCATGGCGAATTGCTCGATGCCTTCGAAGCCAAGGACAAGAAGCGCCTGGCCGAAGCGTCGCGCCTCCATCACTTCTCCGGCCTCAACGGCCTCAAGAAGGTCATGGAAAAACATCCCGACTATTTCATTTCTTAAATCAGGAGGACCCTTATGAAACTCACGACCCGCGATTATTCCGGCCGAAAGGATTACGCCCATTACGACACCGCCCGCTTGCGGGAGGAATATGTCGTCGAGGATGTCTTCGGCATCGATGATATCCACCTCACCTATTCCTACATCGACCGCATCGTTTTCGGCGGGGTCATCCCCGTCAAGGAGACGGTCGTCCTCGGCAGCGCCCCCGAACTCCGCGCGGAGCATTTCCTCGACCGTCGCGAGCTCGGCGTCATCAACATCGGCGAAGAAGGGACCGTCGAGGTTGACGGCGTTTCCTACGCCCTCAAGCACTGGGAAGCCATCTACGTCGGCCGCGGGGCGAAAGAAGTGCGCTTCTCGTCCAAAGACGGGGAGCACCCCGCGATGTTCTACATGGCGAGCTGCCCCGCCCACAAAGCCTATCCGACGACGTTCATCCCTTACGAGAAAGCCATCCATCGCCACGCCGGGGAAGCGCGCCTCAGCAATGAGCGCACGATCAATCAATACATCCACGCGGACGTCCTGCAAACGTGCCAGCTCGCGATGGGCCTCACTCATCTCGAGGAAGGAAGCGTCTGGAACACGATGCCTTGCCATACCCACGCGCGCCGCATGGAAGTCTATTTCTATTTCGACATCGAGAAGAACCAATGCGTCTTCCATTTCATGGGTCCGGCGGACGAGACGCGCCACGTTGTCCTCCACAACAACGAAGCTGTCATCTCCCCGAGCTGGTCGATCCATTCCGGCTGCGGCACCAAGAATTACACGTTCATCTGGGCCATGTGCGGGGAAAACCAAGATTACGACGACATGGACGTCCTGTCTTGCGACGATCTGAAATAACCTTTTACCTCGCCCCTTTCCGGCCCGCCTATTCCTCCGCGGGAAGCCTCCGAGAAGGGGTTTTCCTACAATTAGAGCCGAGGACGTGATCCCCCTCTAGAAAGAATTCATATCAAGGGTATTATCCCTTTTTGGATTCCCGGAGAGAGGCCATGGCCTCGGCTTTCCCTTTATAGGCATATAGGGGGAATGGCGGATCAGCGCGAGCGGTTTTTGAGCCACCAGCTCGTAAATAAAAATGCGCGGTCCGCGCCTTTGGAGGAGCGCGTTTAACCCTAATGCGAGGCATCTTCGCCATCGCGCGTATATCTCAGGAAAAAGCGACGCCAACGGACGAACGCGGATCACGGGAACGATCCAAATGCCAGGAAGGAAGGTCTATTGACATGATAGACAAGGAAGCGCCCATACTGGCGTTCGACGTGTCGAAGGGAAGCAGCCATTGCCAAGGCTACTGTTCGTTCGGCAAGCCGTCGTCCAAGCCGATAAAAGCGGCGCACAGCAAAAGCGGCATGGCGGCCGCGGAGGAGATCTCCGAAACGCTTGAACGGAAGACGGGAAGGAAGCCGAAGGTGGTCATGGAGTCCACCGGCGTCTATTCCAAGCCCGTCGCGAGATGGGCGGAGTCGAGGGGGATGGAGGTCTACCTCATATCGCCCCTGGAATCGGCGAAGGTGAGGAAGAGCAGGCTCAGGCCGACGAAGACGGACGCGCTCGACTGCGGCGTGATCGCCGAGGTCGCGTACACGAGGGACGTGAGGAAGCTCGCCGCCGCATCGTCCCTGTATTCACGGCTCCATTCGCTCTCCAGGAGGAGGACAGCGATCGTCGGCAGGCTCGTCGCGTCGAAGAACCAATACCGGAAAAACCTCGATGCCGTCTGGCCTTTGCTCGACGAGTCCTGCGATCCCTTCAGCGGCTACGCGATGTGGGCCGTGGGCAGGTACAGGCATCCGGAAGCGCTCGCGAAGGCAAGGGAGGGATCGGTCGTGAGCGGGCTGGAGAAGGACAAGGTCAGGACGGGCGCGATATCCAAGGCGGAGATAGCGTCGAAGCTGTCCGCTTACGCCAAGGGCGCCATGAGCGGCTGCCCGGCCGATGGCGGCGAGGTCGATTCGCTGATCTCCGCCCTCGACGACGTGATCGGGGACATGGGGGCCTTGGACGAGATAACCGGCCGATTGCTCGGCCTCGCCAAAGAGCTGCCCCATTTCGCCCTGATCGCCTCGATCGACGGGATAGGCGACGCGCTGGCGGCGCTGCTCTGCGCCGAGATCGGGAACCCGTCCAGATTCAACAGCCGCAACGGAATCGTCGCGTACGCCGGGCTCGATCCGACGATCCTCCAATCGGGCAAAAACGACGGCCTGCACTATTCCATAACGCGGAAGGGCAACGCGTTCCTCAGGAAATGCCTCTACCTCGCCGTCGAGAACATGATCATTCACAAAGCGGACAACGCTATCACGAGGTTCTACTCCGAAAAGAAAAGCAGCGGCCTCTGCCACAAGGCGGCTGCGACTGCGGCCTGCAGGAAGCTCCTAGTCACGATCTGGGGAATGCTTCGCAGCGGGTCCTTATTCGAGAAATAGTCTAGCAAACCACAGAGATTTAAAAAAGGGGTTTTGTGCCCCGTTTTCGGCATGCCCTCAAAAGAGAACGCCCAAAAAGAGAAAAGGCTGCTTGACAAGACTTATCCTATTTTATTTCTTTTGCTTTGATAACGCTTTCCACTTGTATTCCGCCCTGTTTGGTATATTTTATATTATGAAAAGTTAACGGGGTGAAATGTTATGAAATGCAAATGGAATTCCGCCGAAGCTGCGCAAACCATCTTGACGATGTTTCAAGAAAACTCTGACATGAGAGTGATTGAGAGGGTTCAAACCGCCTTCAGCGCCCCGCGGGTGATCGAAAATCGGCTGTATCACTGCAAGGACGGCCTCACCGCGACGGAACTCGCGACCCAGGCCAATTGCTCGCCGAGCCGCGTCACCGCGATCCTCGATCGCTGGGAAGAGGAAGGGTTCGCGGAACGCTTCCAACTCGAGGGCGACCGCCTTCATACCTACGTCCGTCTCACCGAAGAAGGCGCGAAGCGGGCGAAGGAAAGGCAAGTCGACATGCTGTCTTTCGTCGATGCGTTGCTGACCCGGTTGGGCTCGAAACGCACGAAAGTCGCGATGGAATGCCTGAAGATCGCCCTTGAATTCACGAAAGAACAGGAGGAACTCCCATGCTTAGACTAGATCACATCACCAAGGTCTATCCCGTCAAGGACAACCCCGTCCATGCCTTGAAGGGGATTTCCCTCAATTTTCGCAAAAACGAGTTCGTCTCGATCCTCGGTCCTTCCGGGTGCGGCAAGACCACGACCCTCAACATCATCGGGGGACTCGACCATTACACGGATGGCGACCTTGTCATTAGCGGCGTCTCCACGAAGGAATACACGGACCACGATTGGGATGTTTATCGCAACCACAAGATCGGTTTCATTTTCCAATCCTACAATCTCATCCCGCACGAAACGATCCTCGAGAACGTCGAGCTCGCCCTCGCGATCGGGGGCATGGGCAAGGAAGAAAGAATCGCCAAGGCGAAAAAAGCCTTGGATGACGTCGGCCTGAAAGGGATGTACGCGAAGCACCCGAACCAGCTTTCGGGCGGCCAGTGTCAGAGGGTCGCGATCGCCCGCGCCCTCGTCAACGAGCCCGACATCCTTTTGGCCGATGAGCCGACCGGCGCCCTCGATTCGGAAACCTCGGTCCAGATCATGGATCTCATCAAGAAAATCTCAAAAGAGAAGCTCGTCATCATGGTCACCCACAACCCGGATCTCGCCAAAAAATACTCGACCCGTATCATCGAATTGCTCGATGGCGAAGTCAAAAGCGATTCCCATCCCTATTCTTTGGAAGAAGAGGAAGCGGAACGCAAGGACACGAAAGAGGTTTTAGGCGCCGAGGAAAAGGCGAAGATGAGTTGGTGGACCGCTTTCAAGCTGAGCGCCAAGAACCTATGGTCTAAAATCCGTCGCACGGCCCTCACGGTCGTCGCGAGCTCGATCGGCATCGTCGGCGTTTCCGCGGTCCTCGCGGTCTCCCAGGGTGTCCGCGGCTACATCGCAGGCATCCAGGACGATATGCTTTCCGGCAACCCGGTTACCGTATCGGAGCAGGGCCTTGACCTCGCTTCCCTCATGTCCGTCACCTCGAACATGTCCATGGGGCAAGCGATGGCGAGTTCCTACAAAGACGGCAAGATCGACGTCCAGTTCATGATGGAAGCCTTGATCAAGACGGATGACACCCTCGACGCCGCGACCGTCAAGAACGTGATCACCCCGGAATACGTGAAATTCATCGACGACATGCCGGAAGAGTATTACGCGGCGATCGCGAAAGAATACGGCATGAACCTCAAGAACAACCTCTACACGACTTGCGAGATGGAAATGCACGGCCACGAAAAGGATGACCTCTATTCGATTTCCTGCATCACGACGATGTGCTCGAACATCCTCGAGGTCCTGCAAGACGGCAAATTCGCCATCTACGCGGGGATGGTCGACCAATACACGGATTGCATCGGCCAATGCCTCGAGGCGAAAGATTATGTCCTGGGGCAATACGACGTCGTCGCCGGGAAATACCCGGAAGCCGAGGACGAAGTCGTCCTGGTCTTGAACCACAAAAATCAGATTTCCGAATTCATTTTGACCCTTCTTGGTTTTTATTCCCAAGAAGAATTCACGAATGCTGCTTACCATTTCAGCGGGAACGAAGAGCTTTTCGATCCTGAGCTTTGGGAAAGGCAGCAAGCCATCTCCATCGAGGATCTGCTGAACAAGGAATATTACTATTATCCGAACGATACGATCTTCACGGAAAACCCGGGATATGGAAAGGATTACACGCAGGACACGAGCTGCTATCAACCTTACCTTTACGGTTATCTTGCTGACCCCTCCTGGACAGGCGGCATGAAAATGAAGGTCACCGGTATCCTCGCCCCCAAGGAAGGGACGAGTTACGGATGCATGGACGCGGGGCTTTATTACACCCCCGCCTTCGCAAAACGCTTCCTGAGGGATAACCTCGAAAGCAGCATCGCGAACTTCATCTCGGATTTCGTGGAGAACAATGCGAACAAGCAAATCACTGGTTATTCCTCGATGGTCATTTCCCAGAAGACTTCGCTTGGCGATATCACGTTGATCAACGGAATCGGTTACGATTTCGGCTTCCAGTTCGAGGGGAAACCCTACCACGGCTATGGCCTCATCGGGTCGCAAAACGGCTTGACGGAGCTCCTCGCCTCGATGGGCGGTTCTTCCTCGAGTGGCTCTTCCTCTGGGACCGGGTTATCGATTCTCAAGACCGCGACCCTTACCTTGCGCGACGTCGGCGGGGAAACAATGCCTTCCAAGATCAAGATCTACCCGAAGAACTTCAACACCAAATACCTTGTCACGGATTATCTCGACCGGTGGGGAAAAGGGGACATCGAGTTATCGAACGGAGAAGTCATCGCCCTAGAGAACCAGACGGACACGAATTACACGGATAATCTCGAGGTCATCATCAACATCATCAACGGCATCATCGACATCGTCACGATCGCCCTCGTCGCTTTCACGGCCTTGAGCCTCGTCGTCTCGACCGTTATGATCGGGATCATCACCTACGTCTCCGTCATGGAACGCGTGAAGGAAATCGGCGTCATCCGCAGCCTCGGCGGCAGAAAGAGCGACGTCTCCCACCTATTCAACGCCGAAACCCTCATGATCGGTGCCGCAAGCGGGCTCTTCGGATTGACCTTGACGTACCTCTTCGAAATCATCCTGAACCTCACGGTCGGTCGCGCCTTCGACCTCGGCATGATCGCGAATCTTCAGTGGTGGACCGCCCTCGTCGTGTTCGCCATCTCGATCCTCCTCACGGTCATCGCCGGCCTCATCCCGAGCCGGGCGGCCGCCAAGCAAGACCCCGTCAACGCCTTGCGCACGGAATGAAAAGAAAGGACCCATGTATGAAAAAATCGTATCGAATCTCCGCCGCGGTGCATCCTTGCCCCGTCATCTTGATCGCCACCTATAACGAGGATGGCACCGTCAACGTTATGAACGCGGCCTGGGGATGCCCCATCGACACGGACCTTGTCGGCGTATGCCTGAGCCCCGACCACAAGACGAACGAGAATTTCCATCGGACCGGCGCTTTCACCTTGTCCTTCGCGACTGCGAGCACGGCTGCCGAGGCCGATTTCTTCGGCATCGCCTCTGGGAAGGAAATCAAGGACAAACTCGGAAGGGTCGGCTTCCACGCCTCCCCTTCCTCGAAGGCGAATGCCCCGGTCATCGAAGAATTCCCGTTTGCCATGGTTTGTCTCCTTGACCACGAGGATCCCGAAACGGGGATGGTTTATGGCAAGATTGTCGAAGTGCTCGCGGAAGAAAGCTGTTTGAACGCGGACGGCAAATTCGATCTCGACCTCGCCCAAGCGGTTTGCTACGACTCCTTCAGTCATTCGTATCGCAGGATCGGGGAGAAAGTCGCCCCGGCCTTCGCAAGCGGGAAAAAGTTCATTCAGGGGGAGTGATTTCCTCCGATTGCCCTTATAGGGCATTCTAAGTAAAATAGAGCCCGTATGTGGCAAGAGATTTGGCAAGCGATTCTTAAGTGGATCTACGGGTTCTTCGGAATTGATATCATCATGGATTCCTTGAACAAGGGGCAAGCCGTCCCCGTTCAAGGATATCTCCAAGCCGTTTTTTCCGGTTTTCTCGCGCTGCTTGGGATCTTCACCGCTTATCGCGCCGTCTATTTCATCCTAGGCGTTTTCGGCCGTTGCCGTCGTTATCCGGAAGCCCCCAAAGACAAGAAATATGCGTTCATCATCACCGCGTGGAATGAGGAGAAGGTCATCGCGAACCTGATTGAATGCATCCGAAACCAGGATTACCCCCAAGAACTCATCGAGATTTTCGTGGTCGCGGACAACTGCACGGACGACACCGCCCGTATCGCCCGGGAATGCGGTGCCCATGTCTACGAGCATCACGACCCGACGCAGCGTTCCAAGGGATTCGGCCTCCATTTCCTCGTGGAGCAGATGGCCAAAGAGATGGATCTCGAATCCTCCTTCTACGCCTACACTACGCTCGACGCGGACAACGTCCCCGCCCCGGACTACATCACGAAGATCAACAACTTCCTCCAAGCGACCGGCGCCGATGAATGCGTCGCGTACCGCAATTCAAAAAACCTTTCCGAGAACTGGATTTCCGCGATGTGCGGCGTCCAGGCCTTTGGCCATTCCGTGAACGGGCTCAGGGCTCGTTCCATCCTCAATACCGCCCAAGAGATGTACGGGCCTTCCACGACCTTGCGTTCTTATGTCCTCGCGGACGGGGGGTGGAAATGGACTTCCCTCACGGAGGACCTCGAAACCGTCATGGATCTCACGACCCGCGGCTACAAGACCGGCTACACGGAAGAAGCGGTGTTCTACGAAGAGCAGCCGACCACGATCAAACTCTTGTGGCGTCAACGCGTCCGTTGGGCAAGAGGCGGCCTCTTGGCGTTCCGGATGTATGGCGGAAAGCTCCTGAAAAGCTTCTTCAAGAAGCCGACCTGGAGCAAATACGACATCTTCTGGCAGACTTTCCCCCTCAGCTTCGTCTTTTTCTGGGTCGGGTTCCTCTATCAGGTCACGAGCATCATTCTCTTCCTCGCGATGGGGGATTCCGGCTATTTCAATTGGTCTTCGTTCCTCAATTACGTGATTACCCTTTTCGCGGGAGCCTATATCTCGGGGTTCTTCATCAACCTCGTCGTCATCATCCGCGAATGGAAACACTTCCTCCTCCCCCTTTGGAAAACCGTCCTCTATTCGGTCCTCTTCCCCTTTTATAACGTCGTGGACCCCCTCTTCGCGGCGATGGCGGCCTTCATCCGGCCGAAGTGGAAACACATCGATCACCATTACGTGAAGGATAGCAAGGACTTGCGAGAAGAAGAGATGCGGAAGATGGGAAAGAAAGGAAATGACGACAATGAAGAAAAAGCTGGATGATCTCACGAAGATGAAATTGATTTATAGCGGCGAACTCCTCGTGTTCGCCGTCTTGTTCGCCGTGCTCGGCCCCTTGTTCCTGTTCGAGGTCATCACGGTCGCCGATTGGAAGCGCTGGGTCTTCTCGATTGTCACTTTGCTCGGCGGCCTTTGGCTCATTGCCGATTTCGTTTGGTGCCTCATCTCCGAGAAGCGCCGCAAGAAGAACTCGATGCTCGACAAGGTTCTCGTTTTCCCCATGGCCCTACCCGTCGTCGTCTTCGACATCCTCGCTTTCGTGAAAGGCTGGGTTTGGCTCGAGGAGGGGGTCGTCTATTTCCGTTACGCCCTCGGCATCGCCCTTTTCTATTACGCGATCGTCTATCTCTTCGAGGCGATCTACCATTTCAAGCACCCCGTCCCCATGCTATTGGAGGAAATCGAGAAAGCGGAGGCGGAATCCGCGGTCGAGGAACCTTTAGAAACGACGGTTCAAAAAGAGGAGAGTGGGGCAGGCGTCCAAGAAACTTCTGAAGACGAACGATAACGTTCTGGGGGCGGCTTAAAAGGCTCGCTCCCTTTCCTTTTCTTTGCTATGCTATTTTCGTCTCGAGATGTCGAGACGCCGCAATCCAAGAGTAGATGTGATGCGTTAAGTGCCTTGGGATGGGAGGTCGCCCAAGGACGAAGGAGGAATTCCTCCGCGGTGTCACGTCGCAGCCGCTTGGGACGTTCTTTCGTTGTTGCGGCATAAACCTCCCAGATCAAGGAGATTGATTATGGGAAATTCGAGAATCCGCCGCATGTGCATGGATGGGATGCTCGTCGGGATCTTCGTCGTCTTGGCGAAGCTCACGATCAAGGCAGGGCCCATCCACATCGCTTTTTCAGGCCTGACCGTCGTGTTCGCGACGTGCTATTTCGGCATGGCCGATGGCCTCATCGTCGCTTTGCTCGGCGAAACGATTATCCAGCTCACTTCATCCTATGGCATCGGGCCGACCACCCCGTTATGGCTTTGGTCCCCCTCGTTCCGCGCATTGATCCTCGGTTTGTTCGATTTGCCGTTCCGAAAAAAAGGAGACCACATCGATCTCCATATCGTTTTCTATGCCATCGCAAGCGTCATCGCGGGCTTGCTCGTCACCCTCGTGAACGCGGGCGTGGAATTCCTCGATGCCTGGATCATCGGCTATTCGTTCGCGGTCACTTTGCCAATTTTAGGGCTCAGGATCGTCTCGAGCATCGTTTCCTGCGCCGCCGTCGCGATCTTGAGCATCCCTCTTTTACGGACCATCCGTTCCACGCAAGGGGATCCCCTCAAGATGGCCTCAAGGCAAAAGGCCCTCGAGAAGGATCTTGATGGCGATGCCCATGAAGACGGCCGCGGCGAGTAAACCCGCCCAGTTCTGAAGCCATTTCGCGAGCCATTTGGCCAAGAGAATCGAAAGATAGCTGAGGATGAAAGTTGTGATCCCGATGACGCCGAAGAAAAGCATGGCTTCCCCGATGGGCAACCACATGTAGGCGAACCCGATGCAGAGGGCGTCGATGGAAGTCGCGATGGCTTCCACGAGCATCTTCCCGACACCGATTTCCTTTTCGCGCGGTTCTTCGGAACCGCCTTTTTTCCGCTCAACGGTCTCCTTGATCCAATCGACGAGGGATTTGAGGCCAAGAAGCATGAGAAGACCAAAGCCGATCCAAGGGATATAGGCGGAAACGTATTGTTCGAAAGTTTGCCCGACGAAATACCCAAGAACGGGCATCCCGAATTGGAAAATGCCGAAAAGGAAAGAGAGAAATACCATCTTGCCTTGCTTGATTGTTTTCTCTTCGAGGCCGTTGGTCGCGTTGACGGTCATCGCGTCGACGGACATCGAGACGCTCGTGAGAATCATGGTTAGGATATCGACATTCATGAGGAAACCCCGGTAGTTTATCGCAAAAGGAAGTCAATGTCTTCCTGCGTGAGGGAATTGCCGGTTCCGTCGGCCACGCGAAGGATGTTCGTGAGGCCCTTTTTCTTGTTTTGCAGCTCGATGATCTTTTCCTCGATCGTCCCTTGGGAAACGAGTTTGTAGACCGAAACGGGACGCGTTTGCCCGATGCGATGGGCGCGGTCGCTCGCTTGGTTTTCCGCCGCCACGTTCCACCAAGGATCGAGGTGGATGACGATGTCCGCCCCCACGGGTTGAGACCGGTCCCGCCCGCCTTCAAGGAGACGAGCATGACCGACGGGTCTTTGGAGGCATTGAACTCGTCGGCAATCTCCAAACGCTCTTGCGCAGGCGTGTCTCCATAGATCAAATACGATAGGACGTCCCCCTCGTTTAAGAGGCTTTGCAAGTGTTTGAGGACGGTCACGAAACTCGAGAACACGAGGACTTTATGCCCTCCTTGCCGGGCGACTTCGATCATCGAGAGGGTTTGGCTCAGCTTGGAGGAGACGTCATGGAAATCCTCGAGGAAGGAGGATGGGTCGACGCAAAGCTGGCGAAGGCGGGTGAGTTCCGCGAGCAAGGCGATTTTCTGCCTTCCGTCCTCCCCGACTTGGCGCAAGGAAAGGACCGCGTTTTCGTGGTAGGCCGCGTAAATCTTCCTTTCCTTCTCTTCCATGGTGACGACCAGGACTTCCTCACTTTTCGGGGGCAGTTCCTTGAGGACTTCCTCTTTGGTCCTGCGGAGCAAGAAAGGTGCGACTTCCCGTTCGAGTTTCTCGATTTCCGCCTCTTTTTGATCCCCAAATGAGGAATAGATCATGCGGAATTCCTTGTAACCCTCGAGATACCCGGGCAACAGGAAATCCATGATGGACCAAAGATCCATGTAGGAATTCTGAATGGGGGTTCCCGTCAAGACGAAGCGGTGCTCGGCGTTGATGGTCTTGACTGCTCGCGTTTTTTGGGCGCCAACGTTCGCGATGGATTGGGCCTCGTCGAGGATCGCGCTTGAGAAGACGATATTTTTATAGAGGTCCTCGTCGTTCCGAAAGGAGTCGTAAGAAACGATGTAGACGGCCCCTTCGCTTTTCGGGATGCCATGCACGATCGCGGTCCGTTCGCTTTTACTGCCGACGATGACGGTTACCGGGCGTTTCGGGTCCCATTTCGCGAATTCGCTTTTCCAGTTGTAGATGAGCGATTTCGGGGAGACGATGAGTACGGGCTCCTTTTCCCCGAGGGAATGGAGGGCGGCGATGGTCTCGAGGGTTTTCCCTAAGCCCATGTCGTCTGCGAGGATTCCCCCTAGCCCATGGCGGGCGAGGTTCACCATCCATTTGACCCCCTCAAGCTGATAGAGGCGAAGGGCCCCTTCCATCGTGGGGGTTAGCGATACCTCGATGGAAGAATAATGAAGAAGGTCGTGGAAAAGACGTTCCAGCTCCCGGTCGGTATCAACCCTCAAGCCCGTTCCCGATTGGAGTTTGAGAGCTTGGTATAGCGGCAATTTCCGGCTCGTGGCTTCTAAGGAATCGGAGGAATCCTCCACGCCGAATGTCTCGACCGCGCTTGCGAGGGCTTGGTCGTCCGTGGCGAAATAAGAGGAACCTACGCGCACGTATTTCTTCTTTTTCCGATAAGCCTTGAGAATGGCGTTCACTTCCTCGATGCTCAGCTCGTTGCTCAAATAAGAAACCTCGAACCAATCCACGTCGCTTTTGGTCCGAAGGGTGATGTTTGCCTTGTGTTTCACGAGGCTCGGTGAAATGTTGTCGGATAGGTAAAGGGCACAGCAAGAACCAAGGAGGGTCAGATCCGAGTCGAGGATCCGCCCAATCTCTTGCTCATCCTTGATTCTTCCTTGCTCGGGAAGGCCAAACGCGGCAAGCGCGGAGGAGAAGGACTCATAATGCTCACCTGGGGTGAGAAGGTAGTCCTCTTTCGTGATCTCTTGACCCCTACAGACGTATTTCGTTTCGGTTTTTAGATACACGTCCTCGCTATTTTGGTCATCATAGGTGATGTAATATGCGATGTCCGCCCGATAGGCTTGCGCTTTTTTCCGGAATTCGGTCGAGACGTTGGCGTCCGGCCTCAGTCGCGGGAGGATCTCGCTTGAAATCTCTTCCTGCAGCAAGCCATAGGGTAAATCAGGATGGGCGTCCAAGAAATCGGACAACGCTTTTTCTTGGGCGTTCTTGAAACGCGAAAGCGTCAAGAGGTGGCGCCTTCCGGAATAATGCGCGACCGTCAAGCCGGATACTGCGATCGGCCGGGAATGGCTGCCTTCCCGGACAATGCGTCCTTCATCGTCCAAAGAGACCACGATGGAATGCGTTTCCGGATCGACTTCGGTCTCATCCCCTTCATAATCGATGAGGCGACCTTTCCACAAAAGGAGAAGGCGGACGAATTGCTCTTCGTTCAAGACGGAGGGATCGCGATAGTAATAAGAGGCGCTTGCTTTCGCGTGCAATCCCATCAGGAAGAAGATTACTTTTTGGTCTTCTTGACTCCATCGATCGATCGAAAGATCGACATACGCCCCTCCTCTTTCTGCTAGGAGGGCACCGGAATTCACTTTCTCAACCAAGGCTTTGACGGAAGGAATCCTGTGCAACGCGTTCCCCTGGACGCCGAGATCAAGATAGAACTCGCTGCCATCTCGGGTGATTGAAAGGCGGAGATGAGGGTCGATCGAAGGCGAGGACTCTTTTCGGCTTGGCGGGTCGATGCGGGTTTTCTCCAAGGTTTGCGAAAGGCTCGCGATGGCTTTCTTGGCGTTCAAGAAAACCTCGAGTTCCTTCCCGCTCAATGATCCCATACGGGCAAGGGAGGCGTAGTTCGAGCCATAACGGAGGGCGAGTTCCTCCTCGCTTGAGGAAGAATCGCGAAGATAGACGTAAAGGGCGAGCGTTTTGGCGAAAGCCGGGGGGATGTCGGGCAAGAAACTGTAAAAGGTTACTTTCCCGCCGACATAGACGGTGCAATTGGTGTAAACGCGGTCATAGATCGCTTCGTAAAGGATGGATTGATTTTCTTGCAGACGGAAAAAAACCGTTGCCTTCCCGCTTTGAAGGGCATCGAAAAAAGCTTTGGTCACTTCCGAGGAATCCTTTGTTTCGAGGAGATCCTTGACGAGGTCGGGATGGAATTGACGGGCCAGCATGTCAATACCTCCTTAGCCCTGCGAATTCGGGCTTGTCCGCGACGAGGGAAAGATAAGCGAGCCTCGTCTCGTAATTCTCCTTGCTCCGCGTATCCAGCAAGGGGTCGCGCAAGAGCATCACGACCTCGGGAATGTCCTGATAGCTTTGGATGGCTTTGAGGATCCGCGAGGGCGAGACCCTGGGATTCTTTTCCAAGGCCTTGATCTCCCGGGCGATCGTCTTCGGCAAGGCTTTCACGAGGAAAGAACGGTCGAATTTTCGGACCTCGTCCTCAAATAGGCAAAGCGTGTCGATGCCGATGCGATAGAAACTCGTGAGGGTGGATGGGACATAAACCCCGCAGGCGAGCTCGATGTTCTCGAAATTGGTGAAGCGTCCGAGAACCTTGGCTTCCTCGTAATGGGCTTTTCGCATCTCCGCGGGATAATGCTGAAGGATGAGGAGCGCAGATTCTGGGTCGAAGGATGCCGCTCCGTGCAAGAAAACCGAAAGGTTCTTTTCCTCCGGGGGAAGCGAAAGCCAATGCTTCGTGAGGATGGAATCCACTTCCGGGGTCAAGACAAAACGAGGCAGCTCGAGGAGATATTGGAACACCCTTTCATAGCCTTTTTGGTTCGCGGCATCCGCGATGCGCCCGAACCCGCTTCGATAGTAGTCCTTGCTGCTTGCGGCCCGTAGAAGCGTGTTCTCGCTTACGTAAAGGTAGATGTTGTCGTCGGGGAACGTTTCAAGATCCGGGAGAATGACGGGATTGATGAGACCTTCCTCGTCAAGGCGCGTGAGATAGGCTTTCTTGTCGGGACGCGAAAGAAGGTATTGGAACAAGGCGCGATTCGTTCTCCGCGTCTCGATTTGGAACAGAAACCGGAAAAAGGGATACCGGTCCTCAATGGAATGCTCCGCCAAAAGGAAATCGATTAAGGAAAAGAGCGCGGTATTGCTTTGCCCGAAGAATTGACGGGGAATCGCGAGTTCCCCGGCTCGATGGAGCAGTTTTTCGTAAGTTTCCGCGTCTTCCTTACCCTTTGCTTCCAAAAGGATCGTCTTGAGGGTGGCACAGTATTGTTGCTGATTGCTGTAGCGAAGGGCCCCCATCTCGGCCAAAAAGGAATTCCAAGTCTTGTCGGAACCGGCCCTTGCCGGGGATAGGGCTTGTTTCCGAACGATGGGCAATTCGGCATCCTCAAGGCTCATGAGGACCGCGGCCGCGTGTTTGCAGATTTCGCCCGTCCTTTCGAAATAGGGGCACGTGCAGGAAAGGTACATGAGGTCTTTGTCGGGCCCGAATTTCCCCTCGACCCGATAAACTTCCTGTCCCCGGACCCTCGCTTCGAAGGAATCTTGATCCGCACGCAAAATGACGACGTTCCCGGACTCGTAAATCGCTTTCGCGCGTCCGAGGATCGCGTGATCGATGCTTGGCTTCAGAGCCTCGAAGAAACCGTTTTTCATCGTACCCCCGATTATATCACATAAAAAGAGGATTTCTCGACGGGAGAATCCTCCTCTTTACGTTTGTGCCGATTACAGGTCGATGTCGAGCACGACGGGGCAATGGTCGCTTCCCATGACGTCCGTGAGAATCTGGGAGTCCCGGACCTTTTCCATCAAAGAATCGGAAACGACGAAATAGTCGATGCGCCAACCGGCGTTTTTCTCGCGAGCATGGAATCGGTAGCTCCACCAGGAATAGGTGACTTGATCCGGGTAAAGCTCGCGGAACGTGTCCTTGTATCCTTGGGAGAGTAGATGGGTGAACGCATCCCTTTCTTCCTTGGTGAAACCCGGGTTCATCGTGTTGGCTTTCGGGTTTTTCAAGTCGATTTCCTCGTGGGCGACGTTGAGGTCCCCGGTGTAGATGATGGGCTTCTTTTTCGACAAGACCGCGAAATAATCCAGCAAGTCTTTTTCAAAGCCCAAACGGAAGGAGAGGCGCTTGAGCCCATCCCCGCTGTTGGGCACATAGGCCCCGACGACATAGCAAGAAGGGTATTCCAATGTGATAACGCGGCCCTCGTCGTCGTATTTCCCGTCGAGCAAGCCATAATGGACGGAAAGAGGTTCTTTCTTGACGTAGGCGACGACCCCGGAATAGCCTTTGCGGACCTTGGATACGGTCCAATAGCAAAGATAGCCTTCCGGCATGAAGGGGAAAACGTCATGGCTGTCCTCGCTCCACTTGGATTCCTCCAAGAAAAGGATGTCAGGAGACAGTTTCTCGAAGGTATCGGCGAAACCTTTTTGGAGGATCGCGCGGATCCCGTTGACGTTGAAGGATGCGATTTTCATCATTTACCTCTCTTTCCCCGTTCTTCTAAGCGCGGTTTAGGGTACAATTCCTGCATATGGACATGCCGATTGAGCAATTCAACCAAACGGTTGGCGAAATCATGATGTATTGCCAATGCATCGAGGAAAACATTAAAAGAATTTTCGCTCACATGCAACCGGGCAACAGCCAGATGAATCGCCTCCACATCGATGAGCAGCGGTTGACGATGGGTCAGATCATCACCGCGATGAAAGAACTGGATCGCAGCCGCTCCAAACCTTTCTTCTCCGACCACGATTACGAATATCTGTTCTTGGTCACGAAGACGCGCAACGAATACGCTCATAACGTGTATGCTCATTTTTGCTATCTCGATGTCGAAGAGGAATTCGAGAGAAGCTACAACCGGTGTTGCGCGAACCTTATGAAAGACCGGAACTGGTTGTTCAAACTTTACGAAGCCGTGGAAGACGCCCGTCTTCTATATGAAGGGAAATTGAGCTGATTTTCAGGTTTTTGCATAGTTTATCATTCGCTTTGCGCAGGATTTAGGAGGAATTGATCATGGATTTCAAATGGTTTATGGAAGCGATGTCCGCGTCGCATAGCTCGTATCACGCGGTCGCTTTCGCTGAAAAAACGTTGTTGGACGCGGGCTTCCATTCCCTCAGCGAGAAAAAGACGTATCGCTTAGAAGCGGGGCAATCCTATTTCGTGAAAAGAAACGATTCTTCCCTCATTGCCTTTCGCATCCCGGCGACAAAACCAAAGAGATTCCTGATCGCTTCCGCACACAGCGACTCGCCCACGTTCCGCGTCAAGCCGAACCCCGACATGGAAAGAAAAGGCCTCTTGGCTTTGAATGTCGAAGGGTATGGTGGAATGATCATTCCCTCTTGGCTCGACCGCCCTCTTTCCATCGCGGGAAGAGTCATCGTCGAGACGGAGCAAGGCGTGGAAACGCGTCTCTTCGATGTTGGGCGCGACTTATGCGTCATCCCCAATGTTGCCATTCACATGAACCGCGACATCAATTCCGGATTCGCGTATCGACAAGGCGTCGACACCATTCCCCTTTGCGGAATTAAGGAGGGCGTCTATTCGAATTTCGCCGATTGGCTCAAGGAATCGCTCCACGACGCCTCGATAAAGACCGTCCTTTCTCACGACCTTTACCTCTATGTTCGCGAAGAACCGCGCCTTTTCGGCCTTCAAGACGAATTTCTTCTGTCCCCTCGCCTCGACGACCTATCTTCCGCCTTTTCCGTTTTGAATGGCTTTCTATCGGCGAATTCTGGCAACGCCATCGCGGTATACGCCCTGTTCGACAACGAGGAGGTTGGTTCCTTGACTCGGCAGGGGGCGAATTCGACTTTCCTGAAGGAGACCCTTTCCCGAATCGCCGCGTGCTTGTGGGACGAGAAAGACGCCCTGCCGATCGCCGTCGCGGATGGCTTCCATCTGTCCGTCGACAACGCGCACGCCAATCACCCGAACCACCCCGAGCTTTCCGATCCCACCACGGACGTTCGTCTGGGCGGAGGAATCGTCCTCAAATACAATGCCGCGCAGCATTACACGACCGATGGGTATTCCGCCGCGGTGGTCAAAAGGATCTGCTCCCTCGCGGAATTGCCTTACCAGGAATTCACGAATCGCAGCGATTTGAGAGGCGGATCGACGTTAGGGAATATCAGCAACAGCGAAATCAGTTTCGCCGGCGCGGATATTGGAATCCCTCAACTTGCCATGCACAGCGCCGTCGAGACGTGTGCCAAAAAGGACATCGAGCAGATGGCTCAGTTCATTCGTTGCTATTACGTCTTAGCCTGATTCTGAAATCGTTTCCGATCATCTCCAAAGCCACTTTCTTGAGTTTTTCTGAAAAGCCCGAGGAAGTGACTTTTTCTTTCGCGAGGAGATCGACTTGGGAGGAAAGAAAGGATTCCGCATGCTCCAACCAGGGAAGGATGTCGATTTCTTTGAATTGACCCAGTTTGACGCCCAGGATGACGTCCTTCGCTTTTCCGCTTAGGCGAAGCCCGTTTTCATAAACGGTAAATGGATCGCCATAGGGGTCGTTCGTGATGGAAAAGAAGAGATGGGCAAGCCGGAGAGCGTGGCTGGCTGATTTGATGTCGTAGCCATATTGCTCGATTACCGGAACCCGAATCGCGGAAGGGCGATGCATTTCTCCGAGTTTTGTCCGAAAGGTTCCAAGTAACGATCGAAGAAGGATGGGTTTCCTTGTGTCGAATAACGACCGGAAGGTGGCAGGCGAAAGAAAATCCTCCATCGCTCCATCAAAGAAAAAACGTTCATAGGAGAAGAAAGATTCAAGGTACGTTGGATTCATTTTCTCCAGAAGTTCTGGCAGCATCCGGACATCGTGGATCGTGATTTGCCCTTGGGGGTAATCAAAGGTTTTTGAAAGGAAACTCCCATCATATAAATCATCGAGAGAAGGAAGGCAAAAAGCCTTGCCATCCATATCGGAAGAAGGGGTTTCGAGATCGTAGTTTTGACTGCCTTGAAGATAAGCGAAAACAATGGTTCTGCCGATGGATACCTCCAGATTTTTCAAGGCTTGGAGGAAGATGCTTCTGTTATCTACTGATAATTTCATAAAAGTATTATACGAACAAAATAAAAACAGTTTACTAAAAGGATTTCGTTAAGATTTGATTGATAGCAGGAATAATCGATCCAAGCAAAGCGGCATCCGCTTTTGTCGCGGGCTTCCTTACGGGCACCTTGACCCCTTTTTGAACGCGCGCCTTTTCCGAGACGGTTTTTTCAAGGCGTGAAAGATAGCGATCTGGTAGATAAGCCCCTTCACCAGAAAGGACGATCACGGAGGGGTGAAGCAGGTTCACATACCCGATCAAAGCGGCGGCAAGCTTATCCATCATGTCTTTGAGAGCCCAATCGATTCGAGAGTCGTTTTTCTTCGATTGCAGCTCGCAAAATCCGCGGAAATCGATCTTCAGTTTCGTGATGTCCCTCAGTTTCTTCTCCATGGCGCTCGTGGAAGCATATGCTTCGATGCAACCGCGGTTACCGCATTCACAAGAAAGGCCGTTATAATCGATGGAAATGTGTCCGAATTCCGCTTTTGATTGACCTGGAAGGGATAGGATTTTCCCTTCGTGGACGATGATGGCTTGGAGATGCTCGCCCACTTCGATGAACAAGCCTTCTGACACGTCTTTCAAAGAACCGAACTGGAGCTCCATTAACGCTTCGGCTTCCAACGCAGATACCCTCAAGACCGGAAGAGGGTATTTCTCGTTCAATAGACGAAGAAGATCCGCTTCCGAAAGAATGCCTTTTTCTTCGCTTTTATCAGAAGAATCGCCCGGAGAAGATAGAGCGATCCCAACAATCTTGACGTTAAGGTTTTCTCGAGCGATGCGATCGATTTCGTCTAGGAGAGCGGGAAGGGCTTCTTCGTTGGCCTGGAAGGCCTTTTTGCTGAGGATATGGAAAGAAAAATCCAAAAAAGCGATGGTAACGCTGCTTTTTGAAACATGGATGCCGATCAACTTTGGGGAATTCGACGATAGATAAAGACCTTTCGCGGGGCGGCCTTTTGACATTTTTTGACTTTCATCCCGCTCCTCGATATAACCAATTGCCAAAAGTCTTGTGACGATATTCGTGACGGTCATCTTGGACAGACCCAGGCTTTTTGCAATCTCGACCCGGGAAGTGCCGGGGTGAGAAAGCACATAAGTTTGAAGGGCTTTCGTGTTTGCGTCTTTCAAAGAAGAATTGTTCATGCATTCAATATAATAAAATAGATAGACAAAATAAAGAGAAAGTCGTTTTCCAAAAATAAAGTAAAAGAGTTATACAAATATGAATCTTGGGGTATCTGTTCCTCTTTCAAGTTGATTTTCGAGACGTTTAGGAGGAGTTTTTTCCGTGGCGATTCGTCACCATTCATCGTGGTTCATAGAAGAGAAGACGCACAAAAAACCATTTAGGTCAAAATGGAAACTCGAAAAAGAATTGTTTTATCTGCAAGTCAATGGGATGAAAGGAAAAGTGCATTATAAAAAAACGTTTCTTTCCCACAGGCTGAGAGAGAAGGCGTTCCTCCAAGGAAGGAAAAAGATCATGGACGGATTCCTCTGCGGTCTATTTATTGCCTGCTAGGTAAAGACGGAGAATGAGAAGAAGTTTATCATCGATGGTCTGAAAGCCTTCAAAACGGCATTGAGTTTCCTTTCTGATCCCTTCGGTTTCCTAGATAATCCGGGTTTGCGCTCTTTGCCATCCGCCCCTTTTGGCGTCATGGTTTTGGCTTTCCGGTGCGCGTGCTACCTTTCTCCAAGCACCCCTTTTTACTGGGTAAGAATTGAAAAGGTCCGTCTCCAAAATGAAAACCGCCGGGCAACCTAATGGGCTGTCCGGCGGCAAGGTCAAGAACGACTCTTATTCGTCGATTTTGGCCTCGAGACTTTCTAGAGCGGCGTTCTTGACCGTCTTGCCAATCCGTTTCATGAAGGTCTCGTTGGTCTGTTTTTTCTTTGTTACACCAACGCCGCGGTTTTCGTTCGTCACCTTTTGAGCGGCTTTGATATCGGCGGCCGTGGGTGCCGGGCGATCCGTTGGGTCGGCCGGGTTGATGGTCAATTGGTTGTACGGGACGAGGATATCGTTCTCGACGAAGAGGAGATACAGCTCGCGGTTGAGGTCGCGTTGCACCTGGAAACGATCCGCTTCCTTGCACTTGGCGAGCACAAGATAGGTGATGCCCGCGTCCCCGAATTGGCTGATGCCCTTATAGAACGGCCCTTCGGTAATCGCCGGGATTTTCTTGCGGATCGCTTCGAGGTTGTTCGCGATAACCGCCTCGACGCGCCGCACGTCCTCGTTGTAGGAAGCGTCGATCTCGGCTTTGGCGAGGGAATCCAGACGGGCGAGGTTCGCGACGGTCGAGATAGCGCTGTTGTTGATCGATTTGATGTTGCCGCCGGCATCTTCGAGCTTGGTGGTACGCAAGCCCACATAAGTCACGGTTCCGCGGAACCCATCGATGATGACGGTGTCCCCGACCGCGTAATAATCGTCAAAGACGATGAAGAGCCCGGAGACGACGTCTTGGACGAGGGATTGGCAGCCAAGGCCGATGACGAGGGTCAAAATCCCGACCCCGGCGACGATGCCGGCCACGTTTACGCCCCAGGCGGAAAGGATAACGCCCGCGGTCACGATCACAACCGCGTAATGGGTGAGGGAGCGAACGAGGGAAACGATGGTCTTGCTGCGCCGAGTTTTCGGGGTAACGACCCGGATGACGAAATCGAAGATCATCGAGAAAACGCTTGCCACCGCGAGGGCGATGAGGGTGAGCAGCCAAGAATTCCACGTCCCGACGATGCCATCCCAGAGGATGTCCCAGCCATTTTTGCCCGGCCCAAAGACCTCGTCGGCGAAATCACCCCCGAAGACTTGCCTGCCGAAAAGGAACAGGACAAAGAACACGAGACCGATGACAAGGAAGAGAATGCGCATCACGAAGAAAACGCGGTTCCCGAGTTTTCTGCTTTTCCATTTGCCCATGCGCGTTTTCTGTTCGGGAACGGCATCGGGAATCGCTTTTTGATTAGAAATTTCTGGCTTATTCATGCATGGCTCCTTTCGTGACGGGGACGAGGGTCAAAGACCCTTCCTTCAAGGTCGCGGGGTCCCCGTTTTCGCTATCTAGGACGAAGGACCAAGCGACTTCGGATTCGTATCCAAGACCCCGAACTACTCCATCGTAAGACCCATCCTCGGGAATCTCGAACCGCTCTGCCTTGGCGGGCGAAGATACGCAAAACCAAAGCGGGGCGTCTTGGATGCCCGAGACGGTGAAGGAATACGCGATCGCGTC
>JAQYPI010000119.1 GCA_028726925.1 Caryophanales bacterium | reverse complement strand
CCTTTCAAAGGGTAGCCGGCAATAGATGCGGGCGTCGGTCCGTTCCGCGGCCACCTTGAGTGGCAGCTGGTAATAGAGGGCTTAAGTGCCCGAAAATGAAATACCACCGGATTGTCCGGTGGATAATTATTCGTATAATGGCCCCCATGAATTACCTATTTGATTTGGACGGGACGCTGCTAGACACCCTCCACGACATCAAGGATGCCCTGAACGATGCCCTGAAGGAAATCGGGCTCCCGCTTTCCTATACCTACGAAGAATCCAAGCGTCTGATTGGCTCCGGGGCCGAAACGCTCATGCATCGAGCTCTCGGCCCATTCGACGAGGAATCGCGCTTCAGCGCCCTGCAAAAGGCCTTTTTGCCCCGGTACATGTCTTACCAAGGGATCCATACGTCCCCCTTCCCCGGCGTCGTGGAGGTTTTGGAGGCTTTGAAGGCCAGGGGCGACTCTTTGTTCATCGTTTCGAACAAGCCGGACGCGATGGCCCAGGATATCGTGCGGCGCTGCTTGCCGTATTCCCTTTTTTCCTGCGTCCTTGGCCACAAAGACGGCGACCCCGTCAAGCCGAATCCGATTCAAGTCGAACGGATTTTCCGCGATTTTCGCCTTTGCCCCGAGGACTCCGTTTTCGTCGGGGATTCCGCCGTGGATGCCTTGACCGCGAAAGCCGCCGGCCTCCCTTGCCTCCTTTGCCTTTATGGGTATGGGCATTACGACGAGGCCCTTTTGGCTTCCGTGACGGGCACGCTTTCTAATTTTCGCGATTTGCTGCATTTTTCCCCTATTCAAAATCCGGGGGTGGAATAGAATTAGAGTATGCGTAAGGTCGTTTTGTATTCTTCCCTCGGGAATTCCTTGCAGGAATTCGTCCCCATCGTACCCGGCAAGGTCTCTTTCTACGTCTGCGGTCCGACGGTCTATAATTCTCCCCACATCGGGAATCTCCGCCCCGTCATCGTTTTCGATGCCTGGCGCCGCCTGTTTTCTGCCATTGGCTACGACGTCACGTTCGTTTCCAATTACACGGATGTGGACGACAAGATCATCCAGCGGGCCAAGGAACTCGGAATCTCCGAGAAGGAACTGACCGACTCCGTCATCGAGGAATTCCAAGACGTCGTTTCCAAGGTGGGTTCTTTGCCCCCGGATGAGACGCCCCGTCCCACGGTTTACATGCCCCAGATGATTTCCTACATCGACGATCTCGTCAAAAACGGGAGCGCCTATGTCGCGAATGGGGACGTTTATTTCCGCGTCTCCCACGTCCCCGATTATGGGTGCCTTTCCGGCAATACCCCGGAATCGCTCGTTTCCGGCGCGCGCATCGAAGTGAATTCGCAAAAGGAATCCCCCCTTGATTTCGCCCTTTGGAAAAAAACCGAAGAAGGCATCCGTTGGGACACCCCATGGTCTCAAGGCCGTCCGGGCTGGCACACGGAATGCTGCGTCATGATCAACTCCCTGTTTCCCGACCAGCACGGCCTCATCGATATCCATGGCGGCGGATTCGATTTGAAATTCCCCCACCACGAGAACGAGATCGCCCAAGCGGAAGCCCATAACGGCAACCATCTCGCCCGCTATTGGCTCCACAACGGATTCATCAACATCAACAACGAAAAAATGTCCAAATCCTTGGGCAACGTCTTGCTCGCCAAGGACGTCATCGCCATGTATGGCGGGATGGCGTTGCGCCTCATGACGCTGAATGCCCATTATCGCGCCCCGCTTTCCTTCAGCGAGGAAACCATCCGCGAAGCCGACAAGAACATCAAGAAGATCGAATCCACGATGAAAACGCTCGCTTTAAAGCTGCAGTCTTCGGACATCGATCTCTCGACCCTCGAAGGGGGAAACGAAGACGCGTTCTTCGACGAGATGTGCAACGACCTCAACACCCCGAATGCCATCACCGTTCTCTATGCCGAAGTCAAGCTGGCCAACCAGATGGTTCGCGTCCCGAACCCGGACCTCGGCGCCCTCGGCGCTTCCTTCGCCCGCATTCGGGATTATCTCGACATCCTGGGCCTTTCCATCCCCTATCCGGTCCTCGGAGAAGAAGACAAAGCCCTCTATCGCGAATATCTCGAAGCGAAATCCGCAAAAGACTTCTCCCGCAGCGACGCGTTGCGCGCTAAACTAATAGACAAGAAGATCCTCTGAAATGAATAGCGTCGACAAATTGATCATCGAATGGTTCAATACCGATTTCGGTCTTGGCTTTTCGGGCGGAATCGTGGGGAATGTCTGCCTGATCCTTTTGTCGTTTGTGATGACCCTCCTGCTTTCCGGCCTCATCGGTTTCGAAAGGGAATACCACGGCCATAGCGCCGGCCTCCGCACCCACGTCTTGATCGCCATCGGCGCCTGCGCCATCATGGTGCTTTCCATCTATGGTTTCGGCTACTGGGATTCCATTTACCTAGAAAACGGGGCAAGCCGCGATCCCTCCCGCCTCGCCGCCCAAGCAATCACCGGCATCGGCTTCCTCGGCGCCGGCACCATCATTCAGACCGGCATGAACATCAAAGGGCTCACCACGGCCGCCACCATTTGGGTCGCCATGGGTATCGGTCTCGCCTGCGGGTGCGGCTCTTTCCTCGTCGCGATCCTCGTCGCCGTCCTCTCTTTCTTCGTCCTGATCGGCCTTAATCGTCTCGAGGCCTTCGCTGCCAAGAAAAACCCTTTTCTCGTCATTGTCGTCCCGCAAAATCAAGCGATTCTCGGGATGTTGCTTCCGATTGCCAAGCGCTTGGGCCTTACGGTCGAGGAAACCATTTCCGAAATGACCGTCTACCAGGAAACCATCGCGCTTCGCGTCATCGTCAAATGCGGCCGCGTTCGCCCGGAAGTCCTGTCGGCGTTTGTCGACGAGATTCGGGCTTCGATACACCCTTTGGGGCTTCGTGTGAACAACATGGAGGCTTATTGAGGTGGAAGAAAAAGTTTACGGAATCAACGCGGTACGCGAAAGCGTAGAATCAAGGAGGGCGAAAAAGCTGTTCGCGTCTCCCAAGGTCCTTGGTCATCCCGTCGTCGTCGAAGCGAAAAAGGCGAAGATTCCCGTCGTTGTCGCCCAAGACGAAGCGTTGACGAAGATGATCGGAAAACGATATCACCAAGGCCTGGTAGCTTTCGTCGAACCCTTTGCCTATGCGAAACTCGATGATGTTTTGGCAAAAGCGAAGGAAAAGGAATATCCATTATTGTTATTGCTTGACGGCATCAAGGACCCTCATAACCTTGGTGCGATTTTGCGCTCTTGCGACGCGTTCGGTGTCGACGGGGTCATTATCAAAACG
>JAQYPI010000118.1 GCA_028726925.1 Caryophanales bacterium | reverse complement strand
TTGATTACCTTCTCAATTTCATCCTCCTGGCCTTGGGTTACGTCTCCTATTCCGGCGAGATCTAACACGACGGGTCCCGCTTCACCTATGTCCCGAAGACGGATGCTTTCCGCAATTACCTCAAGACCGCTTCCGGCATGTGGGCCGCGGGCCTCATGGATCGCAGCACCCCGGAAAACAAGACCGATTCCTTGATGGCGACCAACGGCAAGCGCCTTGGCTCTTTCGTCGCGGCCGCCCCTTATATCATCACCTCCCAGCAAGACGATCCCTACAACGAGAAAGAAGACGGGACGCCCTATCGTTACGATGAGGAATACGTGACGGTGGCCCCCTTGCTTTCCTCCTCCTATTCCGGTCCGCGCATGCAGCTTGGCCTCGGCTTCTTCAAACCCGACGGCGCCTGCATCCCCACCGCCTCCAACTATAAGAGGGAAGTGGCCCGCCTCCTCGACATCATGTATAGCCCCCTCGGAACTCAACTCATTTCTTATGGCGTCGAGAACGAGGATTGGACTTGGGACGATGAGACCAAGACGAGCTGGACTTTCCACGTTCCCGAAACCTGGACGGGCAACCAGGAGGAGTACCGCGGCACGATCACCCCGAACGTTGGCAGCGCTTCCGCCCTCTACTGGTCCAATGAATTCGTCGGAAAAATGAACGATGAGGTCATCACCCGCCTCAACGCCCAATCCGAGATCTACATCCCCTATCTCAAGACGCCCGAACCCGCGAAATACAAGTTCACGAGCAAGGAATACGAGACGATTTCCACGATCAAGGCGTCTCTCGACAACAAGATCACTTATTACGAAGCGTCCTTCATCACCGGCCAGCTCGATCCGAATTCCGATAAGGATTGGTCCGATTACCTGAACACGATCGAGCGCTTCCGCGCCGGCGAGCTCGAGGGAATCTACAACACGATGCTCGGAAGGTACAACTAATGAAGAAAAAAGGACTGCTCCTGATTCTCCTCTCCAGCATGCTGCTTTCCGCGTGCGGTGGGGGAGATCCTGCCACTTCCTCTTCCGAAGAAAGCGCTTCCTCCGAGAGCAGCCTTTCCTCCCGGGAACCAATCCCGGTTTCCTCGGTCGAACTGACCCTCGAGAAAACCGAGGTGACGGTCGGGGACGAAATCGGCTTCTCCGTCTCCGTCTTCCCTGAGAACGCCGACGAGAAAGAAGTCTCGCTGCGCGCTTCGGAAGAAGGATTCGTGGAAATCAAGCAATCCACCATCCTCGCCTTGAAAGCGGGGACCGTCGACATCATCGCGACGAGCGCGGACGGCCTCAAATCCTCCGTCAAGACCCTCGTCATCCAAGAAAGGAGAACGTTTGTGAGCGACCAACAATTCCTGAACGATTTGCCTTCTGACGCCTTCGCGACCGGGACTTACCCGGAAGGAGATAGCTGGGGCTTTTCGGACGCGGGGACGGTTGGCATCGACAAGCAGCGTTTCGAAACGGAAACCCTATACCCCGTGCCCGAAGGGGCAACGGAATATGCCGCGAAGGATTACGGCATCGCCCCGGGGGCGGAGAACAACGTCGGCAAGCTCATCAACCTGCTTTCCTCCCTCCAAGGGGTCGAAGGGACCAAGGTCGTTCGTTTCGAAGGCCTCACCTATGAATTCGGGAATTCCATCACCGCGTCTTCCCTCAAGGACGTCTATCTCGTCGGCGAAGAAAACACCAAATTCGTGTTCACGGGGTGGATGAGTTTCATCGTTCTCACGGAATGCGAGAACTTCCACATCAACGGCATCACCTTCGACATCGATCCCTCACCGACCATCACGGGGGTCATCGATCACGTCGAAGAGGACGCCTCGAACGGCTACGTCTACGTCAAAGTTGACGAGGGCTATGACCTCACGGACGAGACCTATTCCCGTTACTCCCTCAAGAAAACCGGCAGCTACGCCGAGTATTACTTCGACGAGGAATATCAAGCATACGTCCCCGATCGTTCGGGCAACCTTTACTACAACCCCGGCCTCAAGAATCTCGAATATAGCTCCGAGACCAAGCTCCTCAAATGCACTCTTTCGAAGAGCTTCGCTTATTGCACCTATAAAACCCCGCCCGTCGGCAAAGTCGTCGGCATCGCCTTCCAGGTCTATGAAAACCATGGCTTCTATTTCAAGAACTGCGTGAACACCCATATGGAAGACGTCACGACCTATACCGTCGGGGGCATGGGCATGCGCACGGACAACGGAAAGAACCTCTATCTCAACCGCGTCCGTTTCATCCGGGAACCCGGGACCAAGCGCTTGCTCACCTGCACCGCGGATATCCTCCACACCTGCAATCTCTCGGGCGAGGCGATTTTCACCAACTGCGAGCTCGAGGGCAGCCACGACGACGCGATCAACGTCAAATCCTTCTACACGAAGATCACCGCGATCCGAAACAACGTCGTCTCGGTTGCTCAAACCCAAAACGAGGTCACCATCGGCTTTGACGTTGGGGACGAAGTCGACGTCTACGATCCGACCGGCCTCAAATACAAGGACACCTTCGTCGTCCAGAAAGTGGAACAGATCGGCACGTCCTTCGATTTGACCCTCGACAAGGTCGTCCCGTCCCGCGGCTCGGTCTCTTATCTTGGCTTCAGCCTCGGCAACGCCACCAAGGCGGTCCATCTCACCCTCGACAACACGTGGATCAAGAACAAGCGCAACCGCGGCATCTTGCTCCAAGGCCGCGACTCGGTCATCAAGAACTGCACGTTCCAGAACGTCAACATGGGCGCCGTCCAGATCCTCGGGGTCGACGACGTCTTCAAAGAAGCGATCGTCCCGAAGAACATCCGGGTCGAGAACACGAAATTCCTCCAGTGCTGGGATGACCTTTCGGTCTTCACCTGGGACGCTTCGGGCAAAAGCACCCCCGGCACCCTTCAGCATGTCACCATCGAGAACAATTATTTCTATCGTGGCGTCGGTAGCAGCGTCTATCTCAAAGGCGTCGGCGACGTGAGCGTCAAGAACAATTTCTTCCAGGAACGGTATGCGAAAGCCTATTCGGTCCGCGCCGATTTCGTGGAAGACATCCGCCTCGAGGACAACGCCTATTACCTCGAGGGCCAAGGAGGCTATAACTTCGCCTCCATCTCGTCGAATGCCACGGGCGTCACCCAAAGCGGCAACGCCCAGAAAGGAACGTTATGAAAAAGAACAACCTTTTCCTCCTCAGCGCGACCCTTCTTGCCGGGATCGCCGTCGGCACCCTTGCCTCCTGCGGCAACGATAACCCGCCGGTTGAAGGGTCCTCAAGCGTCTCTTTCGTCCAAGTTGAGTCCGTCGTCTTGTCCTCGCCCGCGGTCACGCTTTCCGTCGGCGAGACGATGCAATTGACCGCCCGCATCTCCCCAAGCGACGCGACGAACCAGAACGTTTCCTATTCCTCGAGCGATCCTTCCATCGCGACCGTTTCCCCCACCGGCCTCGTGACCGGGGTCGCCGAAGGGACCGTCTCCATCACCGTGACCACCGAAGACCAAAACAAGACGAGTTCCGTGACCTTGAATGTCGGTCGGGCCGGTTATGACTACCTTGGGGTCAACGAATTGAGCGAGCGCCTCGCGGAAAGCCCCTATCAGGAAAACGTCCTCGGCCTCGACAAATTCGGTTTGTCCGCCCCCGACAAGGTGGGCGTTTCCGAGTCCGCGCGCCAAGAGAAGAAGTACTCCGCCAAAGCGGAAAGCGAATACGACGTGGTCATCGATGTCGCCTCCTTGACTCTTGGGGACATCACTCCCGTGTTGCCAAGCGCGACCGAACTCACGAACCTCGTCCGCATCCAAGGGGCGATCAACCTCGCCAAAAAGAACTCCGACGAAGGGAAATCGAGCCTCATCAAATTGCCCAAGGGCGTCATTGACGTCGACGCTTCCGTCGTCTCGACGAGCCACGCGTTCGTCCTCGATGGCCTCAAGGACGTCGCGATCGTCGGCGACGAAACCACGATTCTCATCAAGATCGCGGGCCTTGCCTACAAGGGCTACATGAACATCTCGAACTGCGAGAACCTCACGATCGACGGCGTCGAATTCGCCCAAGAAGTCGGCGCGAACGTGACCGGAACCGTCGAGAGCTATGACCTCAATGCCTATAAGGCCGTCGTCAAGATCGATCCCGCCTACAACGAGACGGTCCGCCGCGCGATCGAATCCGGGAAGTCCTTGCGTAGCTACCTCGAATTCCACAAAGGGACCAAAGCCCCCATCCAAAACGGCAATTTCTTCGTCGATGGTTTTAAGTCCGTCAACCTCGCCCAAGACGGCGATCATTACGTCGCGACCATCACCTTCTCTTCCATCATCAACCAATCCCCGATCGGGACCCTCGTCTCGATGCAGTTCGCCCAATACGACGTCACGGGCATCACGGTTTCCTCGAGCCAAGACATCTACCTTGAATCGATCGGGATGCGCAAAGCCTATGGCATGGGCCTCGTCGCGAGTTCCACGAAGAACCTTCTCGTGAACCGTTTCGAATTGACCGTCAAAGAAGGGTCGAAAGATCTCATGACTTCCTGCGCGGACGCCATGCATTTCTCCCTCATGTCGGGCGAGGTCAAGGTCACGAACTCCATCATCGAGTATTCTCATGACGATGCCCTCAACATCAAACACGGCTACTGGTATCGTCTCGAATCCGCTTCGTCCCGCGATCGCAAGTTCACCCTCGCCAAGATCACGAGCGCCATGCCCTTGCCCGCGGTCGGCGACAAGATCGCTGTCTATAACCAGACGACCTTCGAAGGTCATGGCACCTACACGGTTACCGCGGCCGAAGAAGCGGATGGCAAGATGATCCTGACCGTCTCGGAACGCATCTCGAGTTTCTCGACTTGGGGCGAGTGCCGGGTCACCTTTCTTTCGAACGCCCCGGCGTTTGAGTATTCCAACAACATCGTTCGCAACAAGCGCAACCGCGGCATCCTCGTGCAGGTTCCGGGCGCCCTCATCGAGAACAATTCCTTCATCAACGTCGGCCACGGATCCATCCAGGCCGCGAGCGCGATGGACGTCTTTAACGAGGCCACCTTGCCGCAGAACCTCACGATCCGCAACAACAAGTTCATCGGCAACAATTACCTGAAAGAGGGGACTTTGTATGGCGATATTTCCGTTTTCGCCATCTCGAACAATGCCTCGGTCGGTCCGGCTGGGACGCTATCGAACGTCACCATCTCGAACAATTTCTTCACCGATAACGGCAACGCCTGCGTCTCCATGCGCGGCGTCGGCTCGTCCCTCGTCGAGGACTGCCTCTTCTACAATGCCTCGAGCACCCAGCCGACGGGCGATGCCTTCCATTGCCTCTTCAACCTTTATAACGTCGATGGTTTGACCATCCAAGGTTCCTACAACCAGAACAACCTTGCGAGCGGCTTAAGCGGCATTATCCCGCAAGGTTCCACGAGCAACGAGACTGTCACCCTCGAAAACAACAAAGGGATCGCCTTCCAGGTGATCGACGACGTCGGCCCGGAAATCGACATCCACAAGGCGACGGGCTCGATCACCATCGACGGCACCCTTTCCGAATGGGATGCCATCGGGGCGACCGATATCGAGCTTCGCGGCTACACGGATGCTCTCGGTGCCGAATGGACCACGAAACAGCTGGACCCGACCTTCAAGATCAACGCCCTCAAGATGACCTGGGATAGCAAAGGCATCTATGTCGGATTCGACGTCTTCGACGATTTGATCGAATGCAAGACCATCAACGATTTCTGGCTAGGCGACAGCGTCGAAATCCTCGCTTCGACGATTCTCAACAAGCCGAACGCCGACCTGAGCGTCTACAAAGAAGAAGGCGGCGTCATCCAAACCGCTTTCGCCCCGACGTGGAAAGACACGAACTATTCCACCGTCGCCCTCGTCCGTTCCAACAGCGCCTACGTGGAGAAGAAGAATTTGCTGCAAGCGATGTTCGTCCAGTCCGCCACCGGATACTCGGGCGAAATCTTCTATCCCTTCGAGATGCTTCCGGAATTCAAAGAGACCATCGATGCCGGAAAGCGCATCGACATGGCCATCATCATCGCGGATTGCGAGCGTTCATCCCGCAAACGCATCCAGGCTAGCAACGTGCCGCACAACGTGGAAAACAACAAGACCATGACCGCGCGCATGCCGCAGTACCTGTTTATCGATTGATTTTCTTTGGGAAATAAATTTTACAGGAGGTTAAACCATGAAAAAGAAATTTATCCCAATTGTCGCGATCGCCGCTCTCATGAGCCTAGGCGGCCTCGCGACGGCGTGCTCCTCCGGTGGAACTGATGTCAGCAGCTCCATCCCGGAAGAGAGCACGAGCGTCGAGGACACCACGCCCTCGTCCACGACCCCGAGTGAAGAGTCTAGCAGCGACACCACTCCGGAAGTCATTCACGTCGAAAGCGTGAGCATCGTCCTTTCCCCGACGACCATCAAGGTTGGGGAAACCTCGAGCGCGACGGTCGAAGTTTTGCCCGCGAACGCGGATGACAAAACCTACACCATCGTTTCGCTCAACGAAGCGGTCGCCACCGTCAACGGAACCACGATTACCGGCGTTTCCAAAGGAACGGCCGAGATCCAGGTCACCACGACCGATGGTGCCAAAGTCGCCAAAGCGACCATCACCGTCGAGGAAGTCGAGCTCCCGGCTCCGACCATCAACAACCCGGGCGAAGCCTCTTACACGGTCGCCGCGGGCGCCGATCTCGCCCTTCCGGCAGTCACCGCGACCTCGGGTGATGGCGAGACCGACATCACGAGCGCGATCGAAGCCGAAGACTTCAACGATGCCTATTCCTTGAGCGCCGATCTCAAGACCTTCAATTCCAAGGTCGCCGGCCTCCACGTCGTTTCCTATTACGTCGAGGAAGGCGAAGGGGATGCCATCAAATCCACGACCCTCGAAATCGAGATCACCGTCACCCCGGCGACCGAGAATACCTTCGTCACCGAAGGCGAGAACGACCCTGCCGCGATTGCCGAGTACGGCACCTTCAAGGACGGCTTCGAAGATGGCTATGATTCCCGCCTCTACAAGTCCCTTGGCGACGCTAACGGCGCGGCGAGCCTGACCGCCACGAGCGACGCGATCATGGGCAACTCCCTCATCATTGACCTCAACAAGACTGCCGGCAGAGCCCTCAACTCGCTCTTCGTGAACACTTTCACGAGCATCTTCCGCCGTGGCGAATCCGTCACCTACAGCGTCGAATTCGACTACAAGCCCCTCACGGAAAGCTCCTTCGGCGATGTCTATTTCGGCATGCGCTGGGATGGCATGGCTGGTCTCAACTCGAACTTCATCTCGAACAAGACCGTCGGCACGACGACCCACTACAAGGTTTCCTTCCCCGAGACCACCGTCCCGGAATCGGGCAACGCCGGATTCTTCTTCTTCAAATCCGAAGCCGACAGCGCCGCTTGCAAAGTCGCCATCGATAACTTCGTTGTTTCCGCGAAGAAGACCACGACCACGAACATCGTGAAGCCGACGAGTGAGCAACTGAGCGCCGAAACGGGCTTCACCTTCGACTGGAAGGAAAACGCTTCCACCTTCGGCAAAGGCGAGACCACCTTGGTCGAGAAAATCGAGGATGAGACGATCCGCACCGGCATCACCGGCAAGGAAGGCTTCGGCGAAAACGTCATGCACCTCACGGGCAACGGCGACCACCTTTTCGCCGGCCTCGATGCCACGAACCTCGTCGCGGGCAAGAAACTCATCATTTCCTTCAAGTATTACAAGGTCAATGATAGCGGCTTCAACATGATCCTCATGGTCTCTGACGCTGGCCAGACGATGAACGACAACCTCTCCATGACCGAGGTTGAGGGCAACGTCAAGCAGTTCTGCTGGGAAGGCGTCCTCCCCGCCGGAACCGGCGCGGTCAACTTCTACCCGACCAGCGGTGCGTTCGACATCTACATGGGTGCCATGACCGTCAAGCTCGCGGAACCCGATCCCGTCGCGGAAGGCGAAACCGCCCTCGGCCACAAAGTCGGGGATAGCTGGACCAACACTTCCCGTCCATTCGGCACCGGCTCTGTCGCCGGTGGCAAAGCGACCATCGAAGTCGTCGATACCCCGGCTAGCGTCTCGGGCGAAGGCATCGGCGCGACGATCTCCAAGATCACCTATGCCGAAGGCGTCTCGGACACCAACATCGAATGGTACCGGCCGAGCAACCAGCAGATCGAAGCCGGACACGAATACAAGATCACGATGATTTATTACATCGAGACTTGGAACGGCGGCGCCCGCTTCCAGCTCAACTTCGACGGCGGCTCGGCTGGTGGGGCTTTTGTGCCAGCGACTGGCATGGACACCTCGGTCGGTTACCACAAGTACGAATTCAAATGGGTCGCGACCAAAGCCGTCGATTTCTTCTCGGTCTACGTGCCGGAAGCTAACGGCGGTTCCGTCGTCTACCTCGCCTCGAGCACCGTTGAGCTCGTCGCGATCAACAACTGATCGCTTCGTTTCCTTCTATCGACGCGCCCCGTGAGTTTTCCTTGCGGGGCGCGCCCCTCTCGTCTTCGGGGGTTCCTTTATGAAACATATTGCTCGTGGCGACCTTTTCCGTCGCATCAAATTGAATCGTCGCAGACTGCGCGCGAAGATGTATCGCGCCCCCTTCGTCTTCCATCAGGACTCGACCTGGCCCGGGGATTGGGTCGGTCGCTGCATCCTCGGCCTCGCGAGCCTCTATCACGCTTTCGAAGGCCATGATTCCTTTCAAGAAGACGTTTTGGCGCAGCTCCGCGAAATCATCGAAGCCCTCCCGCAACACGTGAACGCGGAAGGGTATTTTGGCGATTTGGTGGATCCTTCCGCGATCAACGAGCAACAGGTTTCCGGGAATTCCTGGTTCCTTCGCGGCCTCATCGAGTATTACCGCATCACAGGCGATGAGAAAATCCTCGCCGAGATCCGTTCGATTGTCGACCACTTCATTTCTGCGATTGCCCCGGCTTATGCCCATTACCCCCTTTGCCGGCGTGACATGGGTGGCGTCGGCGGCCACATTGAGGGGAAGGTGACCGATGGCTGGCTCACTTCAAGCGACATCGGGTGCGCGTTCATCATGGTGGACGCCATGAGCCAAGCCTATGCCCTTCTCGGGGGAGAAGAACTCAAGGCTGAAATCGAATCCGTGATCCAGATATTCTCGTCCATCGATTTCGTTTCTCTGCAGTGCCAGACCCACGCGGCCCTCAGTTGCGCCCGCGGCATCTTGACGTTCTTTCAAGCGACGGGGGAAAAGAAATACCTCGAGCTCGCGGAAAGCATCTTCGCCCGCTATCTCCAAGACGGCATGACCAAGGATTTCGCGAATTTCAATTGGTTCGGGAGGGAAGAGACCTGGACCGAGCCTTGCTGCATCGTTGACTCGTTCCTCTTGTCGAGCGCTTTCTTCGACTTGACGGGCGACGTCCGTTATCTGCGCCTCATGAACCGCATCTACCTCAATGCGTTCCGCGGGGCCCAGAGGAGCAACGGCGGGGCCGGATGCAACACTTGCCTATCCTCGGACAAAACGTCCATGAAGGCTTATTTGTACGAAGCGTTTTTCTGCTGCACGATGCGCTTCGCGGAAGGGCTTCGGTTCGTCAACGAGCGAACCATTCTGATGAAAGACGGCCATCCATTCCTGACCATCCTGCAGCCTGCCTCCTTTGCGCTCGATAACGGACTTGGAATCGAGATCAAGGGAGACATCTATCATCGGAGAAAGGCAAAGCTTTCCCTTACGGGCGTGAAAGAGCCTACTTCCTTCTCCCTTTACGTCCCGTCCTCGGTCTCCTTCCAGATCGAGGGTTCGTCGCGATATACCTACGAAAACGAGGTTTTGACGCTCCTCATCGAGGACGAAAACCCAATCGAGATCTATTTCACCTTGATTCCTCATGAGGAAGAAGGCGTGCATTTTGTGGGGGACATGATCCTCGTAAGGCGCGCGGTTGCGGGGCAGGAAGAAGCCTTTTACGTTGAAAACGCCACCTACCATTATCTCCTTGACTATTCCTCGCTCTCGGACAAAACTCTTGTGATGAACCTTGTTCAAACCTTATGACCAACGCCTTTACGAATGCCCGTCCGGTTTGGAGCGAGTCGGACCTCGAATCCCTGAATGTTTCGCTCTTTTTCGTTGTCCCCTTAACGGGGAAGGAATCCGAGATCCGCGTCACGGCTTCCTCGTTTTATCGCATCTTCCTGCACGGGAAATTCCTCGCTTATGGGCCTTCTCGTGATGCCCATGGGCATTTCCGCGTCGACCGCATCCCCTTGAAAGGGAAAGGGCCTTTGATCATCGAGGTCGCGGGCTATTGCTGCAATTCGTTCTACGCGATCAACCAAGCCTCTTTTTGCCTTTACGAGACCTTCGATGAAGAGGGGCGCTCCCTCGCTGCCTCTTCGAAGGAATCGAAGGCCTATCGAAACGAGACGCGACTTCGAAAAGTCACTCGCTTTTCCTATCAAAGGGCCTTCTCCGAATCCTATGAATTCGACCCCCGTTATCCCCTCTTTTTGAAAACCGGGGACTGTCCTTATGAAAAAGTCGGCCTCGCAGAATTGCCCATGCCGATTTTGGAAAGGAGGATCGTCCATGATCTTTCCTTCCCTCGCGCGACGTTCCAAAAAGTCGAGGAAGGCGTCGCCTCCATCGATTCTTCCTTGCCGATTTACCAAGACCGTTACCAGACGACGGAATACCTGAAGATCTTCCCGAAAGAAGAATGGGAAATCGATTCCAACGCCGTCGCTTCAAAACTCGCCTACCGCCTTTCCCCCGTGGGAGAGACCCTCTGCTCCGGAACCTTTTTCACCTATGCCCTCCCCGCTTCCCTCACGGGTTTCTTCGAACTTGTCCTCGACGTGAAAGAAGACGCCCTTTTGTATCTCGTTTTCGATGAAGTGAACGTCCCCTCCTCATCCCAACCGGGGATGATCGGCATCTCTTTCTACCGGAACACGACGCATAACTGCATCACGTATTCCCTTAAGAAAGGCCATTATCGCCTTCTTTCCTTCGAACCTTACACCGCCCATTTCGCTCGTCTTGTTTGCCTTGGGGGATCCCTCACCGTTTCCTCTTTCAAACTCGCCCGTTACGAAAACCCGGACGCGCATCGCATCCATTATTCTTTCGCGAACAAGAAGATCGAAAGAGTGTTCGCCTCTGCCGTGTCCACCTTCGCGCAAAACGCCGTGGACCTTCTCACGGATTGCCCGAGCCGAGAACGCGCTGGTTGGCTTTGCGATTCCTTTTTCTCGGGCCAAACCGAGCCCTTGCTTACGGGTTTCAACCTGGAAGAAGAAGCGTTCTTGGACGCCTATGCGAAATGCAAGAAAGATGATTTGCCCGAAGGCATGATCTCGATGTGCTACCCCGCGGATTTCCCGAGCAAGGAATACATCCCGAACTGGAGCCTTTGGTACATCCTGGAGCTCGAGCAGTTCCAAAAAAGAAACGGGAATGTTCCCCTGATTTCGAAAAGCCGGGAAAATATCGAGGGCATCCTATCGTATTTCAAGAAACTCGAGAACGAAGACGGCATGCTTGAAAACCTTCAAGGCTGGGTATTCGTGGAATGGAGCAAGGCCAACGATCCCGAATTCATCGCGGGGGTAAACGCCCCGAGCAACATGCTTTATGCCGCCGCGTTAATTGCCGCCTCTTCCTTGCTAGGCGATCCAAGTCTCAAGGAGAAGGGCGTGGCTTTGAAACTCGCAATCAAGAAGATGTTCTTCCGCGGCGACTTCTTCGTCGACAACGCCATTCGCGACGAGAACGGGGTCCTGCACCTCACCGAGAACACTTCGGAAACGTGCCAGTATTACGCGCTTTATTTCGGCGTCGCCTCGCTCGAGAAAGATCCAGAATTTGCCAACCGGATGATTCGAGATTTCGGCGAATACCGCGACGATAAAACCGTTTACCCAAGCGTTTACAAATCCAATCTCCTCATGGGGATCATGATGCGCCTTGAATGGCTGAATTGCCTTGGCAGGCACGAGCAAGTGTTCGCGGAGACCATCGACTATTTCGACAAGATGGCAACCCTCACCGGAACCCTTTGGGAGCACGATGACGTGAACGCCTCGCTCAACCATTGCTTCGCTTCCTATGTTGTCCATTTCCTTCTAGAAGCCAATTTCGGCCTTCTCTATATCGATGAGGCAAAGAAAGAAATTCATATGACAGAATCCTCCCTTTCCGATGAGGGATCGGTTTCGATTCCCTTGCGTTCCGGAGGGCGCCTATTCCTCCAAGGGAAAGACGGCAAGCGAACCATCCGCAAGCCAAAAGAGTATTCCCTCGTGTTCGAAAGAGCCTAAATCCTGCCTTTCGTTGCCGCGTCGACGACTTCGAATTTGCCTAGCGTTCTCGCGTATGTGAGCAGTTTTTCCTTGTCGATGTTTTGGCTTTTCGCTTCATCGAGAATTCTCGCGTATTCCTCATCAGAGAAGCGGTCCCGGTAGAGGATGAGGTCCACGATCGTCATCTCGACATCGTAGACCGGGACGAGCGGACCATGGGGAGAGACGGCGAGAGATTGGCCGAGCAGATAACGCTCTCCCGCTTTGCGAATGACGTCCGCCCCTTCGATTCCCGCGGTCATGTAGTTTCTTGGCAACGCCACCTCGAGGACGGGATCGACATGGAACCCATGGAGATAAAGGGCGCTGCGAAGAGAGAAGACCGCCTTGCGATAACGGAAGTGAAGGATGTAAAACGGGTCGACGGGATACCCCTTTTTGATATAAAGGCCTTTCGAGGCTTTCTGGAAGACCCCGGCTTCCTCCCCTTGGGAAAGGTAGGTTTGCGAAATGCCAAAACCCTTGGCTTCGGCGACGGAAACATAACCGTCATTCCACTCGGCAAGGTCGAGCAATTTCTCCATGGATTTCTTTTTCACGCAACAATAATAGCAAAACGTTGCTTCAATGAAAACGAAAGAAGGAAAAATGCTTTGACAACGTAAGTTCCGCTTTCCATAATACACCCGGCGTTTCCCAAAGAAACACGTCAAAAATCGAAAAGAAAGGACAAACCTATGCAGCGTCAAACCACGTTGGCCACCAACGAAAATGCCGTCCACAATTGGTACGTCGTTGATGCCACCAACATCCCCCTTGGCCGCCTTGCTTCCAAGATCGCGGTCATTCTCATGGGCAAAGACAAGCCCACCTATACCCCGAACATCGATTGCGGCGACAACGTCGTCGTCATCAATGCCTCGAAGGTGAAACTCACCGGCAACCACCCCGAGACTAAGAAGAACTACTACAACGTCTCCGGTTACAACGGCGGCCTCCGCACCCGTTCCTCCGGCGTCATGCTCAACGAATTCCCCGTCGAGATGATCGAACGTGCCGTTTGGGGCATGCTTCCCAAGGGACGTCTCGGCCGCAAGATCGCGAGCAAGCTCCACGTCTATAGCGGCGCCGAGCACGAACAGGCGGCCCAGAAGCCGGTCGTCCTCGATCTCAGCAAATAAGGAGTAAATGATTCATGGCTAACGAAAAATACTACGGCACCGGCCGTCGCAAATCGTCCGTCGCCCGCGTCTACGTCCAAGCTGGCAGCGGCAAGATCACCGTCAATGGCCGCGACGTCAAGGAATACTTCCCGTATGAGACCTTGATCCTCGACCTCAAGCAGCCCCTCGCCCTCGTCCAAGGCGAAGACAAGTACGACATCGTCGCCTTTGCCCAAGGCGGCGGATTCACCGGCCAGGCCGAAGCGATCCGCCTCGGCATCGCCCGCGCGCTTCTCGAAGCCCACGAAGACCGCAGCACCCTCAAGAAAGCTGGCATGCTCACCCGCAACGCCCGCTCCAAAGAGCGTAAGAAATACGGTCTCAAGGCCGCTCGCCGCGCTCCGCAGTTCTCCAAGCGTTAATCCGCTTTCCGGAGAAAGCAACGCAACGAAAAACCCTCGAGTCGATTGGCTCGAGGGTTTTCGATTATTCAAATTATCGCGTGAAGACGTGGCGTCCAGCAAGCAACTTCGTGGGTTCTTCCCCAGGCAGCTTCATCTTGGCTTCGACTCCCACGGGTACGACGAATTCATAGGTGATCTCGCCATCTTGGATCCGGTAGCCCGATACGATTTTGCCAGAAACGCTATCGAACTCCGCGCGGATGTCCTTGATATCCGTGCTCGGATGCGGGGATAGGAGGAGGCGACGATACCCTGGCTCTTTTGCTTGGATGCCGCAAAGGCTCTCGACGATGAATTCCATGCACGTTCCAAAGAAAGGGTGGTTGAAACTGTCCATGCCGTAGACGTTCAGAGACCCATCCTCTTTGATGCTGTTCCAGTTTTCCCACATGGTGGTTGCCCCATGGTTCACCTCGTAAAGCCAGCCGGGGCATTTTTCATTTAGCAGGATCTTGCAGGCGGTATCGAAATAGCCGTATTCCGCCAAGACGTTGAGGAGGTATTTCGTCCCGATGATGCCGGTGACGCATTTGTAGTCGTGGCCGATGACACGATTGTTCAGGCGTTTGGCGAGGTCCTGTTCCGCCTCTTTTGGGACGAGGTGGAATCGCAAGGCTAAGGCTTCCGCGGTCATCGTGTCGAGCGCAAGGCGTCCGCTTGGCGTGACATATTCCCTGCGAATCGCGTTCAGGATCTCTTCACGTCTTTTCCGATATTCTTCCGATTCCTGCAAAAGCCCTTTCTTTTGCGCGGAAATCGACGCAATTCGAAGGTCTTCTGCATAGAAAACGGTCGCGAGGAAATAAACGTCGGTCCGACCGGTACAGGAGAATTTCTCCTCTTTTTCTTGATCGAGCGCGAGCCAATCCCCATATTGCTGACTTTCGACGACAATGCCGTTTCTCGTGGTTCTATGAACTGCTTGGAGGTATTTTGCCATCGCCTCGTAATTATCGATGAGGAACGATTCGTCCCCATAGGTCTCGTAGAGGGTCCATGGAATCATGCAAACCGCGTCGCACCAGATGGTCGCGGTATTCTTCCAACCAAGGATATCCGGGACGACTTGAGAAACTTCCCCGGTTTCGGCTTGGTCGAAGCGAAGGTCCCTCAACCATTTCCGGTAGAAGGATCGCACGTCAAACTGGAACGCCGCGGTTTTCAAAAAGATGTTCGCATCACCCGTCCATCCCATCCTTTCGTTGCGTTGGGGGCAATCGCTTGGGATGTCCAGAGAATTGTCCTTCTGGGACCAGAGGATGTTGTCGATGAGCTTTTGGAGTTTTGGATGCGAGGTCGTTACCTTGCCCGTGCGATTGAGGTCCGTGTGCCGAACAATCGCGTGGACGTTTTCTCGGGGTAAGGACACCCCTTCGATTCCCATATAACGGAAGCCATGGAACGTGAATTCGGGGACGAGGACCCTCTCTCCCTCGACAACGAAAACATCCGTGCATTTCGCGGTTCGATATCCTTCGGAGTAAAGCCTTCCTTCGTGGAGGATTTCCGAGAATCGCAAGGTGATGGTGCCTTTGAAATCTTTCGGGGTCCTGATTTCCGGGACGCCGGTGAGATTTTGCCCGAAGTCGTAAATCGTTTGGCCATCGGGAGAATGGAGGACGTTTTGAACGGGGAGACGTTCGATGTCCCGAACGGGCTCGCAGGCCTGCGGGACAAGAACGGCGGGATCGAAATCCCTTTGTTCGATATGCAGGTCTTTCAATGGAGATACAAAATCCTGGTGTTCCCCATCATAGATCCCGGAAGAACGAATGAAACTTTCCTCGGCTTTCCAAGAAAGGTCCGTGGCGATGGTTTCGTTTCCGATCGTGAGTTCCGCGAGCGCGGAGGGCTTTTCCCCATAGCGGATGTTGTGACCTTCGCCTGAGAATCCTAGGCCGCTCGAATACCAACCGCCGCTTAAGGTGATTGAAAGAACGTTCTCCCCTTCTTGGAGCAAGGAAGAAACGTCGTATTCCTGATATTGGAGGACGTGTTGATAAGAAGTCCAGCCAGGGGTCATTCTCGCGTCCCCAACCCTTTTGCCGTTAATTTCCGCGACATAAAGGCCAAGCGCGGTGATTCGAAGCGTTGCGTGGGCGAGATTCTTCAGGAAGAACGCTTTCTGCAAGCAAAAGGTGTCGTTCGTTTCCTGGATTCCTATCATCATTCCGTTCATGGTCGATTCCTTATGTGTTTTTCTGCGCCAAAGGCGCAAGCTCACTGCTCGTATGGTAACACGAGGAACCCTAAGGCGGTTTTGTTTTCGAAGGAGGTTTGTTCGCAATGGAAGGCAAAAAGGCCGAAAAAGCCGAATGGAAGGGGCATTCTGTCGGTTGTCAATTCGTTGAAATCCGAACTCGTTCCAAAGACTCAAAAAAGTCTTGCAGGCCATGGGGCTTTCGTCTATATTATTAAAGCGCTTTCGGGCGTGTTTGGGCCTTTAGCTCAGTTGGTTAGAGCGTGCGCTTGATAAGCGCAAGGTCGATGGTTCAAGCCCATTAAGGCCCACCAAATTGGTAGAAAGCCCCGAAGACTTCTTTCGGGGCTTATTTGTTTCTTGGGTGTTTAGCTCAGCGGGAGAGCGCTTCCTTCACACGGAAGAGGTCACTGGTTCGAAACCAGTAACACCCACCATTCTTTGTCCGCTTGCCGCGATAGCTCAATTGGCAGAGCAACTGATTTGTAATCAGTAGGTTGCTGGTTCGATTCCGGTTCGCGGCACCACATAGAACTTGATTAGGAACGCGCCTCGGTTCACCCGGGCGCGTTTTTCGTTTCGCAAGACGCAGGAGCCTTACCTGCCTTTTCTTTTGGAAACTCGATAAGAGAAACCCCAGTTCATCATCTCGTAAAAACAGGGTTGGAGATCCATTCCTTTTTGGGTCAAGGAATAGGCCGCGTGACGGTCTCCTTTGGCTTGTCTTTTTTCGACGATGCCCGAGGCGATGAGATCCTTCAAAACGGCGTTAAGCGAAGCGGGAGTGATGGGATCGCAGAACCGAAGGATCGAGTTAAAGTGCGTGTCGCTTAGGCAAAAGAGCGCGTAAATCACGTGAAGCTTCCATTTGCCCTGGAAGAGCGAAAACACAGGAGTTATCGGGCTTTTCCCGTATTCGTCTGTGATTGGCTCACCAATTCGGTAACTGAATTCCTCATAAGACATCCATTTTTCCATCGTAATATCCTTTCTATCGAACAATTCCGTTCGCTCTATATTTTCCTCTATATTAGGTTTTTTCTTCGTCAAAGAGAGGTTCAAGATCCTTTCATCGAGATTGTGTTTAGGGACCTAGCCATTCAATCTGAGGGAGGGTAGGAGAGAATCGGATCATGAATCGTCATAGACCAGTTTCCATTTTGCCGCCACTCCGTTAAGCCGGTTCTCGTTCGTTTTCAACCATCAAGCGGAGAGAAGGATCCCTCTTTTCAAAAGCCGTTTTTCCTTTGGAACGCAGAGAGAATCTCAGTTTCCTTCTTCGCGGTTTTCTTCGAAAGAAACCCCGCGAATACCCCATTATTATATCAATAATTTTAAGATATAAAAACTATATTTAAAGAATGTTAAAACATGACGACAAAAACTATAGAACCTAATCAAAAACAATGATAATAACGATAAAAAACTTTTGTTTGGAAACAACGGATTCTAGAGGCTGCATTTTGGTTTTTTATTCCTTAAACATAACTATAAGAAATATAGTTCAATTCTTCAGCACTATAAAAAGTATACCTTTAGAAATGCTTGAATACCTCTTTGAGTTTCTCCCTTCATTGTTTGAGGTAGATCGCCGCGCCTTTCTAGGCATCGTCTTCTTCGAGATTGACGGTCGCCATGGTCAAAGGCATTCCTTGCTCATTTCGAGAATCTTCTTTCCGAGTTTCCGTTTGTCTCTATGGCGTTTCTTTCTCGCGCGTGCGTTTTGATATAATGGCTGACGTATGAAACAACCCCTCGCTTTCCGTGTCCGACCCAAGTCTTTGGATGAGGTTGTCGGGCAAGATCATCTTGTCGGACCGAAGTCCTTCCTTCGTAAATCCGTTGAGGAAAAACTTCCTTTCTCTTTTATCTTTTTTGGGCCTCCCGGAACGGGCAAAACAACCATCGCGGAAGCCTATGCATCTTCCCTTGGCGCACACTTTGTGAAGCTCAATGCCGTGACGTGTTCCAAGAAGGACATGGAGGCCGCCGTAGAAGAAGCAAAATTATGGAAACCCACCCTGCTTCTGATGGATGAAGTTCACCGCCTCGACAAAGGGAAACAAGACTATCTTTTGCCGTTCGTAGAAGACGGGACTTTCTTCCTTCTTGGGATGACGACCGCGAATCCTTACATCGCCTTGAGTCCCGCCATTCGAAGCAGGACGAGACTCCTGGAAGTTAAAGCCCTTTCGAAAGAAGAAGTCGTGGAAGGGCTTCGCCGAGCGATCGCCCATCCGGATGGACTCGGAGCCAAGGTCACCTTCGCAGACGATGCGCTTTTCGCCATTGCCAAGCTCTCGGGCGGAGATATGCGTTATTCCCTCAACATTCTGGAAGAAGCCGCTCTGCAATTTGGGGATGAACCGGTCATCACGAAAGAAAACGTTTATGAGATCGAGAAAGTCCCAAATTACGCGATGGATAAGGACGGAGAAGAGCATTACGATTCCGTTTCCGCCCTTCAGAAATCGATTCGCGGATGCGACGTGAACGCCGCCCTTTATTACCTTGCGCGTCTTTGCGCCGCCGGGGATCTCGATTCCATCAAGCGTCGCCTGCTCGTGACCGCTTACGAAGACATTGGGCTCGCCAATCCCCAAGCCGTCATGCGGACGCAGCTTGCCATCCAGGCCGCGGAACAAGTCGGCTTCCCGGAAGCGGTCATCCCCCTTGGCGATGCCGTCGTGGATCTTTGCCTTTCCCCGCATTCGAGGACCGGGGATGAGTCCATCGCGAAAGCCATGTCCTTCGCCAAAGACGCCCCTTTCTATGTCCAGGATTATCTGAAACTCACCCCGGTGAACGTGCAAGAAGAGGACAAATACCCTTATGATCGCCCGGATATCTGGCCAAAATTGCAGTATCTGCCAGACGAATACGCGAACGAGGAATTCTTCGTGAAGGACGAAACGACGGCCTCCTCGTATGTCCGCGCCCTCAACACGCGCTATGAAGAACTCAAGAAAGCCGGTCGCAGCAACGATCTAAGAAAACTCAAGAAGCAGAAGAAGGTGTAACCGCTTTCATAGTCCATTCCCTTGCTTACCCCCGAATTCAGCCTATAGTAGAGGACCCCGAAAAACCGGGGAGCGGCAATTGCCGTACCAGTGAAACGCGAAAAAGGAGGTAAAGAGGCAATGGTAGAAATGATTAAGCACCTATTCACGGGCAAACGCCACGTGACCGAGAAGCACAAGAAAACCCGTCACCCGATCCAGTCGTTCATGGATTCCGTCGCCGAAGGCTATGGGATCAACCTGATGGACGACATCTCGAGCGGAAACCTTTGAGAAGCGGGGGCCTTACGGCCCTCGTTTTTCATTGAATTCCCCTCTTTCCGCGGTGTAGACTAAGACGCTTCCATGAAGCGCGCGGGCGTGGCGAAATTGGCAGACGCGTTAGACTTAGGATCTAATGGACTTCCGTGCAGGTTCAAGTCCTGTCGCCCGCACCAATGAAAACGAAAGCCTCCGATATACGAAAGGATCGGAGGTTTTTTATTTGCACTTAAGTGAAAGGTCCACATTAGAAAAAGCCTGAAATCCGTGCTGTGGGATTTTCGAATTCGTCAAAAGTTTCTACTGCCCATCTCCAAAGACGGGTTTCTTAATTCTTATAGCAATACAATGCACATATTTTGTTTGTGCGTTAGCTTTAGAACATCTTCTCTTTGAGACATAATATCCACAGGAAGTTTTTAAAAATGAATAGCACAAACGTCACAATAAGAGTCGATAAGGACGTCAAGAAGCAGGCGGAAGTTCTCTTCAACGATTTAGGACTCAATCTGAGTTCTGCCATCAACATGTTCCTCCGTCAGGCGATTGCGGAGCAGGCAATCCCTTTCAAACCCGCCAAGAAGCGGGAAATGAAATATGCAAGTCGCTCTGAACTCATGAAGGCTGCGGAAGAAGCCTATAACGAACATCCAAACCTTTACAAGGAACTGGCCAAATGAGCTTTTGGTTCAGTAAGGAAGACATCATCTATCTTCACTCAACAATCGTCATGAAGACTGGCGGAGAGGATGCTAAGATTCCTTTGCAAATTGGGTTTGTTCAAAGATTGACTAAGGGGCTGTAACAAAACCTCCCGTTAATTGGGAGTTGTGGTTACGCCCCTTTTTTTGATTTTTCGCATGTTCCCAATCCAAGGCCTTGGTATTGCGAAATCTGAATTTTCCCGATCGATTGTCAATTTTGACGGTGTAAGCTTCAAAAAATAACAATGCGATTTTTTATTGTATAAATGATTGATAACGGTTTTTGTTGACAATATTTGACCATGGATGATATATACGAATCAATAAAACAAGAAAGGAGCTTTTATGGGTCTTGTCGTTATGGTTGCTTTGCCAATTTTTGCGCTTACAACTTTTGGATCGTCGTCAATTTACGCCGATTTACAATCCTTCGGAGAGCAAGATGATATGATTGTAGCGGAAAAACGCGATGAACACGGGAACGTTATCCCTGTTTTTGATTCCGAGTTGCCGCACACTTCGTCAACAGAGACGGCTTTCTACTCCCCGAATCCTGAAGATTACCTTGAATCGAATCTTATCTTCGGTCCCGACGAGAGAACGATTCTCCCTGAGTCCGATTATACAAAGTTTCCTTATAGAACAGTCTGCCTACTGCATGCCAAATACGATACAAATGGCGATGGCGTTTATGATAAAACCGGTGTTGGAACCGGTGTTTTGGTTGGACCTAGAACGGTGCTTACGGCTGCGCACGTTGTGTTTGATAACACCGCGGGAGTATGGTCAAATACAGTCCATGTGTTCCCTGGCGGTCATAAAAATTCCAACAATAGTCTGGTAACTCCTTACGGACAATTTCATTCTGCTTCCACAGTGAAAGGAAATAACCATATAACGCATAGCTCTGCCGATGATTGGGCGATCATCGATCTTAACGCAGATATCGGCGATCAAATTGGCTATATGGGCGTTTCTTCTTCGTTGAGCAACGGCAATTCCGTTCGTCTTTATGGCTACCACGGCGATTACAATTCCAAGTTAGGCTATGGGCCAGGGGTAACCGACGCGGTCGAAACCTATAAATTTCGTCACAATTGTGATGCGATAGCGGGATCAAGTGGCGGTCCGGTGACAAGGGGAACAACTACGGTCGTTGGCATTCACAGCGGCGGATACAATTCAAATTGGGATCAAGCCTGCAAAGTATCGGACTATATCGTCGGTTGGGTTGAAGAAAGGATTGGCCTATGAAAAAAGCGTTTTGGTTGCTTCCTTGCCTTGCTTTATGCGGCTGCAACGGAGCAGTGACGAAGGATGCGGCTTCTCTTCGCGTGATGAAAGCGAATGACGAAAACGCCCGTTGCCGCGAGAAGGGCGAGGAATGCCTTTGGTCCAACCTCGTCGTTTCTTTTGACGAGAAAGGCGCCTTGCTCCTTTACGGAAATTACACTCACCCTCCCAAAGACCTCGGCGATTTGCGTTCCGTTCGGGAAAGCATCTATGCGAATTCCTACTTCGATTTTCTCGGCTATAGCGAATCGGGGATCGAGGAGGAGTACCGTGCGAACCATATCGTCCGCGACGTTTTCGGGAACGTTGAGATCGTGGGGGAAGTCCCTTTCAAAAAGGAAAGCGGAGAGACGATCCCTTTGGGCGAATTGAAGGACGGGGACGTCTTCTTGGTCAAGAAGAGCTTGCAACACAATTACAAGCTTCCCTTGAATCTCGTGGTCTCCGAAATCCTTTATCTCGATACCATGGCCCCCTTGTCTTTCTAGGTTCGAGTTAGGAAGACCGAAAGGGGAGCGGCGCGGTGCCTGGGCGCCGCGTTTTCTTGTCTGAGCCGACGTGGAACGTCGAGCGAGTGAAAACTCCCCGATAGTCGGGGAGTTCGGTGAAGCTTATAGCTTTGCACAGTCGGAAAAGGCTCCTTACAATTGCCTTGCGGACCAACGCAAGCATTGAAAGGAGCCAA
>JAQYPI010000117.1 GCA_028726925.1 Caryophanales bacterium | reverse complement strand
CCTCGTCGGGTGGGTGTTCCGTTTGCTATTAAAGAAGAACGCCAAAGGCACCCCGTTGCTTTTTGTCGTATCCGGGATATCCCTCGCCCTTTTCGTCTATTCCCTCGTCACCTATTTCACCGCCTATAACGCGACCTATTCCCTCGCCCTCGTCATCCTTTCGAGCATCTTGCTATTCTTGGCTCTCTTGACGCTAACTTTCTCCTTCAAACTGAGTCCCGTCAACAAGTGCCTGTCCTTCGCCCTCGTCCTCGCCTTAAGCGTGAACGTGGTCGGAGAATTCTTCCTGCGTTTCTTCATCAACTTGATCGTCGGGATGGACGCGGGCAAGGCAATGCTTACGAGCTACACGAAGCTGCCTGCCGCGTTATTGACCTCGATCGTCACGATCCTCGGCATCGCCCTTCTTTTCTATCCCGTCTATTACGCGACCGAGAAACTCAATGGTCTGAATGACCTTGCCCCGTATCTCCCGAGAAGGAAGAAGAAGGAAGAAGGGGAATAAGAGCGGATTGACGTTCTTTTAAAAATTTGGACCCTCAATCCCTGGACTTTTTTCGATTGAAATGGTATCATCCCACCATGACTGGCAGGAACCCAAATACCTTTGTGTATAAACCGATTGCTATCGACCTTTTTTGTGGCGCTGGAGGAATGAGCGAGGGCTTGCTTCAAGCTGGGTTTGATATTGCCTTCTCAAGCGACATCAGCGAACAGGCCGGCGTGACATATGTCCATCGTCATGAACAACTGGGCATTCGGCAAGGCGTCGATACTTTTTTCTGCCGGGATGACATCAAAAATCTTTCGGGAAGTTTTATTTTGGAAAAGATTAAATCACTCCCAAAATATGCCGAGCTGAAGGACGTCCATATCGCTGCCGTATTCGGCGGCCCCCCTTGCCAAGGCTTTTCGAGAAACGGGGAAAGGAAGGGTCCTGATGATCCCCGGAATTTCCTGTTCCGTGAATACGTCCGCGTGATTCGCGAAATCATGCCCGACTATGTCGTCATGGAAAACGTCGAAGGCTTCACCGATACAAAACTGCAAGGCTTTGTCGGCTTGACGGGAATTCAATATTTCGACGAAGACTCGCTTGCGCCCCGTCTTCTTGAAAGTGAGTTGGCTTTAGCGGGATATCACGTGATCCCTTCCAAAATCTTGGACGCCTCGGATTATGGAGTTCCTCAAGCACGCCATAGAGCGATTTTTCTGGCTTATAGGGATGGATTGACCCCTCCGGTATACCCAAAACCGACCTATGGCCCGGAGAAAAAAGTTACTGTGATGGAAGCCATAGGGGACCTGATTGGTGAGAAATGCCCCTGTTCGTTAAGCGAATACGCAAAAGCCTCGATAGCTGGTCGTACTCCATCGGCAAAAACGGGCAAGCCAATCCGATCCAGCCATTATAAAAACACGGAACTTTCAAGATTAACGGAAATTGTCCAAGAACGTTTTTCTCTTTACTCTCAAGGGCAGACCACCTCTGAACTCAGAAAAATGATCGCAAAGCGGGGAATTGATCTTACGTCGGTACCCCATCTCGTTGCGTATTGCTCTGAAAATCTTGGGATAACGGAACAAGAAGTGATTTCGCTTGCGAGGGAAGGGAGCGTGGACCGCGCTTTCCTAGACACTCTCTTGACGAAGAAAAATGTTCGGACTCGGCTCCGCGCGAATAAACCAAGTCCCACAGTTGTCACGATTGCCGATGATTATGTTCACCCAACGGAGAATAGAACATTTAGTGTTCGCGAATTGGCTCGTCTGCAATCATTTGACGATAGTTTCGAGTTCCTCGGTAAACGAACCACTGGAGGACCTCGCAGAAGGGTGGAAGTGCCTCAGTATACTCAAGTGGGCAATGCCGTTCCGCCTCTTTTGGCAAAAGCCATCGCCTTGGAAATCCTAAAGGCGGAACTTCAAAACAAAAACGGCTAGAGTTGGAATACTTCTTCCTCGCCCATGAGAAGGGGAAGGTCTCCTTTCCATATTTTCCATAGCATGCCATGATCTCGCCATTTGTTTGTTGCGGGATCAACATGCGCCGCTAAATCCAAAGTAACCACCCCATTCGCTATTAATTCGGGAAGAATAGCGATTTTGGGTTTGCTAGTGTAAGTTGCCGTTTGATAAAGAAAGTACTCTTTTCCTTCGATTTCTTTGGAATCAGCGCTTATCCAAAATGTCTCAGGGTGTTTTTGGGCCAACGCTTGTTTAAGAGTTTCGTAGGACCACGAGGAAATCGACGGGCTGTCAGATTTGCGTTCGCCATCGATGGCTTGGTGAATCTCTACTCGTTCTTTTTTCTCGTTGCAATTCAAGAAGAGCCCATACCCGTTGATTCGCTTGCAGGAGAACGTTTCATAAAGTTGCAAACGCGGAGTCGTTCCCCCGCGAGGAGTCTGAATTTTTCCGTACTCCTCAACTATCTCTCGATAACTTAATCCAGAATCTGGCACTCTCGTGAAAAGGGTGGACCTTGTTTCTTGCCGGTTTCCCCCTTGTCTAGAGGTTCTGCTTGCCTTGAGTTCGATGCCATGAAAATCAGGGTCACGCGAATTGTTGCGAGAAATTCCTAATGCGTGCTCAAGCGTATCGCCAACGCCGGGATCTCTTGGGGTCACGGAAGGGATCCACCCTCTATCGTGAATCTCTTTCAGCCTTGCTAAAAGCTGAAGTTTTGTGGACTCGTTTTCCCTTCTAGATTCTTGAAGGACGCGCCAAGCGATGCCCTTT
>JAQYPI010000116.1 GCA_028726925.1 Caryophanales bacterium | reverse complement strand
TAGGCGGTGTCCCCGTCACGAAGCATCGACGCGTATTTGAGGGAATAGATGCCTTCCGGGATGTTCTCGAATGCCGCGACCGGGTCGGTCCCGACGTATTCGTAGAACACGGATTCCCCGTCGACGGACGTGTCGATCAAGTAGACCTTGTAGTACATGTCGAGGCTCGTCTCCTGGACCATCATCGGGATATAAGCATTCGAGGTCCCGTCGTCGTTGTAGGTGACGTAGACGTCCCCGGGGTTCGTGGCCGAGCAATAATAGCTCGGGAGGTCCTCGTAAGTCGGGATCATGAGCTGCTTCTCGAACCGACTGGTTTCCGTCCCGTTTAGGAGGATGCAGAAGGTGTAGGTCGCTTCCACTTCGAGGTTCAGGAAGCGGATGGGATTCTCGAAGCTGCCCAAGGCATCGGTCGATGTCACGAGCGCCCCATCCACGTCGTATACCTCCACCGAATAGGTGTCCCCGGCGTTGAGGAACCCGTTTAGATAGAGGAAGACGGGAGCATTTATCTGGTTATCGTATGCCGCGTTGTAAGTCGAGTTGAAGATCTCGATGCGGTCCAAAGCCACGAAGGAGGTGATGGACGCGTCCACGGTCTTGGATTTCGTGGAACGCTTGGCAAGGGTCCCCACGTAATCCGTGATCTTGCCACCGGGGTCCCCGTTATGGAAGATCGCCTCCGCGGTGACCTCGATAGTCGGATGGAGGCTGAGACTCGAGAGTTCGAGCGCCTTCGTCCCGCCTAGGATGTCCGACGCGGGGAAAGCGAAGGTTTCGGTCGAGAGGTCGTCGTGGGTGACCGTCACGGAAACTTCGCCGACGATCTCGTGGAAGAAGGAAAGGGTGAGGGCCTTGTCTTGCACATCCGCGGAGAAGTCGAAGGCGTCCGTCTCTACGGGGATGCCTTCCTGGGAATAGAAGGAATAATAATTGCCGTCTTTCACGAAATAGGAATCGAACGCCGCGACGTAATTGCTTTCCGCGACGTTCATGACTCTCGCCAAAGGCCCTTCGGTGATGGAGACATAGGACAAGGATGTCCACGTATCGTCCATTAGGCGGATGTCCGTCTCGAAATTCCCTTCGATTCCCGGGGTAAGATAAGCGTAGAGGTTGCTCGTTCCGTCATCGTTAAAGGTCGCGCGGTAAGCAAAATCGGCGCCGAGAGAAGGATCGTAAAGATATTGGTCCTCGACCTGGATGGACCGGGTCTCGATTTCTTCGCCTTCTTTATAGAAAGCCAAGGTGAATTCCCTCTCGCCCCGTTCGACATCGGTGAAGAGGACCTCGCCTTTCTCGATGGGGACGCTCGCGCCGGTCACCGCGTCCGAAAGCGTCGCGGAAATCCCTTCCGCGATGGAACCGTCGAAATGGAAAGCGATGTCCGAGAGGATGCCCGAACCGTCATCGCTTGGACGGTAATCGACCTTGAAATAAGAAAAAGCGAGCGTCCCGACGTCGATTGGGTCGGGAATGGCTGAACTCTCTTCCGATGACGAGTTTTCTTCCGACGAGGAACTCTCTTCAGAAGAGCTCTCGATGAACGGCTCGGAAGAAGATTCGATGGATTCGGAAGAAGAAAGGACGATGGATTGCGAGGATTGGACGCTTTCTTCCTCCGTGAGGCCCTCAACCGGGACGACGCCTGTAGAAACCGCGACGAAGACGACGGCGGCGCCTGTGACGACGCCGGTGATGCTCACCCCCGCGGTCGCGGCACTCGTGGCGGACGAGGCGGCGCTTGCGGCGGCCGCGCCAGAAGAAGAAGACGCGCTCGCGCCTTGGGCGAGATCCTTCGCCTCGTCGAGGCTCATCTTCGCGGATTCCTTTTGGGGACCGCTTTGGCTCGTGTTGCCGGTTTCGGGGACGTCAAAATGCTCGGAGGAGACGTTCTTGACCTCGCTTACGTGGTAACGTTCCGCGGGAAAAGGCTCGTTCTCTTTGGAGGGTTGGAATTCTTCGCAGTCGAATGTCTCTTTTTCCAAAACGGGTCTCCTGAACGGGCAGGCGATGTCCTTTAAAGGACATTCGCCAAATTCCGTTTTTTACGTTAAGGCCATCTATCGCGGATTGGGTGAGAAAATGGACTTTTGGTTACTTTTCAAAAAGTCAATCCGAGGTTTCCGGTCAAAGGAGGCAAAGGAGAAACCCGAGAACCGGCCCAAGGAAGATCGCGACGTAAATCAAGGTGATCCATGGCTGGTATTCCACGTAAAACTGCTTGAAGGTGAGGTGCCAAGGATGCTTGATGATGACCCAGCCGAAAACGTCAAAGACGATACAAATGGAAACCCAGATGGCCCCGGTGATGAGGGCTTCTGTTAACGTAGGGTCCCCGAGCCCTTTGAGATAAAGGAAGCCGAAAAGAGTGAAAAAGACGATGTTGTATAGAGGATGCCATGGTTTGGTTTTCTCATACCCTTCTCCCATGGATTCCTTGTCCATCGGCTTCATGTGGAGGACATAGATGTTGAAGATGGTGTGAAGGATGCCGGTCACGGTGACGACAGAATAAGCGACCCAGAACCAGAGCATGGAATGCCCGAAGTCCCGCATCAGCTTACGGCCTCCCAAACGCGGGTTTTCCCGTTATCGTTTCGTATCTTTCCGTCACGGCCGGATGAAATTCGTTCATACGTGGTCTTCCTTTTCGGGAAGCCCATATCTTTCTTTCCCAAGGGCGATGCTCTTCATCAAGAAGGCCATGTTCCGGGCGAGGGTCCGCATCGTTTGCATGCCTTCCGCGTCTTCGCTTGCTTCCCCTGGGGCCCTGCCATGGACGGAATTCCAGTACTGGCTCGAGGCGATCGGCATGCCCGCGATGGTGAAGTATTTATTGAGCTCGTCGAAGGTCGCGGAGCATCCGCCCCGACGGGCGCAGACGACGCTCGCCCCGACTTTCATCGTCTTGTCGAAACCGGAACTATAGAAGAGGCGGTCGAGCGCGGCGATGAGGGTCGCGTTCGCGGAAGCGTAGTAGACGGGGCTTGCCACGACGAGCCCGTCTGCCTTCTCAAAATCGGCCGCGAGTTCGTTCACGACATCGTTGAACACGCATTTCCCGAGCTCTTTGCACCGTCCGCAGGCAAGGCAGCCCCGGATGTCCTTGTTCCCGATCTGGACGATTTTCGTCTCAATCCCCTCGGATTCGAAGACCTTTCTCATTTCTTCGAGTGCCATAGACGTATTTCCGCCAATCCTAGGACTTCCGTTGATCATCAACACCTTCATGCGCGTTCTCCTTTTTTCTTAACGATCCTAGTTTACCACGGTCCCTCTTTTCTCACGGCAGAAAAAAGCGGGGAACGGAATCCCCACTACATTGGTCAGGAACGCGAAAGACGGAACCTAATTCCCGCTTGCGGTGGTATGCCTGGCAATCAGGTCGACGATGAAATCGATGTCGGGCTCGCAATCCTTCTCGACCCATCTCTGGATGATGGCAAGCGAACCTTTCGCGTAGAACTCGAGGACGTATTCCTTCTCGTTCTCGGCGACGTTGAACGAATCGAGCGCCGGATCGAAGACGTCCCGGTACATCTTACGAAACGTCTTCTCCGCGGAGAAAAGCTCCGGTTTTTGGTAGACGAGTCGAAAAGCTCGCCTATTTTCCTTCACGAAAGTCAGATAAGGGAGCAGGAATTCCCGCGACGTCAGGATCTTGCCGCGGAGAGAAAGGGCCACGTCCTTGGGAAACGAGGCGACGAATTTCTCATTCAGCCATTCGGTGGCTTCATCCAAAAGATCGTCGATGGTTTCGTAATGGAGATAGAACGTCGAACGGCTCACCCCGGCCTTCTGACAGATCTCCTTCACCGAAAGGAAGGCGAAGTCCTTCTTTTCCAAGAGCTGGAGAAGGGCTTCGTCCATGAGGCGCGCCGCGCTAAAGTATTTCGATTCGCTTGGTTTCATCGAGAATGATTTACTCTTTCGCGATCTCGTTTGCTAGAGCAATGATGTCGCTTCCGTATTTTTGCTTGCCTTTGGCCAGGATCTTTTGATAGATGAAGTAGTTGACCGACACCCCGATGATCCCGAGGATCCCGACGACGTAGCCAAGGATGTTTTGCCAAAGTTCGCCACTACCGATGACCTGGAGCGAGAAGCACATCCCGACCCCGAGCAAAAGGGTCGTCGCGATGCCAAAGGAATAGCCGAAGATCTGAGCGCCCATTTTGGCTTTCCGGTCGAGTTTCTTGAGGGCGACCACTTTGCTCGTTTCTTTCGTGGCGTATTCAAGCGCCACTTTTTCTGCGTAAGCTTTATCCGTATTCATGTTTTCTTTCCTCCTTTTCGGACGCCGATACTTTATCGTCTTGGGATAACGCCCGGAACGACACGGAAAGGGGAAAGTGTCGAATTGGAATCCCTCATCATCCCCGATAACGAAAAGTCCCCATGCCAGCCACGATGCATGATTTGCATTCGATCAAACTTACAACTGCAAAAATGCAAAAGAAATGCATGACAAATGCAAGATAAACTTTTCGTTTTTGATTGGATTATTGTAAACGTCGCTGATTAACACCCTGCCGCCAAGGCGCGTTCTCGTCCATACTCCCTTCGCACATCCACGGAGGGATTTTTCATGGCAAAGAAGCATTACACCGACAGAGAGAGGATGGAGATCGTCAAGAAGTTCAGGGCATCGGGCCTCCCCATCAACCGCTACGCGAGGGAAAACGGGATTGTGTACTCCTCGCTCAGGGATTGGGCCTACGCCAGGAGGAAGTTCGCCGACATCGTGAAGGGCATGCCGCGGAATGCGAGGCCGAGGTCCGTCGCGTTCGCGGCGATGTCCGAGATGGACCTCGGAATCCGCTAATTTCCACCAAAGCGGGATTCGACCGCCAGGGCCAAAACGGGCCTTTTAAAACGCCGGGGTGTTAATCAACGACGTTTACGTCTTTCCTCCTTCTGGCACGGAAATCATGGCGGTTCGGGTTCGAATTTGAAAGAACGCCGATTTAAATACGCTTGCTGACTTCAAACCCTATATGAAGATATAAAAAAGCTTTGAAACAGATTTCATACTGTATCAAAGCACTTTCTTCTTTAGTGGTGCCGGTTGCCGGACTCGAACCGGCATGAGGGATTGCCTCGAGGGATTTTAAGTCCCTTGCGTCTACCATTTCGCCAAACCGGCGGGCCGGGAAAGAAAATCCCGAAGCGATTTCCGCTTCGGGAAGATGTTGATTGCTTGCCCTTGGCGGAAGGGTGAGGAAGTAAGGTGTGGTCCCCCGCGTGAGGCTCGAACTCACGACCCCTTGATTAAAAGTCAAGTGCTCTACCACTGAGCTAGCGGAGGACTGGCTGGGGTGACTGGGATCGGACCAGTGCATGCGAGAGTCAAAGTCTCGTGCCTTACCTCTTGGCTACACCCCAAGAAGGTGGTGGGCGAAGATGGATTTGAACCACCGAACCCGAAGGAGCTGATTTACAGTCAGCCGCGTTTGGCCACTTCGCTATTCGCCCACGTCGTTACTGCGCCTCGAACCCCAAGAGGTGGTGGATGCTGCAGGTTTCGAACCTGCGACCCCCGCCTTGTAAGGGCGATGCTCTCCCGCTGAGCTAAGCATCCGCGGGTCGCTCGAAAGCGCTTTGAAAATATACCATTGCCCCTACAATCGGTCAAGAAGGGAAAATGCGTTTCTTTACGAAAGAAAAAAGGCCCTTAAGGCCTTTGGTCAAAGAACGAGGGACGGAGCGCTGTAAACGCGGGCGGCGAGCTCGGAATTGAGGAGGTAAAGCCCGCGGGGATCGGAGCCGTAGAGTTCCATCTTCGTGATGAGGTCCTGGGCGTTTTTCTCTTCCTCACCCTGCTCCTTGACGAACCAGTCGAGGAACTGGATCGTGCGGAAGTCGTCCACGTCCTTCGCGGCCGCGTAGATCGCGTGGATGAGGGAAGTCACGTAACGCTCGTGCTCGAGGCCGGCCGCGAGGACGTCCTCGATCTTGACGAGGACCTTGTCGGGTTTCGCGATGGCTTCGAGCGTCACCTTCTCGCCGTTGTTCTGGAGGTAACGGTACATGAGCATCGCGTGGTCGCTTTCTTCCTTGGCCTGGATCTCATACCAATTCGCGAAGCCATTGAGGCCCTTCGCCTCGAAGAAGTTCGCGAAATCGAGATAAAGGTAGGCGCTGTAGAATTCTTTGTTGATTTGCTCGTTGAGGAGCGCGGAAACGGTTTTGTCCATGGGAATTGTCCTTTCTTTTGCGCTTTCATCATAGGATTTCCTAAAGGAACGCGCAAACAAAATGCCTCCCGCGAAGGAGGCAAATCGCTTATTTTTCGTACCCTGGCTTGCCAAGGAGGCGGAACATGTTCTTCTTGTAGATCTCGACCCCCGGTTGGTTGAAGGGGTTGACTTTGTTGAGGTAGCAAGAGAGCGCGCAGGCGCGGCAGAAGAACATCATGAGCTCGCCCATCGTGAACGCGTCCATCTTGTCGATGGAGAGAAGGACGTTCGGAACGTTGCCCCCGGCATGGGCTTCGACCGTGCCGTCATGGGCTTTCTTGGCCACGAAATCGAGGCCCTTGCCCTCGAGGTAATTGAGGCCGTCGAGGTTGTCCTCGTCGTGGGGGATGATGACGTCGCGCTCGGGGGATTCGACGCTTAAGACGGTCTCGAAGAGAACGGGGCTGCCTTGCTGGATGAATTGCCCGAGGGAGTGGAGGTCGGTCGTGAAGGTCGCCGAATCGGGAAGAAGGCCCGTATGGTCTTTGCCCTCGCTTTCCCCGAAGAGTTGCTTCCACCATTCGCCGAGCTGGACGAAGCGCGGCTCGTAAGTGACGAACATCTCGACCGGGTAGCCGGCTTTGTAGAGCTCGTGGCGCAGAATGCCGTATTTGTAGGCTTCGTTGATCTCGTCGCTATCGAAGGAAAGCATCGCGTTGCGCGCCCCGTCCATGAAGGCGGCGATGTCGATGCCGGCGGCCGCCATCGGAAGGAGGCCGACCGCGGTGAAGACGCTATAACGCCCGCCGATGTCGCTCGGGAGGACGAAGCGCTCGTACCCGTATTTCTTGCAAAGCTCGAGGAGGGCGCCCTTGCTCGCGTCGGTGGTCGCGAAGATCGCCTTCTTCATGTTCTCCGCGCCGATTTGGCTCTTGAGCAATTCGCTTAGGAGGCGGAAGGCGACCGCGGTCTCGGTCGTGGTCCCGGATTTCGAGATGACGTTGATCGCGAATTTCTTGTCTTTGAGGTAATCGAGGACTTGGGAGACGTAGCTCGGGGCGAAGGTTTGCCCCATGAAGAGGATCTCGAGCTTGTCTTTGCGGTAAAGGCCCTGGATCCCGTCGATCGCCGCGCGGGCGCCGAGATAAGAACCTCCGATGCCGCAGACGACGAGGACTTCGAAGTTCTCGCGGATGTAAGCCGCGGCTTTCTCGATGCGGGCGAATTCCTCTTTGTCGTAGGTGTTTGGATAATCCGCCCAGCCGAGGTAATCAGACCCCTCGAGGCTGCGGGAGCGGATGCCCTCGTTGATGGTGGCGACTTCCTTGGCGTAGGAAGCATAGGACACGTCGCGCAAGACATGCGCGTCAGAGACTTTGATCATGTAAATCGTTTCCTTTCGTTTGGCTGGCCTCCTCGATCCAGACGGGGAGGGCCGCTTCCAAGGCCTCGAAGGAGACCTCGAAGGAGGATACGGCCTCGTGGGCGAAGACGTGGCGGCGATCGGAGGATTGCATGCGCTTGAGAGAGACGCGCACGGCCCCTTTCGCCTCGTCGACGGCGATGACTTTCACGGAATAGATGCTCCCCGCCTTCACGAAGCTCGTGAAACGGTGG
>JAQYPI010000115.1 GCA_028726925.1 Caryophanales bacterium | reverse complement strand
ACCTGCTTTAACCAAGCCCAAACGACCACGGGGCGCCTGTCCTCAAGCAACCCGAACCTCCAAAACATCTCCACGCGGGACGAGGAAAGCAAAGAAATCCGCAAGGCGTTCCATTACGAGGACCCGAGCAAGAAAATCCTTTCCCTCGACTACAGCCAAATCGAGTTGCGGGTCCTCGCGAGCCTCAGCCACTGCCAAAGCTACATCGACGTCTTCCGTTCCGGGAGGGACGTCCATAGCGAGACCGCACGCAAAATCTTCGGCGTCCCGGAAGGGGAGGAAGTCCCCCATGAATTGCGGCGCAAAGCCAAGGCGATCAACTTCGCCATCATCTACGGCACCACCGCTTTCGGCCTTGCCGAGCAAATGGGTGGAACCCCGCAGGAAGCCTCCAAGGTCATCGCAAGTTTCTATGCCGCCTATCCCGAGATCGGCGATTATCTCTCCGCCACGCTCGAGGAGGGGGAAAAGAAAGGCTACGTCACGACGATGCTCGGGAGGCGCCGTTATCTGCCTGAACTCAAAGACGCGAACTACGTGAAAAGGGAAGCGGCCAAACGCGCCGCCTTGAACGCCCCCGTCCAAGGGAGCGCCGCCGATCTCATTAAGATGGCCATGATCCGGGTGGACCGCGTCCTCAAGGACGGCCACTTCAAGTCCAAGATGGTCCTCCAGATTCACGACGAATTGCTCTTCTGTCTCGAGAAAGACGAGGAAGAAAGGCTCGTCCCGCTTTTGCGTTCCGCGATGGAAAACGCGGTCCCGCTTTCCGTTCCCTTGACCGTCGAAGGGAATAGCGGAGATTCCTGGTTCGACGCGAAAGATTGATCACTATGCCCGAATTGCCCGAGGTCGAGACCATCGCGCGCGAACTAGATCGCGCCTTGTCCGGGAAGAGAATCCTCGACGTTTTCGTCTACCGCGAAAAGAACCTCGTCGGCGGGGCTGACGCCTTCCGGGAAGCCGTCAAGGGAAAGGACATTCTCGCGGTGCAAAGGCGCGGGAAATTCTTGGTTTTTGCTCTTTCCGACGAACTCTTCCTCCTGAGTCACCTTCGCATGGAAGGGCGATACCGAATCCAGAAGGGGACGCCGACGAGGAACAAGCACGACATCGTTTCACTTGCCCTTTCCGGGAACGAAACCTTGACCTATGAGGACACCCGAAAATTCGGGCGAATCGAGCCGCTTTCCAAACGGGAACTCGAGACTCGACTCGCCACCCTTGGGCCTGAGCCCATCGGCCTTTCGGGAGAGGACTTTTTCGCGATCCTTCAAACCTCGAACGCGCCTCTCAAGGAAGCCTTGATGGACCAACACCTCTTCGCCGGGATCGGCAACATCTACGCCTGCGAGATTCTCTTTGCTTCCCGCTTGTCCCCTTTCTTGCCCGCAAAAGACGTCACGAAAGAGGAAGCCTTTCGTCTTGCAAAAGAAAGCACCCGCATCCTAAACCTTGCCATCGCTGAGCGCGGCAGCACTGTCCACTCCTTCCTCAATTTCTCGGGGATGGAAGGGAATATGCAGAATCTTCTCCAGGTTTACGGAAAGAGGGAAACCCCGTGCCCCGTCTGCGGAACGAAACTCACTTACACGAAATGTTGCGGAAGGGGAACTACTTATTGTCCGCATTGTCAGCATTCTTCCATACTTCCTTATATCCTTGGCATCACCGGGCCAATCCATGCGGGAAAATCCACGGCAAGCCGCTTCTTTGAAAACCGCGGGTGGCGCGTTTTCGACGCGGACAAGGAAGTCAAAGCCCTATATCGCAATCGCGACATCCTCCGCGACATGAAGGCGATGCTTGGAAAACAAAGCGTCGTGAGAGGGAAGATCAACCCATCCTACTTGAGATCCGTATTCGCGGATTCTCCAGCCCTCCGATCCACCTGGGAAAAGCACCTCGAGCCATTCCTCGAAAGACGGTTCGAGGAAGTCAAATCATCCTTGAAACCCGGAGAGAATCTCGTCTTGGATGTCCCTCTTCTTGCCCGGAGTTCCTTGCGTTTCCATTGCGACTCCGTTCTTCTCCTCCTCGCCCCGGAATCGGAGCGGAAAGCGCGGCTCGAACTCGAAGGCAAGGATGCCGATGGGCTATTGAAGCTCAACGCTTCTTATCCCTTCGAGGCCAGCAAGCGACTCGCCACCTATGAAATTGAAAACGAGGGCGATTTAAGCGCCCTCGAGAAAAAGCTGGAAGCTTTGCCTTTGCCTTAACGTTCCGGGATCCCGGTGATGTCAAACGGCGAAGCGATGGCATCGAGCAAGCCGCGGAATTGCCTGGCCCTGGGCGCCCCGATCGAAGGGGCATACATGTCAGCGACTTCTTGCATCGTGAAATCGCTCGAAAAGCACGTGACAAGACCGTTTTTGGCACGTTCGTTGAGAAGCGGGAAGAGGATGGACGAGAAAACGAAACCGCTTTTCTCCTTGGGCTCGTTTCCGAAATCGTCGAGCACGAGGAGCGAAAGGTTCCCATAAGCGTTCATCGCCCGGCTGAATTTTTCCTTCGATGCGAACGAAAGAGCGCGGAGCTTGTCGAGGAGGGACGTCGTGTCCACGAAGGAAACGGGGCCGCCGTGTTCGCCGACATAGTCATTGGCAAGGCAAGCGAGCATGAAGCTTCTACCGGTACCACGGTTTCCGAATAGATAGACGCCTTTTTCCGTTTCTTTTTTCAAGATGCGCAACATGGAAACAAGAGCCGCGTTCTTCTTGCCGGTCCGGGAAACGCTCCTCTTCATGGTTTCGTTCATCCAAGCGATGGGGAAATCCCGATCGAGGAAGGAAGCGTCGTAAGATTCCCTCTTCTTGGCCAGCGGACAAAGGTGGAGTTTACGGTCCATGAGGCCGCCTTCACGGAAGAGTTCGATCTGATAATGCGGGACTTCTTTCTCACATTTCTCATATCCGGGGCACGAATCGCAATAATGGAGGTCGTCGTAAAAATCAAGCAATGGGGCGAGGGCCCTTCTTGTTTCGCTTAGCGTTAGCCCGAACTCGTCGTGGATGACGGCGTAGACGCGAGGGTCTTTTTTGAGCAATTCCAAGCTTTCCTTTTGCGCGGATTCCAAATCGCCGAGCGCCTTGGGCGCGACCGCGGTTTTTCGTTTCATTTCATCCATGGCTTTCAATTCCCTTTCTTCTTATACGCGCTTTCGAACAAGGCATCCAACTCCTCGGGTGAAATTTCCGCGGTTTCCGGTTCGTTTGACGTTTTCTCCTGGGCGGCAGGGGTTGCCTTGGCCTGGGGATTCCTCTTTTTGGAAACGAGATAATCCATGGCATCGCGGGCATTGTCGAAGCCTTCGCGTACGAGGGATGCGGCGATTTTCTCGGCTAGCGGGGCAGAGAAGACGTTGTGATTGATTGCCAAGACGTAATCGATGAGCGCGTTGCAACAAGGTTCAGGAAGCCCCATGTCGATTGTGAGTTTTTCGAGGATCTTGAGGTCGCTTGGAGCGGGGACGTGCCCTTTTTGCTTGATGGAAAGCCAACGGGCAGAGGGAGTCGAATCCATCATCGCCACGCGCTTGCTGAGATCCGACGAAGGATCGGCGTGGCCGGAGCGGGCGGAGGGTTTCCTTTTCAGATACGGGAGTTTCAGGGATTCCCGGCATTTCTTGAGGAAAAGATCTTGATTCAGTTTCTCCCCGAAAGGAGCCTGGTTCGAAAGGGAGTCCGCGGCGAATTCCCCAAGGACGTCGCTCGCGTAATCGTATAGGGCACCGGCTTTGGCGATGAACGAAAGTTCCCCTTCGCTTAGCATCTCCTTGGTGAACCCTAGGCGCGAAAACGCCTCGAAAAACAAGCTGCGATCGAACCCCGTCCGGAGAGGGCGCGGGGCATCTTCCGCAAGAGGGGCATAGGCATTCGCGAAGGCCTCGAGGCGATAGGAGGGGCGGAAGAAATCCTGAAAGGTGGTGGACACGTTTTGCCCTTCAAGAGGCAAAGGGTCCGGAGCAAGGTCCTTGCGAATGCGGGCGACGCCTTCTTCGCCAAGGGCGTTTTGGAGCTCCGAAACGAGCAAGGTGTCGGCGAAAAACGCCTTCGGGCTGCACGGGGGATAGACCGCGACCGTGTAGGCTGTCCTGCCATCGCCGCCTTTCATCGCGGTGGTGGAGAGGAGTCCGAGGGCTTCGAGGGGCTTCATCGCCTCGACGAGGGCGTGATAGCTGAGGCCCGTGGCCTTCACCACCTCGTAGGCGGGATAGACCACCCTCTTCTTCTCGGCGAATCCGTAAAAGGATAGATATACCCCAATCGAAGCCGCTCCGCAGAGGGGGGCATAGAGAAAGGAAAGGGAATCGAGGGAACTCTCCCCGAGTTTGCCGCGGAGAGAGAACGAGAGGAAATCACCGGAGCCAATGCTAAGCATAGCCCCTATTCTACATTGTGTTAGGAATTTGTTTAAGCGAAAAATATCGATGGATTCGTGTGTTTTCGGAGTTTTCCACAGCAAGAAGGCCGATACCATCGAAAGGAAATTGAGTTTTCCACTTTCACAAAGGCAGCGAAAAAAAGTTTGCCTATGCGCGAATTGCGCGCACCTACGCGCGCTGAACATGGTATACTCATTCCGTATCGTGAATTTTTGAGGTTTGCTTATGATTCGAAAAATCGGCGTTCTAACTTCCGGTGGCGATGCCCCGGGCATGAACTGCGCGATCCGCGCCGTCGTCCGCGCGGGTCTCAAATACGGCCTTGACGTCTATGGCATCATGGATGGTTACAAAGGTCTCGTCGAGGATGACATGTTCCTCATGGACCGTCATTCCGTTTCCGACATCGTGAACCGCGGCGGCACGATCCTCGGCACCGCCCGCCTTCGCGAATTCAAAGAAGAAAAAGTCCGCCAAATCGCCGTTGACAATCTGCGTAAGCGCGGAATCGAGGCCCTCGTCGTCATCGGCGGCGACGGTTCCTACATGGGCGCGAAGAAACTCACCGAAATGGGCATCAACTGCGTCGGCCTTCCCGGGACGATCGACAACGATATCGCCTCCACGGACTACACGATCGGTTTCGACACGTGCTTGAACACCATCTGCTACTGCATCGACCATATCCGCGACACGACCTCTTCCCACCAGCGTTGCGCGATCATCGAGGTCATGGGAAACCATTGCGGCGACCTCGCCCTCTTCTCCGGCCTCGCCGAGGGGGTCGAGATGATCATCACCCCGGATCACCCGATCCCGGAGGAGGAAATCATCGACTCCTTGCGCAAGCTCCACGACGCCAAGCGCAAGCGCGCCATCGTCGTCGTTTCGGAGAAAATCTATCCGAATATCAACGAATTCGCGAAGAAAATCACGGTTGAGACCGGGTTCGAGGCCAAGGCCGAAGTCCTCGGCCGCGTCCAGCGCGGCGGCACCCCGAGCGCCTTCGACCGCATCCTCGCGGCCAGGATGGGCGCATACGCGGTCGATTGCCTTCTTGAAGGGAAAGGCGGCATCTGCGTCGGCATGGTCGATAACAAGATCGTGGACGACGACATCTACCAAGCCGTGCCGCGCCCGCGCGACAAGCATCCTTCCATGCTCCGCCTCATCGACATCCTGAAATAAGAATCGAGGAAACCCATGTTACTCAACATTTCCAAGAAAACGAAAATCGTCGCGACCATCGGGCCGGCTTCCGACACCCCCGAGATGGTCCTCGCCCTTTACAAAGCCGGCATGAACGTCATGCGTATCAATTTCAGCCATGGCGATTATCCCGAGCAACTCAAGAAAATCCAGATTGCCCGCGACTTCGAGAAACAAGGCATCTACATCCCCGTCGCTCTCGATACCAAGGGGCCCGAAATCCGTTGCGGTCTCATGAAAGACGGACCGATCAACGTCACGACCGGCATGAAGATGGTCATCGGGATGGATGACCGCCTCGGCGACCAGAACGGTTTCTCCGTCACCCACAAGGAACTCTATCTCGACGTCAAAGCCGGGGACCACATCCTCATCGACGACGGCAACCTCGATTTCCTCGTCGACGAAGTCGATCTCGAGAAAAAGGAAGTCCACGTCACCGCTCAGAACAACCATCCCCTTAAGGATCGGAAAGGCGTCAATTGCCCTTTTTCCCGCCTGAGCGTCCCTTATATCTCTGCCAAGGATGAGTCGGACCTCAAATTCGGGTGCGAGAACCACGTCGACGTCATCTTCGCTTCCTTCGTCCGCCGTCCCGAGGACATCCGCGACTTGCGCGCCATCCTCGCTAAATACGGGGATCCCGATATTCCCATCTACGCCAAGATCGAGAATCCCGAAGGCGTCGAGAAAGCCAAGGAAATCATCAACGAAGCGGACGGCATCATGGTCGCTCGCGGCGATCTCGGCGTCGAGATCCCCCCGGAACAGGTTCCGGTCGTCCAAAAGAAGCTTATCGACCTTTGCCGCGTCTGCGGAAAACCCATCATCACCGCGACCCAGATGCTCGATTCCATGGTCACGCACCCCCGCCCGACGAGGGCCGAGGTGAGCGACGTCGCCAACGCGATCAGCCAAGGCAGCGACTGCGTCATGCTTTCCGCGGAAAGCGCTTCGGGAGCCTACCCGGTCCTCGCGGTCGAGATGCAAGCGAAAATCGCGGCCACGATGGAGCAATTCCTCGATTACGAGAAACTTTCCAAGGAAGCCTACGATACCTCGGACAAAACGAACAACGACGCGATTTCTAACGCGGTCGCCAATACCGCCCTCCTCATCGGGGCCAAGCTCATCGTCTCCTTCACCGAGACCGGCAAATCGACGATCCGCATCTCGAAAGCCCGTCCTTGCTGCCCCATCATCTCTGTCACGAACTGCCGTTCCACCGCAATGGAAGGCGCTCTCCATTGGGGCGTCTACAGCGTCCTCCTCAAAACGCCGTCCATGCCAGACTTCATCGAAGAAATGGAAGTCATCGCCCTCAAGATCGCGCGCGACCTCGGCATCCCGGCGGGCAGCCCGATTATCATGTCCGGCGGCACCCCGACGGGGGCTGGCAAGACCAACTTCATGCGCATTTTGACCGTGAATTCCGTGAGGGAAATCGAATGATAAAGACCGTCATCGCCCTCGATATCGGCGGGACGAACACCCGCGTTGCCCTCGTCGACGAAGAATTTAACATCCTCGCCGAAGTCATTCGCGACACGGTGCGGGGTTCGACGGAGGATTTCCTCGAAAGCGTCGCCTCTATCATCGAGGCGGCCGTCCCGAACCGGGAAGGGGTCCTCGCGATCGCCGCGGGGGTTCCAGGCCGCGTTCGGGTCGACGGACACATCGACGCCCTGCCAAACATCGGCATCGAGAACATCCCCCTCGCCTCCTTCCTCTCGCAGCGCTTCGGCTTGCCCGCGTTCATCCTGAATGACGCGGAAGTTGCTTCCCTTTCCGAAGCCAACGTCGGTCCCCTCAAGGACCACCCATCCCTCTATTTCGTGACCATTTCCACGGGCGTCGGAGGAGCGCTCACCCGTGAGGGAAAGCTCATCCATTCCTCTTACGAAGTCGGTCACACGATGACTTCTTATCACGGTTCCCTTTACGAATTCGAGCACCTCGCCTCGGGAACGGGCCTCGTTCGCCTCTCTGGGCTCAATGGCTTAAGCATCGCAAGCGCAAAGGACTTCTTCTCCCTCGTGGAAGCCAAAGATCCCCTTGCCCTCCGGGTCTACGCGGATTGGATTTCCTTGCTCGGGGAATGGTTCTCCATGGTGCAAAAAGCCTTCCATCCGGATGTCTTCGCCTTAACGGGTGGGGTCATGAAAAGCGCGGACCTCTTCTTCGAGGATTTGCGCCTCGCGGCCAAAAACTGCCGTCTGGAAAAGGCCGGATGCGGCCAAAGAGCCGGGCTCCTCGGGGCCGCGGTATACGGGTTTCAGCAATTTAAGTAACGAAAAACGCTGCGTGCCGAGTTGGCCGCAGCGTTTTCTTATGCTTCGGGAGCGGTTTCCTTGGGCGCGAAGTGCTTCGCATGGAAGCGTTGGAGCGCCGGCAGAAGGAAGGTCGAGTAGAGATCGAAGGCAAGCACCCCGAGGAGGAAGCCGAACGCGACGTCCGTGAGGTTGTGGGCTCCGCGGACGATGCGGGAAATCGCGGTGAGGATACCCCAGACGTAGAAGCCGAGGCGCACATAGCCTTCCTTGCCTTTGAGGCGGGGGAGGAAGGAAGAGGCAAGGCAAAAGGCCATCGGGACCACTGCGTGGAGGGTATGCCCGCTTGGGAAGGAATAGAATTCCTCCTTGCCCCATTCGGAGATGCCAAGCGACTCGAGAACCGAGGCGGGCGGGACGCCATAGCGGTCGAAATTCCAGAATCCTTGCGGGGCATAGACCGGCAGCCAGTTCGCGGCCGCCCCATCGACGCCATAGAGGGCGACAAGCGTGCGGTAACGGGGACGAAGCCAAAGCATCTTGAGTCCTTGCATGATGACGAGGGTCGTCGCGAAAAGCAGCAAGACGAAAATCGCGAACACGAAGGCGTCGGCTTTCCCTTCTTTCTTGATGAAGAGGACCCAGGGCGCGGAAAGGCTCAAATACACCAGGGCATAGAGCAAAAAGAACGCCGGGGGGAATTCATGATGGGTCACGCGGTCCAAAAGATGGAGGAAATGGTTGCCCGCGTAGCAAGCAACACCGAGGCCCGCGAGGGCAAAGATAACGGTCAAGGCGATGTCGAGCCACTTCGCTTTGGGGGTCGGGTGGAAACGGGCCCCGAGGAAACAAGTGAAGATGACGAGGGCGAAAGCCGGGATTTCCGCGGCCATCTCGAAGGTTTGGCCGAAGACGTTGGAAGGATCGTAAAGCCCCTCTGTGATCGGAAGGTCCAGAAAGAGACCGACAAGGAAAAGGGTGCCGACGAGGCCGTAGACGACAAGGCGCTCCACGAGATTGATTCTTGGTTTCATGGGGAAATGATACAACAAAGGGGAAGACGAAAAAAGAGGCGCCTCGGCTGGTGCCGAAACGCCTCTTTGGCGTTAATTAGCGGTCGAAGGTGAACGCTTTGCGTCCGAGATAGACGGCGTTTTCGCCGAGGCCTTCCTCGATGCGGAGGAGCTGGTTGTATTTCGCGACGCGCTCCGTGCGGTTCGGGGCACCGGTCTTGATTTGGCCGGCGTTGAGGGCGACGACGAGGTCCGCGATCGTGGTATCCGCGGTTTCGCCGGAACGGTGGGAGACGACGGCGGTCCAGCCGGCGTTCTTGGCCATCTTGATGGCGGCGATCGTCTCGGAGAGGGTGCCGATCTGGTTGAGTTTGATCAAAACCGAGTTGGCGACGTCTTTCTCGATGCCTTCCTTGATGATCTTGGTGTTGGTGACGAAGAGGTCATCGCCGACGAGCTGGATCTTTTTGCCAAGCTTTTCGTTGAGGAGTTTCCAGCCATCCCAGTCGCCTTCGGCCATGCCGTCTTCGAGAGAGATGAGCGGGAATTCCTTGGCGATCTTTTCCCAGTGGCGAACGAGGGTCTTGGAGGTATAGACCTTGCCGGATTTCGGCTGTTTGTAGATGAATTGGCCATCTTCGGTCTTCTCGCCGTCTTTGGCCCATTCGGAAGCGGCGGCGTCCATGGCGAGCATGAAGTCCTTGCCCGGCTCATAGCCAGCAGCCTTGATGCCTTCCATGATGAGGGTGAGGACTTCCTCGTCGGAGCCGTGCTTGGTGTTCGGGGCGAAGCCGCCTTCGTCGCCAGCGCCAGTGGAAAGGCCTTGGGATTTGAGGATCTTCTGAAGGGCGTGGAAGACCTCGGTGCACCAACGGAGCGCCTCGCTCCAGGTCGGGGCGCCGACCGGCATGATGAGGAATTCTTGGCTGTCGATGTTGTCGTCCGCGTGGGCGCCGCCGTTCATGATGTTCATCATTGGGACGGGGAGGACGTTCGCGGAGGTGCCGCCGATGAAGCGATAGAGCGGCTCCTTGAGGCTCGTGGCGGCCGCGTGGGCAGCGGCGAGGGAAACGGCGAGGATGGCGTTCGCGCCGAGGCGGGACTTATTTTCGGTTCCGTCAAGGTCGATCATGGTCTTGTCGACGAGGAAGGTGTCGCGAGCATCGAGGCCGATGATGGCCGGGGCGATTTCCTCGTTAATGTGCTTGACCGCGGCCAAGACGCCTTTGCCGCCGTAGACGGCTTTGTCGCCATCGCGGAGCTCGAGGGCTTCGCGGGTGCCGGTGGAAGCGCCCGAGGGGGACGCGCTGCGCCCGACGGTGCCGTCGGCGAGAGTGACTTCCGCCTCAACGGTCGGGTTGCCGCGGGAATCGATGATCTGGCGGCCATAGACTTTGACGATTTTGGTGTCCATGTTGACTGAAATTCTCCTTTGGATGGTTGTTCTTGCAACCAATCGCTAATGATTATAGCCTCTTGCGTGCGCAACGCATAGAAAAAACCGAATTATCGGTAAAGCATTCCGCTTAAGGGTCTTCTTCTCTTTTTTGAAAGGAAGCAGGGCGAGATTCCACGCCCTGACCCAAGGCGAAAACGATCGTCAAGCAAAAACGTTTCCGGCCGGGGAGCGAAATGTTGCAATCCCCGCGAGCCAATCCGGGTTCTTTTATAAAAAGAAAATACCCCGGGATTAGGGGGATTCCCGGGGGCACATCGCTGTGCAGGGAAAATCATATCGAATCCAAACCATCTGTCAAGGGACTTCCCGTATTTTCCTTCCCTTCCTTCTTTGCAAGTTCCCCTTGCACATTTTGGCGGAGAGCATATACTTCTCATGGCGATGAACGAGACAAGCCTACCTCGGATACGAGGCAAGACAGGCACCACTCGGGAGCCTCCGTGCGAAATAAGTGCGGCGCGAATCTCGCGATATGGGATGCTTAAGAGCGGGGTTTTCACGCCCCGAAGTAAGGTGGTACCGCGTTGTCCCTGACGTCCTTGCAAAAGGCATCAGGGACATTTTATTTGGAGGACCGCCATGAACATTATCTATCAAGGCTCACCCTTCCCCATCGAAGAAGGGAAAAACGGCTTCGACGTCGCGAAAATCGTCGATCCCGCGAAGAAAAACAAAGCCCTTTGCTATAAGCAGGGCGACCATCTTTACGACATGAAAGAACCGGTCAAGGAAGGGGAGATCACCTTCCTGACGGGTGAGGATCCCGAGGGATTCGAGCTCATGAACCACTCCTGCAGCCACTTGATGGCGCAGGCCCTCATGCACCTTTATCCCGGTTGCCTCTTCGGCTTCGGCCCGGCGATCGAAGAAGGCTTCTACTACGACGTCGACTTCGGGGATCGCGTCATCACGGACAAGGATTTCCCCGCGATCGAGGCCGAGATGAAGCGCCTATCGAAGCAAGGCATCCCCTACCGCCGCCGCGAGGTGAGCCAAGAGGAGGCCCTCGAGGTCTTCAAGGACAACCCTTACAAGGTCGAGCACATCAAGGAACTTGAAGGCACCATTTCCCTTTACGAGCAAGGGGATTTCGTGGACCTTTGCCGCGGGCCCCACGTCCCCGACACGTCTTACCTCAAGCACTTCAAGCTTCTTAGCGTCGCCGGCGCCTATTGGCGAGGGGACTCGAAAAACAAGATGCTGACGCGCATTTACGCGACCTGCTACCCGAGCGAAGAAGCCCTCAAGGAGCATCTTGAGGTCCTCGAGCGCCGCAAGGCTAACGACCATCGCCGCCTCGGCAAGGAACTTGGTCTCTTCATGCTGAGCGACTACGCCCCCGGCATGCCTTTCTTCCTTCCGAAAGGGCAGATCGTCTACAACCAATTGCTCTCCTATTGGCGCGAGATCCACGCCCGCTACGGCTATAGCGAGATCACGACCCCGACCATGATGTCCCGCGAGCTTTGGGAGACGAGCGGGCACTGGGACCATTACAAGGACAACATGTACACGACCAAGGTTGACGAGGCGGATTACGCGATCAAGCCGATGAACTGCCCTGGGGCCATCCTCGTTTACCAAAACGCCATCCATAGCTATCGCGACTTGCCGCTCCGCTATGGGGAACTCGGCCACGTCCATCGCCACGAGGCGAGCGGCGCCCTCAACGGTCTCTTCCGCGTCCGCGCCTTCACCCAAGACGATGCCCACATCCTCTTGCGCCAGGACCAGATCGAGGACGAAGTCAAGTCCATCATGAAACTCTTCGACGAGGTCTATGACGTCTTCGGCCTCACCTACCGCATCGTCCTTTCCACGCGCCCCGACGATTACATCGGGGAAATCGCCTTCTGGGACAAGAGCGAGCAAGCCTTGGCCGCCGCGTGCCGCGATTCCGGCCACGACTTCCAGATCAATCCCGGCGACGGGGCCTTCTATGGGCCGAAGCTCGACTTCAAGCTCAGGGATTCCATGGGCAGGACCTGGCAATGCGGCACGATCCAGCTCGACGTGAACCTCCCCCACCGCTTCGGTTGCACCTACATTGACGAGAACGGTGAGAAAGTCGAGCCGGTCATGCTTCACCGCGTCGTCTTCGGCTCGGTCGAGCGGTTCCTCGGCATCCTCATCGAGAATTATGGCGGAGCTTTCCCGACCTGGCTCGCCCCGACCCAAGTCGAGATCCTCCCGGTCAACACGGAGGTCCACGGCGCTTACGCCAAGGACGTTGAACGTGTCCTCAAAGAAGCCGGCGTCCGCGTCGAGGTGGACGATGCCAACGAGAAACTCGGGTATCGCCTGCGCAACGCCCAAGTCAACAAAGTCCCCTTCACCCTCGTCCTCGGCGACAAGGAAGCCGAGACCCGTTCCGTGACCTACCGCGTCTACGGGCAAAAGGAACAGGTGACCGTCTCCCTCGAGGAATTCAAGGCCAAGGTCCTTGATTCCATCGCGAGGAAGCTTCGTTACTGAGACAAACGAAAAGGCCGCGTCACGCGGCCTTTTTTCATGCTTTTATCGAAGGGACGGATCGTGGAGATGATCGTGCTCGAGGTGGATCAGGCGGTTCTTGATCTCCGGGTCGGTCACGTACGGGCCGAGGCGACGGCTCGCGCGAATCACGCGGTGACACGGGACCACGATCGGGCAGGAATTCGTTTCGAGCATTTCAACGATATCATCCACGGGGATTCCGAGTTCTTCCGAGAGTTTCTCGTAATTGGTGAGCTTGCCGTAAGGAACCGTCTGCTTGATATATTGGTAGAGTTTGACTTCTTGTTCGTTGCCCATCGGGTCGATGGGGAAATCGAACGTCTTGCGTTGGCCGAACAGATACTGGTTGATCTCGAAGATCGCCTCCATGAGAAGGGGGTCTTCCTCATAACGGCATCCTTGCAAATGACCTTCCCCAAAGTGTACGGTGACGATGCTTTCGCCGTTGCTCACAAGGGTCAGCATCCCAATATCCGTTTCGTAGATCTGATAGCAATATTCCATGGCCAAAAATGTAGCCCGAGAAGGGGATAGCGTCAAGGGATGAAATGCCCTTCTTCCCGGGAAAAGAAGGGGGACATCCTTTCTCGAATTCATATAGAGCAAAATATGCATGTTTTATCTTTTCTTTCCTGCAGGCTAGGTTAAAATAAAACCATGGCAAAACAAATCGCACCCTATCAGGCGGCCGTGACCGTCAACAACGAGATTCTCTCTTCCGCGTGCAACATCGCTTTCGAAGCCGGCAGGCTCTCCCTTTCCCCCTCCTTCCGTGTGGACGAGGAAACCCTCTTTCAGGAAGTGAAAGCTTCTTTCGCTCTTGAAGGCGTTTCTTTCACCCCGTCTCAGGCGCGCGCCCTCAAACGCGGGGAGGACATCCCGGGCATCCCAGAAGCTTCCGCGCTTTTGCGCCTCTACGCCAAGATGGGGCGCATCGATCCCTATGACTTGGGGTTCGTCGACGAATTCGCGTCCGCATTGTTCCCCGACGGGGTCCCTTCCCGCATGTCCCGCCGCGTCGAGACGTTCCCCTATCCCATTCCCTTGCACGCGAAGATCCTTCCGATGCTCAAAGGGTTCTATTCCTTCGCCAAGTCCGGCAAGGAACGCCATCCGCTTCTTCTTTCCGCCCTTTTCTATTTCGAGATCATGGCCATTCAGCCGTTCTCGCGCTACACGAGGATTCTCGCCCTCTATCTCATGAAGGCGATTCTTGTTTCCTACGCGAAGGAATTCGCGAACGTTCCGGTCGTTTCTCTCTTCGCGCAGAAGGCGCAAGAACTCGAGGACGCCTATCGCCTCTCGGTGGAGACGGCCGACACCGCCCCCTTCGTCTTGGCCGCCTTGCGAATCGTCGAACGCGCCATTTTGTCCGCCCAGCGGAAAGGCATGCGTCAGAAAAACGAGGGGACTCCCCTCGCCCGCAAGCTCGTCTCGAAGATGGAGGACGGTCGCTTCTATAGCGCCGTCGAGCTCCTCGGCCTCTTAGGTCTCACCTCGCGCCTCGGCCTTTCGAAAAACTACCTTCACCCCGCCCTTGAAGCGGGTCTCATCGAGATGGCGAACCCCTTAACGCCAACCGATCGCAATCAAAGATATCGAAAGGTTTCGCAATGAGATTCGAGATTTTGATAGCCTTTTTCGGCTTTCTTCTTTACGTTGCTGCTTACATCCTTGCATCGATGAAACGCTTTGAGGGGAATCGAGGCGTCCGTCTTGGTTCCTACATCCTCCTTCCCTTCGGAATCCTCCTATACGCCGTTTTCGGGGCCATTTGGATGGCCGAAACGTACGCGACCGACAAGACCTATCTCGCGATTCTTGCCATCATCTTCTCTTCCCTCGCCTTCCTTCTTTTGCCCGTCTATTCTCTCAGCAAGGAAAAAGCCAAGACGCTATCTTCCCTTGCCTTGGCCGGCGCGTTCCTTTTTGGGATTGCCTTCCTCGTATCCATGATCGCCCTTTCCCAAGATGCGATTCTAAACGGCTTGGACCCGGAACAGTCTTCTTCCTTGCTTCTTTCCGCGCTGCTTTAAGAAATACGCCCCGGTTTCCGTTCTCCTCTTCGTTCCCATTCCGAAACCCTCACCATGAAAAAAGCCCTCATCCGTTACCTTTCTTCCTTAAACCCCGAACGTTTTCGTGGTCAGACATTCGTCGTCACGGGCGGGAACTCCGGCATCGGGAAAGCCCTTTGCAAGGAGCTAGCTTCCCTCGGGGCTCGCGTCGTGATCGCCTGTCGAAGCCTCGAACGGGGGCAAATCGCGAAAGAAGAAATCGAGCGCTCGGTACCGGGGGCCAATGTCACGGTGCGCCTTCTTGATCTCGCGAGCCTTGCAAGCATCCTCTCTTTCGTATCCGGGTTGCGGGAAGAAGGTCTCGACATTTATGGGTTCGTCCATAACGCCGGCGTGTTTCGCCCGAAAGACGGGCTCACGGAGGATGGCTTCGAGATTACCGCGGGCACGAATTTCCTCGGGACGGGGATCCTCAATGAGCTTCTTTTGCCCTATTTCCATGCCTTGCCCCACGAAGTGGACGTCGTTTTCGCATCCTCCCTTTCAGCGACTTGGCATCGTTTTGACCCGCGGCTTCTCGAGGGGGATTTTCGTCCGGGAAAACTAAAGAGGTACGCGATCTCGAAACGCGCGATCCACGGTTATGCGATGGCCCTGGGTCAAGAGGAGAAAGGAAACGTCAAGATGCTACTCGCCCATCCCGGGGTCACCTTTACCCCGCTTTTCATAAAAGGCTATCCGAAGCCTTTCACCGCGCTCGTCGGCTTCTTCTTCCGCCTCTTCCTCCACGATCCAGAAAGCGCGGCCACATCCTTCCTCAAGGCGCTTTCGGAAGGGAAACCAGGCTCCTATTACGGCCCCAGGGGACTCGGGCACGTTTCGGGCAAGGGCACGGCCTATGGTTTCCCGCGGAAACTAAGGAAAGGAAACGACGCGATTCTGTCCTTCCTCCGCGAAAAGGCATCGGAAATCCTGATACAAAAGTAAGCAATCCCCCTTTTCTTCCGAATTTATGAAATTTCCGCTTGCGCCCTTGCGCGCAATGCGTAAAATACAAGCCGTCGATAAATGTAGAAAGCAATCGCTTCCGGCGATTCGCCAGACTCCCTCGGGACGTTGGCCAAGCACTACTGAAACTACCTTAGCTTCAGAAGCCGGATCCATTGCGCTCCGGCTTTTATTGATAACATTGGAGGAAACACCACATCGCTTACTACAACCAACAAAGGGAACGCCGCCCGCAAAAGCGCTTCGATCCGATCAACGAGAACATCCGTTACCCCGAAGTCCAGGTCATCGGCCCGAATGGAGATAACCTCGGCCGCATGTCGTCTCGCCGGGCCAACGAAATCGCCCAGTCTTACGACCTCGACCTCTTCTGCGTCGCTCCCCAAGCCAATCCGCCTGTCTGCAAGATCCTGAATTACGGCAAATACCGTTACGAAAAGGAGAAAGCCGATAAGGAGAACAAGCGCAAGTCCAAAGCCGCCGCCTCGGAACTCAAGGAAATCCAGCTCCACATCGTCATTGGAGAGCATGATCTCCAAACCAAGGCTAAGGCAGGACGCGGTTTCCTAAGCGATGGGAACAAAGTCAACATCCGCGTCATCCTCAAGGGCCGCGAAATGGCCCACAAGGAAATCGGCGAGGATCTCATGACCCGTTTCATCGAATGCCTGACGACGGAGGAAACCCCGACCGTCATCGAGAAAAAGCCGAGCTGGGATGGAAAATGCTATTCCTGCATCGTCGCACCGAAAGGCAATAAGAAGTAAGGAAGGAGAATCTCACTATGCCAAAGATGAAAAGCAGCCGCTCCTTGAGCAAGAGGGTGAAAGTCACCGGTACCGGTAAGCTCAAATACGTCCACGCCTACAAAGGGCACCACGCCCCCTACAAGACCGCGAAGCAATCCCGTCAGCTTCGCCGCGCGGGCATGATTGACAAGACCGACTACAAGCGTATCCGCTTCATGCTCGTCAAGTAATAGGAGGAAGAAAGAACCATGGCTAGAGTCAAAGGTGGCACCGTTACCCGTGCCCGTCGCAAAAAGGTCCTGAAGGCCGCCAAAGGATATTTCGGCAGCAAGCACCTTCTCTTCAAGACCGCCAAAGAGCAAGTTTGCCACTCGCTCCGTTACGCTTACAATTCCCGTCGCCTCGTCAAGAGGGATTATCGTAAGCTCTGGATCAAGCGCATCAACGCTGCTTGCCGCATCAACGGCATCAGTTATTCCGTCTTCATGGGCGGCCTCAAGAAGGCCGGCATCGAGATGAACCGCAAGATGCTCTCCGAGATCGCCATCGCCGATCCGAAAGCCTTCGCGACCCTCGTTGAAACCGCGAAGAACGCGAAATAATCGCTTCTAAGGCAACAAAAAAAGTGTCGAGCAATCGGCACTTTTTTCTATCTTCATCGTTTTGAGCAATATTGCTTCGTCGCGGTCACGAAGCGGCGGATGGCTTCTTGAAGGGTCGCCTCCGGGACGGCGATGTTGACGCGGAAATGGTTCTTATCCCCGTAAAGAGTGCCGCTTGAGAAAGCAACACCTCCAACGTTTTTGAGGTAATCGAGGTAATCCTCGACGTCCTCGATCTCAGTCGCCTCGACATACAAAAGGTAGGTCGCCGGGCCGCTAACGAGGTGAAGGAAAGGGAAAAGGGAAAGGGCATCGCGGAACAGGGCTTCGTTTTTGGCGATGCGCTCATTGAGCGCGTCAAGATAACGGTCCCCCGACTCGTAACAGGCTTTCGCGGCGACGTAGGCAAAGGAGGAGGCTTCCCCGCAGTCATCCGCGTAGAGGGCATCCCCTAGAGCTTCTAGAAGGGAAGGGTTTTCCGCGTACGCGAAACTCGTCTGGATACCGGCCAAGTTGAACGCCTTCGCCGGGGAGGAGGCCATGATGGCGACCTCCTTGGCTAATTCGTGGGCGAAAATCGGGTCGTGGGTAAGCCCGGGGCGCAGGATCTCGCCGTGGATTTCATCGCTGAAGACGATCACGCCATGTTTCTTGGCGAGGAAAAGGATCCGTTCCGTTTCCTCGAACGTGTTTTCTTTGCCGAGGGGGTTGTATGGATGGCAATAGACAAAAAGGCGGCAGGACGTGAAAGCTTCTTCCATAGCCTCGAAATCGTAAGAATAGGACCCGTTTCCCCTCTTCATGGGGATCCCGAGAACCTCCCTGCCGTTATGGGGGATCGTCGAAAGGAAGCCGTTATAGGCGGGAAGACAGACGGCAACCTTGTCCCCTGGGGCGGTGAACGCGCGGATCGAAGCGGTCAAGGACGCGATGACGCCCGTTGAGAAGCGAAGGCAGGACGAGAAAAGGCTAAGGCCGTGTCGGCGTTTATAGAACGAAACGATGGCTTCGGCCCATCCCTTATCCTCTTTCACGTATCCAAATAAAGGGAAAGCTGCCCGTTCCCGAATGGCTTTCGCGACTTCTTCCGCGGTCTCGAAATCCGTGTCGGCGAGGGTGAGGGGAATCGTGTCTCCCATCCCTTCGTAACGGTAGAAATCGCTTTCAGGCATGGCGTGAAGGCGTTCGAATTCTTTCATGCGACGATAATCTCCACGCCGTCTAGATCGATCTCGGGATCGTCCTGGATGATTTCCGTCTTGGAAGGCAGTGAGATCCTCCCGGAAACCGGGTTCTTGATGGAAACCGGGGAGGAAGAAAGGGTTGCGTCGATGCGCGAGCAATACTCGAAGCAAAGATCGGTACCGGTAAGATCCCCGTTTTGGATGCGCAGCCCACTAATGTAGCAAAACCCTTGATGGGAAACGACTTTGCAATCGATTAAGGCGAGGTTCGTCGCGTTCCAGGCGAAATATTCCCCCTCGATCACGCAGCCGACGAGGGTCACGTTCTTCGCGTTCCAGAAGGCGTCTTTGGTCTTGAGGACGCTATGGGAGATGATGATGTTTTCCGCGTGGTCGAACGCATAATCGCCGACAAGATCGAGGTTCTCGATATGGGCTTTTTTCGTGTACATCCCAAAATACGCGGCATTGCGAGCCTTGACGTCAACCATTTCAACGCCTTCGTTCCACCAAAGGGTTTCCTCGGCGTTTACAAATTCGACGTTTCGGATGGCAAGTCCCTTGCAAGCACGGAACCCGTTTGGGGCCGCGTAAACAAGATTGGAGAAACTCGCGTTCTCCGTATACCAAACGCCGGCCCGCGCAGCGGGGAGGAACGCGCAGTCGGTAACGGAAATTCTTTTGCCGTACCAAAGCGGGTATTTCCAAGCGAAAGCGTCGTTTTTCAAAACGAGATTCCGGCTTTCCTTGAGCGGGGATTCGCCGTCTTCGAAACGGCAAGAAAGGATTTCCGCGTCGCGGGTTTGGAACAAGGCGCGCTCGCCGGTGAACGTCTTTCCTTCAATCGTTTTCATGTTCTTCCTTGGATGGGACACGAATCGTTTCCACGTTCGCCGCGGCTTCTTCCACAAGCGGGGCCCAGTCGAACTTCGATTCGTAATAGAGGCAATCCTCGAGTTTCGGTTTCGTTTTGGGCTTCTTCGGCTTGAAGATCGTGCAGCAATCCTCGTATGGGCGGATGGAAATCTCGTATGTGCCGATCCGCTTGGCGTCATCCACGATCGAGACCTTGTCCTCGGTCGCGAGGGGGCGGAGGATCGGGAAATTCGTGACGTCGTTGATCGCGATGAGGGAATCAAGAGTCTGGGAAGCGACTTGCCCGATTGATTCGCCGGTCGCGAGGGCGAGGCAATGATGGTCGCGGGCGACTTTCTCGGCGATCCGCAGCATCATGCGCCGCATGATGGTGATGCAATAGGGCTCCGGGACATGCTCGTAGATCGCTTCCTGGAGTTTCGTGAAAGGCACAACGTTCAGTTGGAAAGCGGGCTGATAATCGGTCAGGGCGTTCAGGATGTCGACGAGCTTGTCGAGGACCCTGCTCGACGTGTAAGGGGGCGAGGCGAAATGGATGCCCTCGATCTTGATGCCGCGTCGCAGGAGCTTATATGCCGCCACGGGGGAATCGATCCCGCCGCTTAGGAGGAGGCCGACTTTGCCGTTCATCCCCAAGGGGTAACCTCCGAGCCCCGGGTATTCGTGGCAAGAAAGGTAGCACCCGCTTTCGCGGACGGTGATGCGGAGAAGGATGTCATAATCATGCAAATCGACCGTCCAGGACGAATGGTCGAGGATGGAATCGGCGACTTCGCATGCCATTTGATAGGAATCGAGGGGGAAGGTCTTGTCCACGCGCTTGACGTCGATCTTGAACGTCGAGCCTTTTTCATGGGCGAGCAACTCGATGGCAGCTTCCTGCACGGCTTCTAGATCGCGCGCGGTCTTGGCGACGAGCGAAATCTTTTGGATGCCCGAGACGTCCTGGAGACGGGAAATGAGGGCGTTAGGATCCTCTTGGCCGATCGAAACCCCGATATAATCGTGGGTTCCTTTGACGGAAGCCGTGGCAAACGGGCGCAAGGCGACCCGGACGTTATGGGTGAGGCGCTCGATGAAGGAGGCGCGGTTCGCCCCTTTCGTCGAGAGTTCGCCGTAATGGATGATCAAGGAATCGTAATTCATAAGGGACGTACCTCCTGGAGGATGCGGGTCAAAGCAGCGATGAACGAATCGAGTTCGTCTTCCCCGGTTGAGGGGAGGAAGGAAACGCGAATGGGGTTGGCGGCGAGGCGGGGATCTTTTCCCATCGCAAGCAGGACATAGCTTGATGGTTCCCCTTTCGAGGAGCAGGCGGACACGCTTGAAACGTCGAAGCCGCGGTTGGAGAGTGCCTCGACGACGACGCTTGCTTTGTGGTTCCGCAAGGAAAAGTCGATGACGTAAGGGGAAGCGTTCGACGGGGAATTCATGACGATTCCTTCGATATGGCGGAGTTTTTCGACGAAGGAATCCCTCAAATGCTCCATTCTATCGAGATTGGCTTTCTTGTTCTTTTCGGCGAGTTGGAGGGCGACCGCCATCGCCTTAGCCCCGGCGACGTCAACCGTCCCGGCGCGCAAGCCTTTCTCCTGTTCGCCTCCGGAAAGCAAGGGGAGGAAGCGCATCGTTTTCTTGCACACGAGGGCCCCGTTCCCTTTCATGCCCCCG
>JAQYPI010000114.1 GCA_028726925.1 Caryophanales bacterium | reverse complement strand
CTTTCGAGAGGTTCTCGATGATGTCCTCGTCCTTCAGGGGATCTTTGACTTCGAGGACCATGCGGAGGTGGATGACCCCTTCCGCATCCTCGATGATGAGGTGGGTGAGCCCGGCCTTGCGGGCGTCGAGGTACCAGGCATCGCCTTGCTTTCGAGGCGAGGCGACGTTCGGGCGATCCGTCTTGACGACCGCGCCGCTTTCGTCGGCGATCGAGAAGCCGAAGTCGAGGAGGAAGCTCTCCCCGGATATCGCGGGAACCCCGACCATGAAGTCGTTGAGGTAGCCATTGATCGAGATGCTTAAGTCGTATTCGACGTCGCTCAAATCGTCGAGGGGTTCTTCCTGGACAATTTCGGAAGAGGAAGGCTCGATCGAGGGTTCCGGGACGGGATCCCCGTTTGAGCAGGAAGCGAGCAAGAGGCTCGCGGCCAGGGGGAGGAGGGCAAGAAGGGTTTTCTTCATCGTAACAAATACTCCGTGTAGATAGCGTGCGTCCGCGCATGGGGACACGCTCGAACAAGCCGTAGGATAAGGCACGGCGGAAAAAAAGCAAGCCCAAAAAACCGAAATGTCAACCAACGGGGCAAATCCCGATGATGCGGAAAGATTCCCCCAAGGCCCGACGTCAAAGAAAAAGCCCCGGGACGCGGGGCTTAGGGGATTAGGCGTCGGCGGTCAGCACGCAGTTCGCGAACGTGTAGACGTTGCTCCAGTTCCCGGAGGTGATTTGCCACGTGTCCGCGAGCGGGTCATAGACCATCGAGAAGGCCTTGCCGGACTTGTTCTGAATGTCGATGATCGAGGCGGTGAGGGTGAAGGTCGCCTCGTCATAAGAATAGCTCGACGGGGCGTACGTCGAGTAGTTCTCCGTCCCGTTGAAGTAATAGATCCCGCCGACTCTCACGTAGGTCGTGATCAAGGGGGATGTCGCGTCGAAGGAGACGTGGACTTGCTCATTCGCCTCGTCCCAGTCCGAATAGAACGTGCCCGTGTAGGATTTGCCATGGAAGTCGTAGCCCGAGGCCTCGCCGTCTGAGACGAGGGTCGCGGAATGGGCTTCAAGATCCAAAGTGAAAACGATCTCGCGAAGGCCCTTGGTGAGGGTCAAGGTCGTCCCATCGATAGAGTAAGTGAAGGTTTCGCCCGCGTAAGTGGCCTTGGCGACGCCATCGAGGAAGATTTCCCCGGCTTCGAGGGCAAAAGAGCCATACGGGCCGGTGACGAAGACGCGGTTTTCCGCGCCTCCCGCGTCCTTGGCAGAGACGACGAAGCGGAGACCTGTGCCGTCTGAGACTTCATAGACGGCATCGGCATCGCAGATGGAAGAACCTTGCAGGAGATTCACCGTGACGTTCGGGACGAAATAGGAATCCGCCTCTTTCGGGGCGTGGGCGGCGAGGGCGCTCGCGTAGGGGACGCCGTTGCGGGTAACGCTAGCGAGCATGTAACGGACCGAATCGATCGTGAAGGTCTCGATGCCGATGGAATAGGAAGCGGCGGTGTCCGAGGCTTCCTTCTTTTTGATCGCATAAAAATAGTCGTTCGTGCCGTAGGCGAAGGGGTTGCGGTTCTCATCGGGGGAAGCGAACACGAGGTTGTCCGCGACGTACCACCGCTTGGTGAGGTTGCCCGAGCGCGTGAGGAAGGCGTTCTCCTCAAGCGAATCGATCTGATTGAAGGTGTCGCGGTTCGAGAACTGGACTTCCCCGGCGGCGTTGATAGAAAGGGTCCGCGTCGTATCGAAGGACGTGAAGGATTTCGCCGCGTAGGTCGATAGGCCGACGGTGAAATAATCCCCGACGAAGGCTTGGTCTTTGAAGGCGCTTAAGGATTTCTCGGTCGCGGTGATCTCGATCTCGCTATCCTCGACGAGGTCATAGACCGTGAACACGCGGTAATCCTCGCGCGGGGCGGAAGCGAAGAGGTTCAGGATGTCGAGGGTCGTGGTCGACTCTTCCGAGGACTTCTTCTTGTAGCTCGCATTGAGGGTGGCAAGACCATAGTTTTCGTCTAAGACGGTCACCTTGACGTAGACCTTGCCCCAAAGGAGTCCGCGATCAAGGGGATTTCCGTTTTCGTCCACCGCCTCGACTTCGATATGCTCGGTGCCATAAGCCTTGATGGCCCAGGAAGGGGTCGCTTCTTCTTCCGAGGACGAGGATTCGACCTCGGGGTCGCTAGAAGAAGATTCGCTCGAGGAGGGGGAGGATTCCTCACTTGAAAGGGAGGATTCCTCGCTCGAGGGAGAAGATTCTTCCGTGGAGGAAGGGGAATCGCTCGAGGAAGGCTCTTCCAAGGAAGCGGTCGAGGAGACGCTTTCTTCCGAGGAAGGGATAAGCGTTGAAGAGGGAACGGATTCCCCGTTCCCGCAGGAAGCGAGGAGGAGGGAAGCGCTAAGCAATAGCAAGCGCGGGAAGGATGGTTTGTTCATTGAATGACCTCCGAAGAATACGGGACTAGTTTAAAAGAGAAACAAAAACGCGCAAGGAAAATCGTTAACAAAAAAGGCGAGAGGGGGAACTCGCCTACTTCTTGAAATAGATGACTCCGAACGCGTGGGGGCCGCAGTGGCAGGAGATCGCCCCGCTTGCCTCGACGATCTCGACGCGCGTAAATCCCCTTTCATAGAGGCGGTCGCGGACTTGGAAGAGCACTTCTTCCGGCATGACCGTGTGGGCGATGATCGCAAGACTTGGGTCGAAGGTCGGGGCCTCTTCCTCGACCGAGGCGAGGTATTCCTTCACGACTTTCGATAGGGGACCGCGGTACTTCTCCCCGGGGACGAGGGCCCCGTCCCTAACGACGATCTGGGGATGGAGTTTGAGGAGATTCGCGCCAAACAAGGCAAGTTTGGAGCAGCGCCCGCCTTTCGCGAGGTATTCGAGCTTCTCGACGAAGAAGGAGACATGGACGTCGCTTTTGAAGGATTCGTAGGCCTTTAGGATCTCGGGGACGGATTTGCCTTCCTTAGCGAGGGTAGCACACCTCACGGCCAAAAGGCCGATCGCGGAAGAGACGCTGCGGGAATCGATGACGGTGACCTTGCCTTCATATTTGGGATTCTGCGAAGCAAGAATCGCGTTTTGGCACGTGGCGCTTAGCCTAGAACTGAGGGAGATGTGGATGACGCGCTCGTATTCCTCGAGCAAAGAATCGAAATAGGCCTCATAGGCATAGCTATTGATCGCCGCGGTGCGGGCGAGCTTGCCGGAATATTCCACGTAATCGTAGATTTTGCGGGCGGGGATGTTCCCATCCTCTTCTTCTTTCTCCCCCAGGATGATCGTGAGGGGGATGACGTGGATGTCGAGCTCAAGACGCAGGGCAAGAGGCAAGTCGAAGGAGGATTCCGAGGATAGGCAGACAGGTTTCTTCATGACGGGTGGTATTCTACAGAGAAACGAAGAAAAAATGAACAACGAATATTGTTATGTTCATTAGTTCTAGATAGGGTTCCTTGTTCTTTCCCGGGAAACGGGATTTTTCATTCTATCGATAGAACGCTTATTTTGAATTGGTTTTTTGACAGGTGTCTTAAAAAAGTTCTAAGGTGGTTCTAAGGAAAGTTCTACGGTTCTAAGGAAAGTTCTATGGTGGTTCTAAGAAAAGTTCTAAGGTGGTTCTAAGAAAAGTTCTAAGGTGGTTCTAAGGAAAGTTCTATGGTTCTAAGGAACGTCCATGGAACGTTTCGCTTTCGGAGAAGAGAAGGAAAGAAAGCGTTTCCCTTTCCTTGAAGGAAAAGGGGTTCATCCCCTACAATGGAACCATCAGGATTCAAGGAGCCTAACGCAATGCCCGGGAAAAAGAAAAAGACGGTTGCCCTCATCGCGCACGACAAGAAAAAGCACGAGATGGTCCAGTGGTGCCTCGACCACAAGGAACTTCTCTCCCGTTACGCCTTATGCGGCACGGGGCATACGGCATCCTTGGTCGCGGAAGCCACGGGCCTCCCCGTCAAGAAATACCTGCCCGGCCCGATGGGCGGGGACCAGCAGATCGGCAGCAAGATCGCCGAAAAGAAGATCGACATCGTCCTCTTCTTCTGGGATCCCCTCCATACCCAGCCCCACGACCCGGACGTGAAAGCCCTCCTTCGCATCGCGGTCGTTTATGACATCCCCATCGCGACGAATCCCGCGACGGCTTCTTACGTCATGACTTCTTCGTTCCTCGACGAAGAATGAGACAATCTCCTCCTATCCTTGCCCGCGCGTTCCTCTTAAAATAAGAAGGCGCGCGCCGGTAGCTCAGCTGGATAGAGCACGAGTCTTCGAAACTCGCGGTCGCCGGTTCGAATCCGTCCCGGCGCGCCAAGAACAGACCGCTTGGGCAATCGCTCAAGCGTTTTCTTTATACGGGAAAGGTTTGATTCCCTTTTGGGGGAAATGGCATAATCAAGCATGGCCAAAATCACGTTAGAAACCCCGCGCCTCCTCCTTCGCCCTTTTTGTCGCGACGACGCGGATGCGATATTCCATCAATGGGCAAGCGATCCGGAAGTGACCCGTTTTTTGAGCTGGAACCCCCACCCGAACGTGGAAGTCACGAATTTCCTCTTGGATGTTTGGATCAAAGAATACGAGATGGACGATACCTTTCGATGCGCGATACAAACCCGTGACACCCACGAACTGATCGGGGCGATCGACGTCGTGGGTTATCCCGATGGCTTCCCCGAAATCGGATACGTGTTGTCCCGTTCCCATTGGGGCAAAGGGATAATGACCGAAGCCTGCTCCGCCTTTTTGGGGGAGTTGTTCCATCGGGGATATCCCAAAGTCATCATAAGGGCGGCGATAGACAATAAGGCGAGCAACCGTGTCATCGCCAAGATGGGCGGGGTGTTCCAAGGAACCGAAACGTCGAAACGGCCCCAAAAGCAAGACGAAATCCTCGTTAACGTTTATTGGGTTTTCCCAAAATAACGTACGGTTGATTTTTTATGGAAAACGCCTAAATTGACCCCCATTTTTCGCGCGCGTATAATAGGACACACGAATGAAATAAGGAGCGATTATGCCGAATCGGAAACCCATATGCGCTATCCTGTATGACTTTGATAGCACCCTTGCCACCACCGACATGCAGAATTTCGGTTTTATCCCGAAAATGGGCATGACGCCTGCGGAGTTTTGGGCCAAAACCGGCGAATTCTCCAAGAAAACCGGATGCGAGAAAATCCTTTCCTATCTGTACACGATGAATCACATCGCCAAGGAGAAGGGTATCCGCATGACCAAGGAATTCCTCCACGAATGCGGG
>JAQYPI010000113.1 GCA_028726925.1 Caryophanales bacterium | reverse complement strand
GGATTCTCGATGCCATCCGTTATCATGCGACCGGGAAAGCCCACATGGGGGCCCTTGGGAAGATCGTCTATTCCGCGGATAAGACGGATCCGCTTCGCGGTTATGATTCCAAAAAGCTGATCGCGGCCTGTATGAAGAATTATTACCTCGGGTTTACCGACGTCCTACGCGCCAACAAGGAATATTTGTTGAGCAAAGGAAATGATTTGGACAACCCCCTCACGGCTTCCTGTATGAATCAATATTTAGGAGAAGATAAATGAAAGAAGAACAACCATTGGAACTCGGCCTCTCGGTCAATTGCCTTGAGGAACACAAAGCGGAAGGAGTAGAAGTCATCGACGTCTCAGGGTTCTCCCCCTTCGCGTCTTATTACGTTTTGGCCACTGCGCCGAACCCTCGGGCGCTCGGGGCCTTGAAGGACCATCTATGCGAGATGTTCGAAAACAATGGAATTGATGTTCCAGTTTCCGAAGGCAAGCCCGAATCCGGTTGGGTGATCGTCCAAGGAGGTGAAGTGATCTGCCAATTGTTCCTTGCCGCGAACCGAAAAGAGATCGGCCTGGCGGATCTGCTTCGGACCCTTGGCGCCAAACAAGAAAATTAGTCGATTTGCCGAACCCTCGAAAAGAGGGTTTTCTTTTAAAATTCTTATTCCTTCGCTTAATGTCTATTATGTTAAGTAGAAGAGCAAAAAGAAAGTTATTGTGCATTTAATTCTTTGAATAAAGAATTTCAATTCTTTGAAGATTTCGAAAACCGGCTTTCGGTTATCCACAAATTCACATTTACTATAAAACTACTAATTCGCAAAATCTCTAAAAGGAGGGATTTTGAGGACGTTGCATTCATTCTTTTCCCGTCCGGCCGGAAAGGCGCCTGCACACGAAAGACATCACTCAATATCTGTTTCTTACGTGCCGCAAAAGAATTCCGGCTCTTGAAAGGGCCGTTAGAGTTTCCTTTTTGTTAATGTCATTCCTTGCTTTTGCAAAACCGTGTAAGGAAAAGGGGAATGTCGAGGAAAATCATGAGCAAAAGAGCCAAAAGGCTGTAAGGGATGATGTCTTCCACTCTGAGGCTGGGATTGGTTTGGCAATCCATGATCAAAGTCCCGATTCCGGGATGGGTCGCGCTGTTCGCCGTCAAGACCTCGGACATGATGGTCACCTTCAGGCTTAACCCGAGACCTTGGGCCGCGGCCATCCTGATTTGGGGAATCGACATGGGCCAAAGCACTTCGAAAATCGCGCGGGGAGAACGTTTTCCGGCGTCTAGAATCAAAGCTTGCTCGGTATCCGCATCCAAACTCGTTATACCGCTTAGGAAAGCCTCGTAGAAAAGCGGGAAAGCCACCAAGAACGTCAGCACCGAGGGAATGAAATCGGCGAACCCAAGACGTCCCGGAACGAGGAACGCGACGGATAGCACGAGCACGACGGCGGCCGTCGGGATGGTTCGCGCAAAGCCGACTGTCGGGATCAAGAACGATCGGACGGCCGGGAATAAACCGGCCAACGTACCGAGGACAGCAGACAAAAGAAAACTGCCGATGAGGCCGAGGCAAAGCCGTGCGAGAGACCATCCGATTGCGTTCCAAGTGATTCCAGGGCTTTCGGAAAACAAAAGGGCGAATAACCGAGCGATGGTGGTGATAGGGTCCTTTAAAATCCCCGACCCATGGGCCTTAAGAGCAGTCGAGACGACCCACCAAACCAAAAGCAAGAACAGGATGCCGAAACAAAAAGAGAGAACGTTCCAAAGGGATCTTGAGTTCTTCTCTTTTCGGTTCATCGGCGTTTATAGGAAGTAAGCTTCCTCGAAAGCGCTTTCGCCCAAGGCGGTCTGGAAGGAATTGGCGTAAGCAAGATTCTGTTCTTTCGTCCATCCTTCGGCGGAGGCATGATAATTCATGGGGTTTTGGTCCGTGCCGGCGCGCTTTTTGACAATCGTGAGAGCCGTGGAGGAGATGCCGAAACGGGGGTTGGACTTCCCGTCTTCGGAATCTGACTTCTTCACTTCCTCGATGACGGGATCGAGGTTACTTGCGACAACATTGATGTTCGTTTGGACCCCGTCGAGCCAAGAATCGATGGCCGCTGGATGCGCGGCATAGGAATCTTTGTTCACGAAGATCGCGGCGGCCGGGATGTCGGCCCCGTCGTGAAGCGCCTTGAACTCGGATTGCATGTCGTAGACGCTATAAAGGGGAAGGTTGGCTTTCTTGAACTGGGCCATCATGGCGCTATAGACGGGATCCGCAACGAGATAATAATCGTAAGGGTCGTCGGCCACGGAACCGGCGGAAAGCATGCTTGCGAGCTGACCCTGAACGGCCGAGACGGCATCGCCGTAGAAAACAGTGTTGCTCGTGTCTGCGGGGTATTCCCCCCATCCCCACTTGTTTTTGGCAAGATCCCGGAAGGCTTTCGAGATGTTTCCTTGCTTCATGAAAGCCATGACCTTCGGGTTTTCGGGGGCGGTGTCGGTGGCTTGGTATTTGGTGGAAACGACATAGAAAGTGCCGCCGCTGATCCATTTGGCCAAGGCGTAATTGCGTTTGTTGACTTTGATGTTCGTCAAGGCTTGCGTCCCATCGAAAACGAGCGCGTCGTAAGCGTTATCCCCGAAATGAGGCAACACTTGCGTGGCAGGGGTGGCGGATGAGAACCAATTCCCGTTTTCCGCTTCCGGGTAGAACGCGAGGGTAGGGGCCCCGGTCGGAGTCGCCCACTTGACGACGTACGTATCCTCGTTCGGCGTGCCTCCGCAAGAAGCGAGCAAGGCGAGGAAGACTAAGGGCAGCAAACGTTTCATTCTGAAAAGTCCTTTCGTGGTTCCGTCAATCATCGAGCAGCTCGGAAATGGGTTCTCCTAGCAGGTTATCGGGCTTTTCCAAACCGAAATTCTTGAGAATCGTCGCCCCGATGCAGGCGAACGTTTCCTTTTCCCCGAGGAATCGGCCTCCTCGGAAAGAGGGGGAGTAAGCCAATAGGGGTACTTTTTCCCTCGTGTGATCGGTTCCCCGGAAAGTCGGGTCGTTCCCGTGGTCCGCGGTGATCATCAAGAGGTCGTCTTCCTTGAGCAAGGGAAGCAATTCCCCGATTCGCCGGTCGAAAGCCTCCAATGCCTTTCCGTAACCAATCGGGTCGCGTCGGTGGCCGAATTCACTGTCGAATTCGACGAGATTGACGAAACAAAGTCCCTGGAAGGGGAGGTTTTTGACTTGATCGATCGTTTGATCCATCCCATCTTCGTTGTTTTTGGTGTGAACGGTTCTCGTAACTCCCTTTCCGTTGAAGATATCCGAGATTTTTCCGATGCAACTGACGGTGAGACCTGCGTTTTTCAGGACATCCATCGCCGTGTCCTCTTCCGGGGAAAGGGCATAATCGTGACGGTGGGCCCCCACGCGGCGGAAATCCGCGGCGGACGTACCGACATAAGGCCGAGCGATGACGCGCCCGACGCGATATTCGGGGCGCATGCAAAGCTCGCGGGCGATTTCGCAGCAACGATAGAGTTCCTCGAGGCCCGTGACTTCTTCGTGAGCCGCGATTTGCAGGACGCTGTCGGCCGAAGTGTATACGATGAGGGAATTGTCGCGCATTTGCTCTTCGCCAAGCCGGACAAGGATTTCTGTTCCGCTCGCGGCGCAATTCCCGATGATCTTGTGGTCGGTTCGTTCCTCGAGTTCGCGAATTAGCGCGTCCGGGAAGCCGGTATCGGTAAAGGTCATGAAGGGTTTTTGGGTATTGACGCCCATCATTTCCCAGTGGCCGGTCATCGTGTCCTTGCCGTTGGACGTTTCACGAAGGCGCATGCAATAGGAACGCGGATGATCTTGGACGGGGCGAACACCCTCGATGTCGTCGAGCTCCCCAAGGCCAAGGGATTCAAGGTTGCGAAGATGCAGGCCGCCCATCGCTTTTGCGATGTGCCCGAACGTGTCGGACCCGACGTCCCCGAAGCGGGCGGCGTCCGGTTCTTCTCCGATCCCGGCGGAATCGGCGACAATCAAGAAGATGCGTTGGAAGGAGGGTTTCTTATTCATAAGCGTT
>JAQYPI010000112.1 GCA_028726925.1 Caryophanales bacterium | reverse complement strand
TGCCCTTTCACCATACCCGCATCGTCGGGTTCATCGAGCGCGTCTATGAAACCGAGCTCACGTTAGAAGAAGTCGGTAAAGAGCGTGGCTTCCCCCTTTCCTATGCTGAATCCCTCATCGACGAGAAGCCGCTTCTCGACGAAGAGCTCCTGCGCCTTGCCTCCGAGATGGTCACCCATTATCTCTCCCCGCGGATCGACGTTTTGATCGCGATGCTGCCCCCCTCCCTCAAGCCGACCCTCGGCGGCCTAAGAGGGCCCAAGATCGCCTATGAGGATTTCCTCGTCCCCCTCGACGTTATAGAAGATGGCCTCACCCCCAAGCAGATCGAGATCCTGCGCCTCGTCGCAAAAAACGGGGAAATCCGTAAGAAAGAGGCGGGTTCCCCAAGCGTCGTCAAGAAGCTGTTAGAAGCCAAGAAGCTCGGCATCCGCAAGAAGGAGAAGGCCCGCTTCGTTCTCCCCGAATACGAAAAAGAGCAACCCCACCCCCTCAATTTCGAGCAGCAGAAGGCATTCGATGACATCCTTTCCTGCCCCAAGGACGTCGTTCTCCTCCAAGGGGTCACGGGCTCGGGCAAAACCGAGGTCTACCTGCATCTATCCGAGCATTACCTCGAACAAGGGAAGAACATCCTGATGCTCGTCCCCGAGATTTCCCTCACCCCCGTCATGGTGGAATACTTCTCCCGCCGGTTCGGGGAGAAGATCGCGATTCTTCATAGCGGACTCACCCCCGCGGAGAAATACGATGAATACCGCCGCATCGCCGAAGGGAAGGCCCGCATCGTGGTCGGGGCTCGAAGCGCCGTCTTCGCCCCCTTAAAGGACATCGGCCTCATCATCCTCGACGAGGAGCACGTCGATTCCTATAAACAGGATTCCCCGCCTTTCTACCACGCCCGGGAAGTCGCCATCTTCCGCGCCCGCCACTTCGGGGCGAAGGTGGTCCTTGGCAGCGCCACCCCGAGCCTCGAGACCAAGGCCCGCGCCCAAAAGGGCGTGTATGGGTTCGCCCTCATGGCCCGTCGAGTCAACGACGCTCCCTTGCCCCCCGTCCGCATCGTGGACCTCCGCGACCGTTCCATCATGATGAAGAACGACAGCGTCTTCTCAAAGACCCTCGTGGACGCGATCAAGGAACGCCTCGAAAAGAAAGAGCAAGTCATGCTCCTGCTCAACCGCCGGGGGTATAGCTCGTTTACGCGCTGCGCTTCCTGCGGCCGCGAATTCGTTTGCCCTTCCTGCAAGGGGAACCTCACCTACCATAAGGAGGATGGCCTCCTTAAGTGCCACCATTGTGGCCACGTGGAACTCTATCCCGAAACCTGCCCCGACTGCGGGTCCAAAGACATCCAGCGCATCGGTTTTGGCACGGAACGCGCGGTCAAGGTATTGCAGGAATATTTCCCGGAGGCACGGATCGCGCGGCTCGATAGCGACGTCTCCAAGGTCCGCGCGGCCATGGAGAAGACCCTCAAGGCCTTCAAGGCCGGGGAATTTGACATCCTCGTGGGCACCCAGATGATCGCGAAGGGCCACGATTTCCCCCGCGTCACCCTGGTTGGCGTGTTGCTGGCCGACCAAGGCCTCCTCGTCCCGAGCTACCGCGCGTCCGAAAACGTGTTTGAATTGCTCGCCCAGGCGGTCGGCAGGAGCGGCAGGGCTTCCTTGCCTGGCGTCGCCCTCATCCAGACCTACAACCCCGCCCATTACGCGATCACTCTCGGGGCGAAGCAAGATTACGAGGGTTTCTACCGCCGCGAACTCCAGGAAAGGCACCTCGCCAAATACCCCCCGTTCACCTACCTCGCCACTTTGCTATTCTCTTCCAAAGACGAAGAACGGGCCGTCGAAAGCGCCATCGACTTCCGGTCCCTTATCCTCGAGCAGCGCTTCGCCGGGGTCGACGCCATCGGCCCGATGACCCCTTATTACGCCCGTTTAGGGGACTATTACCGCCGCACCGTCCTCGTGCGTTTTCGCTCCCCCGACGAGATCAAGCCCTATCTTTCTCGCCTGCTTTCCACCTATTCCGGCAAAGGCGGAGTGGACATCGCGATCGACGTCGACCCCCTCGAATCGTGAATGAATTTCCTTTCGCGCACCCTTCCGCGCGTACGAACGTGTGCTATAATGGTGTGAAATTGAGGAGCTTTTCATTATGATCACCATCCAAATCTTCGGCCTCGACCACTTCGTCGTCGGCCAATATTCCCGGGAACACACTTCAAACCTCGCGGACCTCTTTGAGACCGAGGAGAAGAACGTCTCCTTCCTCTCGAGCGATTCCGTCTACCTCCATGCCGGGGTCGAGCAATCGAGCTGGAACTGCCTCGTCATCGTCCGCGCCCCACACCGTTACGAAGCCCTCGAGAAAGGGGTCGCCGACTATCTCCTCAAGACCCTCTCGACGTTCGCGATCCACGTGATCGTCGAATTCGATTATTACCACGACCACGCCCATTACGAGTTGATCCACCCGACCTATCCCCGCTTCATCACCGCCGACCAGATCCGCGACGTGACCGCGGACGTCGGGGACGAGGACGATGAGGGAATCGACAACCCCATCGACCTCGACGAGAACCCTAGCGAAGACGAGCTCTACACGGGCAACGCCTTCGAGGGGTTCGAAGAAAAGCTCGCCAAAGCCAAAGGCGGGGAATGAACGGAAGAAAGAAAGGATTGAAATACCATGCAAGAACTCGATCTCGCGCTTGAAATGCTCCACGCGGTCCTCGATGAGAAGACCGCCTTCGCGGAAGCCCTCCGCCTCCGCTTCCAGGGGGACCTCGCCGTCCGCCCGTATCGCCAGGCCGTGGCCGGCATCGTCGGATGCGAACTCCGCCACCACCTGCTTTACCGCCACGTCCTCAAGGGCAAATTCGATAGCGAGCAGAAGGAGCGTCTCGTCGCCCTCGCCCTCTCGAACCACCTTTTCTTCCATCGTTTCGACGAGGAAGCGGTGAACGAAGCCGTGGAAGCGGCCTTGACCCCCGAGGAAATCGAATCCTATCGCGCCCTCCTTTCCGTCCAAAACGGCGTCGAGGGGTTACTCGGCGACCAGCTCAACCGTTCCTCGAACCTCTACCTTTCCTTGCGTTTCAACACCCCCGAATGGGTGCTCAAGATCTTCCAGCATTTCGGGTATGGCGTCACCTACAAGACGATCCGGACCTATTCCCGCCCGCGCCAGAACGTCGTCCGCGTCCGCGGCCCCATGGCCCCGGTGCTGCAGGATGGCATGTTCGCCCCGAACGCGTTCTATCCCGGCGAGCTCGCGGATTACCTCGGCAAGACGAGCCTTCGCAAGCGCGCGGATTATCGTGAAGGCCGCATCTACGATTTGAAGCCGATCGCCCACAAGATCCTCATCGACCACAAGGTCGAAGCCCCTTGCCAGATTTTGCTTTACGAT
>JAQYPI010000111.1 GCA_028726925.1 Caryophanales bacterium | reverse complement strand
CTCCCCTCACGGCGGCGGAGCAGATGGACCGTCCCCCGCTGTCACAACGCTCAAGCATGGCATGAAACTTTTTCATCGTCGTCTATCTTTTACTCCTGGTCAGTCAATTAAAACACGCCCGACGGGTTTTGTCGGGCGCTTTACCTTCACTTCTTTAACCCAGCCTTTCTCATCATGCTGTCGAGTGTACCTTTCGGGATCTCTTGAGACTTATGCCGTCCAACTGGTATAAAGTAGTCAAAGTCTGGATGAACATACTTGTAGTGGTTCGTCCCTTTCTTGATTGTCCAGCCATTGGCTTCTAACAACCGGTAGAACTCTGAGAACTTCATAAGCGAATTGGTTTTAATTGACATCGCAAATGTAACATAATTGTTCCATATATGCAAGTTTTATGAATAAAAAGGATCTTATCGGTTGTAAGCCTCCGTTCGAAGGTTCGTGTACCGCCTTGCCAATCGAACAAGCGATGCCAAGGGTTGCCCAAATGCCAAGAAAAGGTTATATTTGCCCTGCGAATCACGTTCCCTTGAAAGCGTGGCTCACGGGGTGATTCTTAAACCATAAACAGAAAAGACGATGGAGACATTTAAAGAGCTTATAGCGGGCGAGCAGCTGGTGTTGGTGGACTTTTTCGCCTTTTTTAATCAAGGATTCCGCGAGTTTGAGAGCGAAGGAAAGACCTTTGCTTTCCGTCCAATTCCCGCAGACGAAACCGACGGCTTTTTCTTGTTTGTATCCTTCCATCGCGGAAACGGAGGGGTGAAAAATCCCATCGTCGATTGGCATCCCCAAGACATAAGCCTTGCATCCATCCGTCGCCCCTTTTGACGAAAGCGCCTCCAAAGCCCATTTGGAATTTGATAGGAAGGTTGGCCTAGCTTCGCCGATCAATTCTCGTTTCAAACCATAATGCCGACCGCTTTTTTGTTTCCAAAGCGTCCGGGGGTACCAAAGGGGATTCGGGCAACTCTGGCATTTGTTTTCGATCTCCGGGCATTCGAGGTAATTCCCGCATCGCCCGGTCGCCCACCAATTATCGTGTACGAGAAGATAGAGGGGGATGTGCCGCTTGATGGCGAAACGGAAGACGCGTTCCGTGTCTATCCACATGCCGTGCATGTTGCCAAGGATCAAGGCATCCGGGGAAAAGGATGCTATGCGCCTGAGCGCTCGATTCGTTCCCGTGACATTGGTCCAGCCATCGTTATCGAGGAACCGGCCTCCGAATTTAGCAAACGGAGTTTCCAAAGCGTTTCGCGCGCGAACGTGAGGGCAGGGTAACGTTTCTGGTCCCTTGTCCCCTGTCACTAGGAGCAAGGAGTGCCCAAGATGAGACAAGGCGTTGCAAAGATCGACCGCGATTTGGCCGGTCGATCCGATGGAGACGCCGTTGAGGATGCAGATCTTCATGGGCACATTATCCGTTCAATCGCGGAAAAAGGATAGTCTTCTATCCTTCTTTTCCCTGTGCGGAATCGCTTTCCTTTTTGCGGAAAAGCATGCCTTTCCATCCTTTTGGGAGATTGGGGAGATAAAGAAGGACGTAAAGGATGACGACCGTGAAGCCGATAACGAGGAACCTAGGAAGCGTGTCGAGGGGAAGGAAGTAATGCAAAGCAAGCCCTGCGCCCAAGGAAACGAGCAAGGCGGGCAGGGCTTTCGGGAACACTTTTCCAAAGAAAGGGAGAGGAGAGATTTTCAAAACCCGTTTGTAAAGCAGGTTTTCTGCGATGACTCCAAGAAGGCGAACCGCGCAGATGGAAAGGCACATGCCCAACGCGCCGAAGAAATAGGAAAGCACGAAACCGATAACGACGTTTGCCGCGGCTCTGCCGAGGGAGAAAACCGCGAGGGTCTTGACCCCTTCCTTTTTCGTGAGCATCGCCGTCCAAAAGATGGATTCCGGGACGAAGAGAAGCTGGTAGGCGCTGACGAGGAGGATGAGGTAATAGATCGTTTCGCGATCATAATCGGTCTTGCGGAGCCAAAGGGTCACGAATTCCTCGCCACAGGAAGCGAAGCCGACGAGGATTAATCCGATGAAGAAAAGCTGGATTTTCCCGATTTTTACCGCGAGTTCCTGCAACTTCGCGGGGGATTCCGCACCGAGTTCGTTGATGCGCGCGATCGAGGGAATGAAGAACCCCGAGAGAATGGCGCCGAAGGTGTAGATGTACCCCTCGATTTGGGAGGCGACCCCGAACATCCCCGCTTCCACGGAATTCGAGACGATCCCCAAAACCGTGGGGGAAATTGTGAAGACGAAACGGGAACCGATTGAAACCAAGAAGGAGAAGATGGAAAAGGAGAAGATGGGCTTTAGG
>JAQYPI010000110.1 GCA_028726925.1 Caryophanales bacterium | reverse complement strand
CGAGGAGGACTTGGCTTCCTTGTGTTTCTTCTGCTCGTTATTCATGCTTGGCCTCCTTGGCGCGGAGAAGGGAATTCTCGATGCGCGTGCGGACGATTTTGGGCATCTCGGCCTTCGGGGCGCGGTCGTCGAGTAGCCAAGTCGCCGCGAAATGGGTCGGGCTCACCTGGAACATCGGGGGCTCTTCCTTGAAATCGATGCCTAGCGCGTATTTCGAACGAAGCGCGAAAGCGTCGCCCTTGGGCGGGAAGAGCATGTTCGGCGGGGTGCCGGGGATGGCGTCGAGCTTTTCCTTGCTATCGACGTCGGGGATGGAGGAAAGGAGGGCCCAGGTGTAGGGGTGGACAGGAGAATAGAACACGTCTTTCGCCGTGCCGTATTCGACGATCTTGCCCGCGTACATGACGGCGACGCGGTCCGCCATGTTGGCGACGACGCCGAGGTCGTGGGTGATGAAGATGACGGACATGTGGTGGTCCTTCTTGAGGCGGTTGATGAGCTCGAGGATCTGGGCTTGGATCGTGACGTCCAAGGCGGTGGTCGGCTCGTCGCAGATGAGGACGTCCGGCTCGGCGGTCAAAGCGATCGCGATGACGATGCGCTGACGCATGCCGCCGGAGACTTCGAAGGGGTATTGCTTGAAGCGGCGTTCCGGTTCGGGAATGCCGACTTCCGCCATGATGGAAAGGGCGCGTTCCTTGGCTTCGCGATGGGTGACGCGGATTTCGCTTAGGTAGCGGCGATGCTCGAGGATGAGTTCCCCATAGGCTTCGGAGAAAGCGCCTTTCTTGAAAGAGAAAAGCTTTTTGAGGATCGGCTTGCGGAGGGCGCGGTGGCGGGAAACGATGTCCGCTTTCTTCGCGGCGACCTTCTTCTTCGCCTCGGCGCGGGCGATGGCTAGCTTCTTGCGGTCCGCGGCGACCTTCTCCTTGAGGGTCTGGGCGCGCTTCGCGGAAGCCTCGAGGAACGAGGCGAGCTGTTCGGCGATGTCCTGGACCTTCGCAGCATCCTTGGCTTTCGTCGCGGCCTTGATAGCGGCGGAAGCAACTTTTTTCTTCCGTTTCGCCTCTTGGCGCTCGAGGTAAAGGAGGCGCTCGTCGTTCTTCGTCTCGATGAACTCGGCGTTGATGAGGTCATCGTAGTAGCGGCGCAGGTGGTTACCCTGGATGATCATGACCTCGGTCATTTGCTTGCCGATTTTCATGATGGGGTTGAGGGAGGAGAGGGGGTCTTGGAAGATCATGCCGATCTTCGTGCCCCGGATGCGGTGGAATTCCTCTTCCGAGACCTTGGTCAGGTCCTCGCCTTGGTAGACGACGGAGCCGGAATCGATGTGGGCGTTCTTGGGGAGGATGCCCATGATGGTCTTGTTCGTGACGGATTTGCCAGAGCCGGACTCCCCGACGATGCAGAGGGTCTCTTCCTTGTAGAGGTCGAAGGCGACCCCGCGGACGGCGTGGACATAGCCCCCGTCCGTCGAAAAGGAGATGGAAAGATCGCGCACCGAAAGGACGACCTCGCGGCCATCCGGGTTGCCGCCCGTCTCGAACGGGTATTGGATCGTGGGATAAGCCATATCAGTTGTCCGCTCCTTTCAAGCTGGGGTTGAGCGCGTCGCGCAAGCCGTTCCCAAAGAGGTTGAAGGCGATCATGATGAGGACCATGACGATCGAGGCGCTCACGATGAGGTAAGGATAATGGTTCAAGTAGGACTGCGCGTCGGAGAGGGTGAGGCCGAAACTCACGATGCCCCCCTCGTATTGGAGGACGCCAGGGAGAAGGTAGGCGACGTTAGCCTCCGTGAAGATGACGCCCGGGATCATGAGGACGGCGCCGGTGACGATGGTCCCGATGCCGTTCGGCAGGATGTGCTTGAAGATGAGGCGCGCGTCGCTAGCCCCCAAGGTGCGGGAAGCAAGGACGTATTCGCGTCCCTTGAAACGGTAGAATTGGCTGCGCGTCGTGCCGGCGATGCCCATCCACCCGGTGAGGCAGAGGGCGAGCAGAAGCGTCCAGAACCCGGAGCCAAGCAGCAAGACGATGAGGGTCATGAGGACGATCCAGGGCATGCCGCCGAGGATTTCCATGACGCGTTCCATCACCATGTCCGTGATGCCGCCGAAATAGCCGGAGACGGCGCCCCAGACGAGACCGACGAAGATGTTGATGATGGCGGCTAGGAGCCCGAGGCCCAAGGACGTGAGAAGGCCGGAGAACACGATCTTGAAGAAATCCTGGCCGTTTTGGTTCGTGCCGAAGATCATGCGGGGCATCGCGCAGGTGCCTAGCTGGCCTTTCGCCCAGGCGTAACGGTATTTGGACACCGTGCATTCAAGGGTCTTGGTCTCGGTCTCGACGATGGAGGACGAGATGCGGCGGTACTTGAAGCGCTTGACTTCGCGGATCGGGGAATGCTCGAGGTCCTTGATTTCGTACATGGACGGGTCGGCATCTTGCCAAACGTCCGCGGAAGTCGAGGATTTGTCCGACCAATCCCACGTGATGAAGCCGCGCTCGATGTATTTCTCGAGTTCTTTCTCGGTGATTTCCATCGTGGTTTCGCCAAAGGCGGCCTCGTAATAGTCATAGCGGAAGGAACCGGTCTTGGCGAGGACTTCGACCAAGGAGCGGTTCGCCCCGGAGGAATAGGCGTATTTCTCGTCCGCGGGGATCTTCTTGTCCGATTCGCGGCTCACTTCGGCGACCGCGTTATCGAAGGCAAGGGGCAAGAGGCCTTCTTGCCCAGAGACGGAAACGCCCTCAAGGTAGAAAAGGTTCGAGGCGTCCGCAAGGGTCTTAGGGGAGAGGGTGAGGACGAGGCGGCAATTCGAGACGGCGGGCCCGAGAGCGGAAGATACATCAGCATTGCCCGAGAGGTCGACGGTGAAGTCGTTCATCGTCGCGACGTCAATATCTGAAGCGAGAACGATGGCCTCGGTTAGGGCGTCGCTTTCGAGGGTCAGCGTCGCGAAAAGGGACGTTTCCTCGCCGGCTTTTTCCACGAAATAGTCGCTTGGGACGTGGTAGGTGACCGACGCGTCAAGGGCGGGATCAAAGGTGAAAGAAGGGGAAGAGACCGAGGTCGGGGCGGGGAAGAAAATCCCGTTTTCCTCGCTGCCGGCGACGGCTATGGAGATGTAGCCGCCCTTGCCGTATTTGAGGATCGTCTCGGTGATGCCCGCGACGCGAGATTCCTTGATCTCGATGGCGTCTTCGAGGCTTTGGCCTTTTTTGCATACGATGGCGCTATGGACGTATTGGGCCTCGTCGGGGAGGTTCGTGTTGGGGTCGATGATCGCGTCCTTGACCTTGCCGGTCCCGTCGAGGAATCCGCCCGCGTTATCGAACCATTTCGGGGGAAGGAAGTGGGTCGTGTTATCGACGTTGACGTTCGTGATGTCGTTGCCGTCGGCGAGCGGGACGATGATGGCCATCCCGATGATGACGGCGAGGATTCCGGCCGCGACGACCGAGGATTTGTTTTTCGCGAAACGCTTGAGGGCGTCCTTGAAGAACGTGGTCGGCTTCGTGTCGAATTTGACGTCGTGGATCGACTTGTCCTGCTGGACGAAGACGAAATCCTCGTCTTGGACGGGGGCCTTGGAGGCGGGGAGATTGGTTTTGGTTTCGTTTTCCATGTTCTGCCTCCTTTTATTTCTTCGCGCCCATGCGGATGCGCGGGTCGACGATGCCATAGCTTAGGTCGATGATGAGGGTCGCGAAGAGCCCGATGAGGGTGTAAATCGCCATGTCGACCATGACGACGGGGTAGTCTTTGTTCGTGATGCCGTCGACGAAGAGCGACCCGATGCCGGGGATGCCATAGATCTGCTCGAGGACCATGGAACCCGAGAGGATGCCGATGAATTCCGAGATGATCATCGGGACGATCGGGACCATCGAGTTGCGCAGGGCGTGACGGACGACGGACTGGCCTTTCGTGAGGCCCTTGGTCCGCGCGAGGAGGAGGAATTCGCTGCTCATGACCTCGGTGAGCTCAGCGCGCGTGTAGCGGGCGAAGGAGCAGATGGAGCCAAAGCAGAGGGACATGACCGGGATGATGTAGGCCTGGAAGGCGAGCAACGGGCTCGCGGCGGCCTGCGAATCGCTCGGCCACTGGCTCGGGAATCCCGGGATCTGACGGAACATGAGGAGGAGGAAGGAGATGAGGACGAAAGAGGGCACCGAGATGAAGATCATGATGACCGTGCTGATGAGGCTATCGACCCACGTGTTCTTCTTGAGCGCCGCGACGATGCCGAGGGTGAGGCCCAAGGGGACCGAGATGAAGATCGAGACGATGTTGAGACGCATCGAATACGGGAGGCGGCTCATGAGGATCGACATGACGGGCTGGTTGAAGCCGATGCTCGAGGTGGAAGTGCCCCAGTCCCAGCGGGTGAAGACGTTCACGAGCCAAGCGAGGTACCGGTTGAAGATCGGTCGCGGCATGTAGTAGTAGGTGTTGACCCCGATGGTGACGACGCCGCAACCGGCCTGCTCGCTTTCGCTCAAGCTGAGGTAAGTGGCGTAATCGATGGGATCGTAGAAATTGAGTTCGACTTGGTGCTCGTAGAACGTGAAACGCTCCATGTCGTTGCCCCCGGCGTAAAGCGGCAGGCACTGAAGGAGGATGTACGTGAGGGACAGGATGATGAAAGCCGTCAAGAAAATGAGCAGGATTCTCTCGATGACGTATTTTACGGAATCTTTCATTGGCCTTCTTTCTCCCCTTTGGGGTGGGTGTCTAGACGAAACAATAGAGCCGGGCCCGAAGGCCCAGCCCTATGCGTGAGAGGCTTTTACGCCTTGATCGGATCGATGCCGAGCTCGGCAAGGGTCGCGTTCGCGGTGACGATCATGGTCTTGAGCAGTTGCTTCTCGGTGCCCGGGAAGATGCGGTAGACCAAATAGAATTGGACGGTGAAGCCGACGACGGTCTTCTTCTCGGCGGTCGCGATGCGCTGGCAGTCATCGATGACTTCGCTTAAGGGCATGTGGACCTCAAGCCAGCCGGAATTGTTCGTGACGACGGTCGCGCCGTTGAAGTAATAGCCGCCTTGGATCGTGTTGCCTTCATCGGAGGGGAGGAACGCCATCTGGGACGGCTTGGCCTCGAATTCGTAGAGGAGGTCGCCATCCTCGTTGCGGGCTTGGTCGGGGAAGTCCATGAGGAAGGTGATTTCCTTGCTGGAGGACGTGTAGCCCGTTTCGTCATCGGTCATGTCGGGGCCGATGAAGCGCTGGTTGCTGCCGAGTTCCTTGGTCACGCCCTTGTTGACGACGCTGAAGCCTTGGGAAGCGCTCCAGAGAGCGTCGAAGGACCAGTGAAGCTCGCCTTCTTCGCCGGCAGGGGTGTAGACGGCCGGGCGGGAGGAGAGATGGGTGGTCGGGCGGCCCCAGTTCAGGTTGAAGCCTTGGTGGAGGGACGCGCTCGAGGAGCAGGTGGACATGAAGTTGAGAGGATCGAGGACGTTGCCCGAGACCGCGCCTTCCGCGAAGTCGAACTCGCCGTGATCCATGAGGGTGTAGGTGTCGGTGTACTGGGTGCCGCCGACTTTGAGGTCGATGTTGAGGGTGAGGCCGAGGTCGGCGCAGGCATCATTGAAGATGTCGGCGACTTGCTGCGAGATGTAACGGCCGAGGTTGTCGATCGTGGACTGGTAACGGTAGAAGCCCTGGATCGTCATTTCCTCGCCCGCTTCCCATCCGTAATCGCGGATGAGGGCTTCGCCGGCTTTGTGGAAGAGGGAGGCGGCGACGTCGCGGTTGTAGCAATATTCGTTGCCGGCGACGTCGATCCATTCCTGGACGACGGCCTTGCCTTCTTCGGAGTCGCGGTAGGATTCGCGGCCCGTCGGGTCGATCATGTACGCGTTGGAGAGATACGAGATGGCGGGGTTGCGCCCAGCGGTCTCGGCGAGGGATTTGCGGTCGATGGCGAAGAAGAATCCGAGGAGGAAGTCGTGGTTGGACATGATGTCCTTGACCCCGCTCCACTTGCCGGTGCCCTTGTCGACGACGTCGGCGTTATGCTTGAACACTTTGCCGTTCGGGCCGAAGAAATAATTCCATTCGCTCTTGTTGCAGGTGTTCAGGTTGATCTTGATGATCGTGGAACCCTCGGTGCGGTAGGTCTTTTCGTAGGTTTCCTTGTTGACAAGGGCGGAAACGGGGACGGTGCATTCGTCGAGCTTGTTTTCCTTGAAGTCCTTCCAGGCGAGGTCATCGGCGTTCGCGCCGGAATAGACGACTTCCGTGTAGCCCGGGAGGGTGTAGCGGTCCGCGTCGTAATAATCCTCATTCTTCGTGTAGATGAGTTCTTTCTGGGACTGCCATTCGACGGGGATGTAGGCGCCGAAGCAAAGGAAATTATCGAAGGTGTTGGCGGCGGTCGTGCCCTTCACGCCGAAATTCTTGGCCCCGCCGATCGCGTCGAGGAAGTCCTGCGGGATCGGGGAATAGAGGGAGCTCGAGAGGTTGGTGCGGGCGGTCGCGGCGGATTTCGGCTGGATGAAGCGGAAATCGATGACGCCGTATTCCTCGTTGGAAAGCTCTTTGTTGATCTGGATGCCGATGCCGGAAGTTTCCCACGACTTGGAGCCGTTGCTATCGTAGACGTAATCGGCGGCCTTGTAGAAGCCCGAGGCGTCGGTGATGAGGTTGCTATAGCGGACGAGCTTGTTGTCGAGCATCGCCTTGAACGGGGTGATGTAGTCCTCGACTTGGACTTGGCGGCCGTCGAATTCCGCCTTGTTGGCCCACTTGGAGCCCGGGACAGCCTTGTATTCGTAGCCGGCCCCGACGTGGAGATAGACACGCCAATAGACGGACGTCTTGTCGATGTTGGGATCGTCTTCGCCGGTGATGACGACTTCCGTTCCCGGGTCGTCTTCGGAGGATTTCACGACCATGACGGGGTAGGCGTCGCGGGCGAGCTCGCCTTTCCAGGCGTAGCCGTCCTTGGTCGCGTTCATCTCGACGCCGTAATAGCCCGAGGTGATCATGGAGTGGCGATCGCTAACGTCCGAGCCGGTCGCGTCCCAGCCGTTGAAGGTGCCGGAGTCCGTGTTGGTGTAGCCGTGGAAATAGCTCTTGTACTGCTCGCGGGCCTCGACGATGGGGCCATTGTACATTTCCCCATCCGGGTCGAGGATGCCTTCCATGACGCCGAAGCCGTAGTTCGTGATGTAGGTGTCCGACTTCGGGTTGAAGCGCTTGGAGAAAGCTTCCGACGCGGAATCGTCATAGAGGGGGATGCCCCCGGTGAAATTCTGCATCGTGTAGCGTTCGAGCGCCGCGGTGATTTTGGTTTTCTCGTGCCAGTCCTCGTTGCTGAAGTCGAAGGAGCCGTCGGCGGCGAGGGCATCGTTGATGATCTCGAGGCCGTCTTCGTCGACGTTCGCATCGGGGGTCGAGGACGAGCCGGCAGGGCCCGTTCCGCCTGTCGAATTCGGAGTGTCGGGCCCGCCGCAGGAGGCGAGGACGAGGGTTCCGCTGACCAAGGCAAGAGCGAGAAGCGTGGTGAAGTTCCGTTTCTTCATAAGTTCTTCCTTTCTTTGTTTTCTGCGTTTCTTTTGTGTGCACGTCATGCGCGAATACGCAAACGTGATATCTAGTAAAATACGCGTAGAAAAATTTGCAACTCTTTTTTTCTCCAATCGGGAAACGAACCCCCGAAAAGAATATACATTGTATAAATCTAAGGGGCTCTATTTATCCTTTTTATATATAGGGGAAATCCGTCAATTTATCGCGGGGCGGACAAGAGGCCGAAGACGAGGGCGAGAAGGAGGAAAACGCCAGCCAAAGCAAGATAAACCCAATAGGGAAACCGCACGGATTTCCGCTTTTCCTTTTTGGCGAGGCTGTAATCGCCGGCCGTTTTGTATTCCGGGTCGTCGTGGTGCGTGAATTGGTCAACCAAACGCTTGACCCCATAGGCCAGGACGTCGAACGTGCCTGCCCGCCCGATGAAGAGGAGGCCGGCGATCCCAAGTTCGAGGGCCCCCGTCACAAAGCAGGCGTCGCTCCCCCCGCGGTAGGAAAAAGCGCCCCGCAGGAAAAAGACGAGGCAAAAGCTCACGGCGGCGATGCCGAGGGCGATGATGGAATGGCGGATCAGGAGGATGGCGTTCTTGGACATCACCCGAATTGTAAGCCTATCCGCGATTTTGGCAAGTCGCCTTCGGAAAGTTCTTGCAAATTTTTAGCGCGCGTGTATGGTAGACCGCGTACACAAGAAAGGAGAGAAAGCATGAACAAGAGAAAAATCGCCCTGTTTGCGATGGCAACCATGAGCCTTGCGGCCCTTGCTTCGTGCGGCGAGCCGGGGAACATCGATCCATCCGCGTCGGAGGATCCCACCTCGGAATCCTCGAGCGTTGCTTCCGAAAGCTCGTCCGCTTCTACTGGGAAGCGCCGGGCCGAGATGGAACTCACCCATTCCTCCATCCGCGCGGGAATGACCTTGATCGACGGCGCGGTGCCGAGCACCACCTACATCAAGACCGACGGATCGAGCGAGGACATGGGGACCCGCGGAGACTTCACGATCACCCCGGAAAGCGGGAAAAAGACCTATGGGGGCGATGAGCCCTTGCCCGCGGGACGCTACACGGTCAAGAACCGCCTTCTCGTCGATGGCGGACGCACGATCACCGCGACCGCGGAACTGACCGTCACGGAAGGGAATATCGACAAGGAAGACGCCTCCGGGAACGTCAAGGGCGTTTCCAAGGCCACGACCCTTGAGGACCTCGCCGACTACAAATACATGAATTACCCGGGCATCGACACCCTCGGGACCCAGGAAAAGGCCTCCGGCTGCATGCCCTCAGTTGGCAACCCTCAGGTCCTCGTCATCCCCGTCGTCTTCAAGAACACCTCGTTTGGCACGACGCCGGAGAAAAACGAGCTCGCCCGCGAGATTCTGCGCGAAGCCTTCTTCGCCAAGAACGACAAGACCGCTCCGGCTGGGATTGACGGGACCATCCCCGACACCACCCCGTGGGAATCCCTCGCGAGTTATTACGACAAGGCGAGCGCCGGCGCCCTCGAGATCGGCGGGGAAGTGACTCCGATCTTCGAATACCAGAAAAACGACACGGATCCCGGTGTAGCCTCAAGCGGCCTCGCCCAAACGATCTGCTCCGCCGCGGTCAGCTACTTCAAAAACCCGGCCAACGAATCCGGCTGGGTCCTCGATCCCAAGAAATTCGATAGCGACGGCGATGGCTTCATCGACGGCGTCGAGATCATCTACGTGACCTCGCAGCCGACGCCTTCCCAAGACGGGGGCAATTCCGTCTGGTGGAACTACACGACCAACGTCTCCACCTCCCCGAGCGTCGATTCTCCGAACCCCCGTCGTCTCTTCTTCTCGCGCTGGGACTTCCTGACCAACGGCTACTACACCGGCTCGGAATATACCGCTTACGGCTCCCGCTGGGACGGCAAGGCGGTCGATGCCCACACGATCATCCACGAAACCGGCCACATGATGGGCGCCCCGGACTACTACTCCTATTCCGCCAACAAAGGCGAGGGGCCCGCGGGCTGCGTCGACATGATGGACCAAAACGTCGGCGACCACAACGCCTACACCAAGATGGCCTATGGCTGGGTCGCTCCTTGGGTCGTCGATTATTCAAGCGACGACTTCGAGATCACCCTCCCTTCCTACACCGAGACCAAGAACTTCCTCATCGTCCCGGCGAAAGGCAAGGCCTGGAACGGGACGCCGTGGGACGAGTACCTGATGCTCGAATACTACACCCCGACCGGCGTGAACGCCGAGGATAGCGACGGCTATCCCGAATGGCAGCAAGCCTCAAGCAGCGGCGACAACGCCTATGGCCACGGCGGCACCTACCGCCGCCCCGGCCTCCAGATGTTCCACGTCGACACCCGCGCCGCCTCCCAAAAAGGCGAGATCGTCGACGGCAAGGACGTCAACGTCGTGCGCAATTACACGGACACGCCCAAGAAGACCCGTACGGTCTCCGCGGACGGCAAGACGTTCGAGACCGGCGCCTTCGGGGTCCATAGCAACACCCCCAACGGCTCCACGGACGACGGCCGCCCTGGCTCCGTCGACGGTGCGACCGGCAAGACCTCGCCCTTCCGCGAGATGCAGGCGATCTTCCCGGGCACCGAGAACAGCACCGCCGGCACGTCCTACTATTCGACGATGGGCTGCATGGTCAACCTCTTCGGCCTTCAGGAATATTACGAGAAGGACGGCGATGGCGATGGCGAGCCCGACGAGACCTACGGCGAGAAGCCCGATGCCAAATACGGCGGCAGTTTCTATAGCCCGTCCCACCATCAGAACTGGTACACCAACGGCACCAAGTTCAATAACGGCCTCGACTTCCCCTGGACGATCGAAATCGTCGCTCAGGACGATGCGAGCGTCACCCTCCACTTCGTGAACAACCACGCGGTGGCCTAATCCCATTGATTCGCTTCTCGCCCTTCCTCCGGGGAGGGCGAAGGCAAACCAAGACCGACTCCATCCGTCCGAGGGGAGACGGTCGAACATAACCAAGGACAAAGAAAGGAACGAACCATGAATTGCAAGAAACTTCTCCTTCTCAGCGTCGCGACCCTCCTCGGGGCCGTCACGCTCACTGGCTGCGGGCAGCCTTCTGGCCCCGACACTTCCGCTGAGGAATCCGAGACGACGACCGAAGACACCCGTCGCTACAACATCTACTTCGACGAGGAAATCACGAAAGCCGGCAAGAACCTCGAGATCGCTAGCGGCAGCCGCTACCTCCTCTGGAAGCACATCTCCGTCCCGGGCGGCACCTACACCTTGACCGCCCTCACCGACAACATCG